>NZ_JBVHZJ010000006.1:0-60768 GCF_055574655.1 Streptomyces sp. NPDC029956 | reverse complement strand
TTCTTATTTGCTCCCCCCCTCCGATCACGGGCGCGCAGGATGTGTTCTTTTTCTCTTTGGCCCCCCCCCCCCCCCCTCCCCCCCTCCCCCCCCCCCCCTCCCCCCCCCCCCCCCCCCCCCCCCCCCCCCACACCCGGCCTCCGACCGCGCCGACGGGCCCCTGAGGGGCCTCTGACGGGCAAACGAAAGGGCGGCCACCCCCTGACAGGGTGGCCGCCCTTTCTGTGCCTCCAGGCTGCCTTACGCGGCCTTGGCGGCCTTACTTGCCCTTGGCGGCTTCCTTGAGCTTCGAGCCCGCGGAGACCTTCACGCTGTAGCCGGCCGGGATGTTGATCGGGTCGCCGGTCTGCGGGTTACGAGCGGTGCGAGCGGCACGGTGGGTGCGCTCGAAGGTCAGGAAGCCGGGGATGGTGACCTTCTCGTCGCCCTTGGCGACGACCTCACCGACGGTCTCGGCGAGAGCGGCCAGCACGGCGTCGGCGTCCTTGCGGGTCACCTCGGCGCGGTCGGCCAGGGCGGCCACCAGCTCACTGCGGTTCATGTTGTTACTCCCGTGTTCTTCTTGCCTGTGAGGCGTGCCACGCGGCGGAAGCCGCGTGATTGGGTACAGCGAAGCCGATGCTGCCAGGGCCTTCGGACAGTCCCCGGACCCGGGTCTAATGACAGACCCTCGCGCCCAAACACGCATCCTGCCCCCACCAGCGGCGGGAACGCCAATCCGGCACCCCCTGGGGTCACACGAAAAGCGCCAGAGCCCCGTGGTGGTGACGTTCTGTCGACTCCGCGAAAACCACGCGGAGCCGAAAAGCCACCCTAAAGGCGGGTTTACGGCTCCGCGAATCGCGACGCGCCGTCAGCGCCCGGTCGTCGCCGGGCCGCCGGCCGCCGCCTTCGCCGCATTGCGCACGGCTCCGGCGACCGCACCCGCGACCTTGTCGTTGAAGACCGACGGGATGATGTAGTTCGGGTTCAGCTCGTCCTCGGTGACGACATCGGCGAGGGCCGTGGCGGCCGCCAGCATCATCTCCGTGTTGACGGTACGGGACTGGGCGTCGAGGAGACCGCGGAAGACACCCGGGAAGACCAGCACGTTGTTGATCTGGTTCGGGAAGTCCGAGCGGCCGGTGGCGACGACCGCGGCCGTCTGGCGCGCGGCGGCCGGGTCGACCTCCGGGTCGGGGTTCGCGAGCGCGAAGACGATCGCGCCCTCGGCCATCGCGGCGACGTCGTCCGCGCCCAGCAGGTTCGGGGCCGAGACGCCGATGAAGACGTCCGCGCCGACCACGGCCTGCTTGAGCGTGCCGGTGACGCCCTCGGGGTTGGTGTTGTCGGCGATCCAGCGCAGCGGGGTGCCGGGCGCGGCGTCGACGAGGTCCTCGCGGCCCGCGTGCACCACGCCGTGGATGTCGGCGACGACGGCGTGCTTGACGCCCGCGGCGATGAGCAGCTTGAGGATGGCCGTACCGGCCGCGCCGGCACCGGACATGACGACCCGTACGTCGCCGACGTTCTTGTTGACCACCCGGAGCGCGTTGGTCAGGGCGGCGAGGACGACGATGGCGGTGCCGTGCTGGTCGTCGTGGAAGACGGGGATGTCCAGGGCCTCGCGCAGCCTGGCCTCGATCTCGAAGCAGCGGGGCGCGGAGATGTCCTCGAGGTTGATGCCCGCGAAGCCGGGGGCGATGGCCTTGACGATGGCCACGATCTCGTCGGTGTCCTGCGTGTCGAGGCAGATCGGCCAGGCGTCGATGCCGGCGAAGCGCTTGAAGAGGGCGGCCTTGCCCTCCATGACGGGCAGGGAGGCCATCGGGCCGATGTTGCCGAGGCCGAGGACGGCGGAGCCGTCGGTGACGACCGCGACGGAGTTGCGCTTGATGGTGAGGCGGCGGGCGTCCTCGGGGTTCTCGGCGATCGCCATGCACACGCGGGCGACGCCCGGGGTGTAGATCATGGAGAGGTCGTCACGGTTGCGGATGGGGTGCTTGGACGCCATCTCGATCTTGCCGCCGAGGTGCATCAGGAACGTACGGTCGGAGACCTTGCCCAGGACGACGCCCTCGATGGTGCGCAGCTGCTCGACGATCTCGTCGGCGTGCGCCGTGGAGGTCGCGGCGATGGTGACGTCGATACGGAGCTTCTCGTGGCCGGAGGCGGTCACGTCGAGGCCGGTGACGGATCCGCCGTGGGACTCCACCGCCGTGGTGAGCTGGGAGACCGCGGTTCCGCTCGCGGGAACCTCCAGCCGGACCGTCATCGAGTACGAGACGCTGGGCGCCGTTGCCATGGCCGAGTTCCTCTGCTTTCCCTGAGCTTCGTTGCTACGCCGCCCCGGCTGGTTGCCCGGCGGCGCCCTCCGATGGTCGCACCTACCTGCCGGTAGCAGGTAATGCGGTCATTTTGTTTTCGGAAAGTAGTTTCCACCATACGAGAACTGTCGGGGAAACAGAAGAGGCCCCCGTCACCAGGGGTGACGAGGACCTCAACTTCGTACATACGTCTAAGTGGCACCGACCCGCCATGCTCGCCTCGCGGCAAGTGGTCCCTCTGAGGGACGAAGGTTGGGCCCGGGGGCTTGGATCGAGCCGGTGCCACGACAAGGCTAACAAACCACCCTGGTCGGTGATTCCAGCGCCACAGGTTGACCTGAAATCGGCGCCTTCCGCCCCGCGGGATCAGTCCCTCAACAGGTCCGGGACCCCCGCCTCGTCCGGCATGTCCGCCGCCGCCGCGACCACCGTGAGCTGCTGCGTCGCCCGGGTCAGGGCCACGTAGAGGACCCGCAGTCCGGCCGGGGACTCGTCCGCGATCTCCGCGGGCGAGACGACGACCGTGGCGTCGTACTCCAGGCCCTTCGCCTCCAGGGAGCCGAGCGCCACCACCCGGTCGCCCAGCTCGGCCAGCCAGCGGGCCGCCTCCTGACGCCGGTTCATGGCGACGACCACCCCGACGGTGCCCTCGACCCGCTCCAGGAGCAGCCGCGCCTCGGACCGAACAGTTTCAGCCAGATCGGGCTTGCCCTGCGTCTCCCCCACCCTCACGAAACGGGGCTCGACGCCCGTCGAGCGGACCGCGCGCGGCGACTCCTTGCCCGGCATGGCGAGCGCCAGCACCCTGGCCGCGAGCTCGGCGATCTCGGCCGGGTTCCGGTAGTTCACGGTCAGCTCGAAACGGCGCCGCGGCCGCGACCCGAGGGCCTCGTCGCGGGCCGCCGCGGCCTCGTCCGGATCCGACCAGGAGGACTGCGCCGGGTCGCCCACGACCGTCCAGGTGGCGTGCCGGCCGCGCCGCCCGACCATCCGCCACTGCATGGGCGTGAGGTCCTGCGCCTCGTCGACGATCACATGCGCGTACTCGGTGCGCTCCGCGGCGAGCCGCTCCGCCCGCTCGCGCTGGGTCTCCTCCCGGACGGGCATGAGCTCCTCCAGACCCGTGAGCTGGTCCAGCGGGTCGTACTCGCGCTTCTTCCGGGGCCGGGACGGAGTCCCCACCAGGGTGTGCAGCTCGTCCAGGAGCGCCACGTCGTGGACGGACAGCTCCGTGCGGCGCAGCGAACGGGCGAGCCGCCGCACCTCGCCCGGGTTGAGGATGCGACGGGCCCAGCGGCCGAGCCGGCGCTCGTCGGCCATCGCGTCGAGCACCCGGCGCGGCGTGAGTTCGGGCCACCAGGCGTCGAGGAACCCGAGGAAGGAGTCCTCCGTCGACACGTCCTCGTCGAAGGAGGAACGCAGCTCGGCGGCGAGCTCGGGGTCGCTGTGCCGGCCGACCGCGCCCGACTTGGCGTACAGCGCGTCCAGGAGCAGACGGCGGGCGCGCGGGCGCAGCAGGTTGACGGGAGCGGTGCCGCCGAGGACGTTGTGCCGGATGCGCCGCAGCTCGTCGGCCTCCAGCTCCAGACGGCGGCCGAAGGCGACGACCCGCAGCCGCGTCGGCGTACCGGCGGGCACGGCGGGCACGCTGGGGTCGTCGTCCTCGTCGCCCAGCGCGAGCTGGGCCTGGCCCCTGGGCGCCGGGGTCTCCAGGGCGCCACGCGCGGCCTTGCGGAGCACGTGGAGCATCCGGGAGGAACCCTTGATCCGGGCGACCGCCGGGTCGTCGTAGGCGGTGGCCTCCGCGCCGTCCACGAGACTGCCGACGGCGCGGATGGCGACCTGCCCCTCCTCGCCCAGGGAGGGCAGGACGCCCTCGGTGTACGAGACGAGCAGCGGGGTCGGCGAGACGATCAGGATGCCGCCCGCGTACCGCCGCCTGTCCTGGTAGAGCAGGTAGGCGGCCCGGTGCAGCGCGACCGCCGTCTTCCCGGTGCCCGGCCCGCCCTCGACGTAGGTGACGGAGGCGGCGGGCGCGCGGATGACGAGGTCCTGCTCGGCCTGGATGGAGGACACGATGTCCCGCATCGTGTGACTGCGGGCCTGCCCGAGGGCGGCCATCAGGGCTCCGTCGCCGATGACGGGCAGCTCGCGCCCGTCCAGGGTGGCCCGGAGCTCGGGACGCATCAGGTCGTCCTCGACGCCGAGGACTTGGCGGCCCTTGGAACGGATGACCCTGCGCCGTACGACCCGGCCCGGATCGACCGGCGTGGACCGGTAGAAGGGCGCGGCGGCGGGTGCGCGCCAGTCGATGACCAGCGGCGCGTAGTCGGAGTCGAGGACGCCGATCCGGCCGATGTGGAGTGTCTCGCCGATCTCGGCGGTGTTGTCGGGCCGTACGGCGTCCTCGGCGGGCTCGACGGAGGTGTACGCCCCGTCGGGTCCCTTCTTCCCGTCCTTGCCGTACAGCAGATCGATCCGGCCGAAGAGGAAGTCCTCGAACTCGTTGTTGAGCCGGTTGAGGTGGATGCCGGCCCGGAAGACCTGGGCGTCGCGCTCGGCGAGCGCGCCGGGCGTGCCGACCTGGCCCCGCTGGGCGGCGTCGTTCATCAGGAACTCCGCCTCGTGGATCTTCTCCTCCAGTCGGCGGTAGACGTGGTCCAGATGTTCCTGCTCGACACCGATCTCACGGTCTCTGACCGTGTCCACGGCTTCCTGCGCGGCCACCTAAGGCCCCCTTCTGACGTGCACTGGGCAGCCGTCGAGCGTACGCCACCGGAAGGCACCGTGTCAGGCGAGATCCCCCCACGCCACCCTCCACCTCCCCCGCACCCCCCACCCAACCACCACGAACCCCCACCCCACCCCCGTGTGGGCGGGGTGCCGGCCGGCGGGCGCGGGTCCGCACGGAGAGGTGTGCAGCGGCAAAGGGCGCCGGCCCCGCACGCGGGGCCGCACAGAGGCCCGGGCCCCGCGCGCGGGCAGCGGAGGCGGAGACCCGGCAGGGGCGGCGGCACAGGCACGCGCCCCGCGCAGGCGGAGACAGACGGACGCGCCCCACGCAGAGGCAGCGGAGGCAGCGGCCCGTACAGGGCCGTCGGGGCGTCGGGGCGTGGGGCCGCGCTGGCGGAGGGGCTGAGGCCCGTGGGTGGCGGGCCCCCCGCGGGGGCAAGTGCCGCCTAGTCGTCGTACTTCGCGTCCGCCGCCGCATCCAGCGCCAGCCGATACCCCCGCTTCACCACCGTCTGGATCAGCTTCGGCGTGCCGAGCGCCGCCCGCAGGCGCGCCATCGCCGTCTCCACGGCGTGCTCGTCCCGCCCCGCGCCCGGCAGCGCGCGCAACAGGTCCGCGCGGGAGACGACCCAGCCGGGCCGGCGGGCGAGGAGCCCGAGAAGGGCCATTCCGGCGGGCGGGACGGGCCGCAGGAGGCCGTCGACGAGGACGGCGTGCCCGCGGACCTCCACCCGGTGGCCCGCCACGGGCAGGACCCGTGAGCGGCCCGGCAGCTCCTTGCAGAGGAGCTGGACCACCGGCCCGAGCCGGAACCGCTCGGGGGCGTACGTGTCGATGCCCTCGGCCTGGAGCGGAAGCGCCGTCACGGGACCCACGCACACCGCGAGGACGTCGTGCTTGAGCGCGGCGACGAGTGCGGACCGTACGCCCTTCTCCTCGGCACGCGACAGCAGCGACACCGCGGCGGGCGCGCTGGTGAAGGTGACCGCGTCCAGGCCTCCGGCCAGGATCCCGTCGAGGAGCCGGTCGAGCGGTCCGATGTCCTCGGGCTGCATCCAGCGGTAGACGGGCACGCCGACGACCTCCGCGCCGCCGGCCGTGAGTGCCTCCACGAAGCCGGGCAGCGGCTCCCCGTGCAGCTGGAGCGCGATCCGCCGGCCCTCCACGCCCTCGGCGAGGAGCCGGTCGAGGACCTCGGCCATGGACTCCGAGCCGGGCGACCAGGACTCGGTGAGTCCGGCGGCCCGTACGGCTCCCTTGACCTTGGGTCCCCGGGCGAGGAGTTCGACGTCGCGCAGGACGGCGAGGAGCTGCTCCCCGCATCCCCAGCCCTCCGCCGCCTCGACCCAGCCCCGGAAGCCGATCGCCGTGGTGGCGACGACGACGTCCGGGGCGTGGCCGATGAGTTCCTTGGTGGCGGCGAGGAGTTCGGTGTCGTCCGCGAGGGGCACGATCCGCAGGGCGGGCCCGTGGACGACGGCCGCGCCGCGTCGGCGCAGCAGCGCGATGAGTTCGTCCGCGCGCCGCGCCGCGGTGACGCCGACCGTGAAGCCGGCGAGGGGACCGGCGGGGCCGGGTTCTTGCTGCTCGTCCATGGGGTCAGAGCCTGACGGGAACGCGTGACGGTCTCGGTTCGCCCGTATTTCCTGATCGTTACGGTCCGCGCCGGGCATCGGGCGTCACACCTTCGCGTAGCCGGGCCGGGGCTCCGGGTCGGTGACGTCTCCGGCGTCCTCCGGGACCGTGGAGGGGACCGCGACCGGAGCGCGAAGGTATACCGCCCAGGTGACGACCATGCAGGCCGCGTAGAAGGCCAGGAAGGCCACGAAGGCCGCGGTGCCGGTGCCGGAGGTCTGGAAGGACTGGCGGAAGGCGAGGTTGATGCCGAGGCCGCCGAGCGCGCCGACCGCCCCGATGAGGCCCATCGCGGCGCCGGAGAGCCGCCGGCCGTAGCCTTCGGCGGCCTCTCCGGCGAGGCCCTTGCGGTGTCCCTGGGCGAGGAAGATCGCCGGGATCATCTTGTACGTGGAGCCGTTGCCGAGGCCGCTGAGGACGAAGAGGCCGATGAAGCCGACGAGGAAGACGGCGAGGGACTCGATCACGGAGGCGTAGATGACGACTCCGGTCGCGAGGGCCATCGCGGCGAAGGTCCCCAGGGTGATGCGGGCGCCGCCGTGCCGGTCGGCGAGGGAGCCGCCGATCGGCCGGATGAGGGAGCCGAGCAGCGGGCCGATGAAGGTGAGCGAGGCGGCCTGGAGCGGGGTGCGGCCGAACTGGGTCTGGAGGACGAGGCCGAAGGCGAAGCTGTAGCCGATGAAGGAGCCGAAGGTGCCGATGTACAGGAAGGCCATGATCCAGGTGTGGCGGGCCCGGACGGCCTCCTTCGCGGCGCCGGTGTCGTTCTTGACGGGGGCGAGGTTGTCCATGAAGAGCGCGGCGCAGACGGCGGCGACGATGATCAGCGGCAGGTAGACGCCGAGGACGATCCGCGGGTGCATGGCGCCCGCCGTGCCGATGACGAGGAGGCCGATGAGCTGGACGACGGGGACGCCGATGTTGCCGCCGCCCGCGTTGAGCCCGAGCGCCCAGCCCTTCTTCCGCAGCGGGAAGAAGGCGTTGATGTTGGTCATCGAGGAGGCGAAGTTGCCGCCGCCGACGCCGGTGAGCGCCGCCACCAGGACGAAGGTGGTGTACGAGGTCCCTGGCTCCATCACCGCGAAGGCGAGGCCGGTGGGCAGCAGGAGCAGCAGGGCGCTGAAGACCGTCCAGTTGCGGCCGCCGAAGCGGGCGACGGAGAAGGTGTACGGGATGCGGATCAGCGCGCCGACGAAGGTCGCGGTGCCGATCAGGAAGAACTTGCCGGCCGGGTCGACGCCGTACTGGGGGCCCATGAAGAGCACCATGACCGACCACAGGCTCCAGATGGAGAAGCCAATGTGCTCGGAGATCACGGAGAAGAGCAGGTTCCGCCGTGCGATCTTCTCCCCCGTCTCGCGCCAGAAGGTCTCGTCCTCAGGTTCCCACTGCTCGATCCACCGGCCGCCCATGTCGTACCTCCGCGGGTGTCGGGTCCTGGGGCGTCCACAGCCCCGGTCCACCTGTCCCCGACGCTAGGGAGGTCGCGTTTCGGCCCGGTGCCGTGAGGTGACGTCAACGGAACCTTGCTCTCACCCGGAGCGCGCGGCCCCTGTGAGCGCGGCCCCTTCTCCTGGCTCGGCTCGCCTCCGGGGCGCTGAAGCCGGGCTCACAGGACCGACCGTGCTCGCCTCCCTCGTTCCTCGGGAGGCTCCGCGCGCTCGGCCCTGTTCCCCCGGCGCACCCCTTCGGCTCACTCGCCGGGTCCTACCGGTGGACGTGACCGGGTCCCGATGCGTGCCGCCCCGGGCAGCCGTCCTCAGGCGCCCGGCAGCCCCGGCTCCTCTTCCGGCAGCCAGGACCCGGCCGGGCGGGCGTGCCAGCCCTCCCTGGCGCCGATCTCGGCGGCCGCGGTCCGCAGCGCGTCCAGACCGGGATGACGCAGTCCCTTGCGCCACACCAGGCTCACGGGCGACAGGGGTACGGGGTCGACGAGCGGCCTGAGCACGCAGCCCGGCATGGGCGGGAAGTCGACGACGGCGAGCACCGGGTTGCGGTGCTTGGCCATGATGCGGCGGAACTCCTCCTTGCCCACGGCGAGCGGCGCGGGCGGGGCGATCTCGATGCCGCGCCCGGCGAAGAGCCGGGCGGCGAGGTCGGTCCACTCGGGCGTGCGGTCGTTCCCCGCGCCCGCGTAGATCCGTTCCCCGGCGAGGGCGGCGAGCGGCACCTCCGTCAGCTCGGCGAGGGGGTGGTCGTCGGGGAGGATCACGGCCATCCGCTCGTACCGCACGAACTGGGAGTCGAGCCGTGCCCGCAGCCCGGCGTCGAGCCCGCCGTACCGGCCGAAGGAGGTGTCGAGCCGCCCGGCGAGCATCTCCCGTACGGCGCCGGTGAGTCCGCTCTCGTAGCGGGCCATCAGCTCCTGGTCCGGGGCGAGTTCACGGGCCCGGCGCAGTACGTTCTCGGGGGCGAGGCCGGGGCTGTTGAGGTCGACGAGGAGCGGCCGGGGCGCGGCCCGAAAGGCCTCGGTCAACTCGTCGTGCGCGGCCAGCACCCGGAGCGCGTACGGGAGGAGGCGCTCGCCGTCGGGCGTGAGGGAGACCTGCCGGGTGGTCCTCACGAAGAGCTCGGCGCCCACTTCGCGCTCCAGCCGCCGGATGTCACGGCTGAGGGCCTGCTGGGCGACGTAGCGGCGGGCGGCGGCGCGGGTGAAGTGCAGCTCCTCGGCGACGGCGGTGAAGGCGCGCAGGAGGCGGGGGTCGATGTCGCGCGGCGCGGCGGACGCCGGCGCGGGCGACGCCGGCATGGGGGAAGGTACCGGGGAGGGCATCGCCGCATTTAACAACACAGCTGCGTGAATGGCCACCGAACAGGTGTTGGACCGGCCCGACCCCCTCCGGCGAGCCTTGATCCATGCCGCAACCGGACCTCACCCTCACCCCGGCGGGCCCGGCCCTCGCCCCCCGCTACCGCGACCGGCGCACCGCCGCCCCCAGCAGTGCCACCCCAAGCCCCAGCCCAAGCCCCAGCGCCGCCCGCACCCGCTCCCCCGGCCACGCCCACTCCCCGACCCCCGTTCACACTCCCTCCCCCACCCCCGCCCCCCGCAACGCCTACCTCCGCCTCTTCACCGTCCCCGGCGCCCGCGGCTTCATCGTCGGCAATCTGATCGCCCGGCTGCCCATGGGCATGTTCGGCGTCAGCGCCGTGATCATGATCGCGGCGGCCTACGACTCGTACGCCCTCGCGGGCGGCGTGACCGCCACCGGCATGGCCGCCGGGGCCCTCACCGCCCCCTGGATCGCCCGGCTCGTCGACCGGTACGGCCAGGCGCGGATCGCGGTCCCCGCCACCGCCTACGCCGTCCTCGGCCATCTGGTGCTGCTGCTCTGCGTCCACGAGAAGGCGCCCGTCTGGGCCCTGTTCGCCACCACCGCGCTCACCGCCACCTCACCCAACACGGGGGGCATGTCCCGGGCACGCTGGGCCCATCTCCTCAAGGGCGACCGGGACGCCCTGCACACCGCCAACGCCTTCGAGCAGGCCACCGACGAGCTCTGCTTCATGCTCGGCCCGGTCGTCGCCGCGCTGCTCTGCTCCACGCTCTTCCCCGAGGCCGGCACCCTCGTCGGCGCCGCCCTGTTCCTCACCGGCGTCCTGATCTTCGCCGCCCAGCGCTCCACCGAGCCGCCGGTCTCCCCCCGTACCGCCGCGGGCTCCCCGCTGCGGGTCCCCGGCATGGCTCCGCTCCTTGTGGTCTTCCTCGCCACCGGCGCGGTCTTCGGCTCCATGGAGGTGGTGACCGTGGCGTACGTGGACGGCCCCGTCGCCGGTCCGGTGCTGGCCCTCCAGGCCGCGGGCTCCTGCGCGGCGGGCCTCCTCTACGGCCACGCCCGCCGCACCGTCCGGCTCCGCACCTGCCTGGCCGCGATGGCCGTCCTGATGACGATGCCGCTGCTCGCCGCCTCGACCGGCTCGCTGCTCGCGCTCGCCGCCGGGCTGCTCCTGGCGGGCATGGCGACGGCTCCGACGATGGTGACGGGCATGGGCCTGGTGCAGCGCCTGACCCCGGCGTCCCAGCTCAACGAGGGCATGACGCTGGCCGTGACCGCTCTGCTGGGCGGCATCGCGGCCGGCTCCGCCACCGGCGGCTGGGCCGCCGACCACGCCCCGTTCGCGTCCTTCGGCTTCCTGGTCCCGGCCACCGCGGCAGCCGTGGCGCTGGCGCTCTGCGCGGCGGCCGAGGTGGGCGGCCGGGCATGACGAAGGCCCGGCAGTCGGATGACTGCCGGGCCTTCGCCCACATGGGATGAGGTGTCCGAGGAGGCGAGCCTCTCGGACGCTCGGTGGAGATGGCGGGAATCGAACCCGCGTCCAACGGTACGGAAACAGGGCTTCTCCGTGCGCAGTCCGCTACGAGTTTCTCAGCCCCGGAGATCACACGGACAAGTCTCCGACGGGCTCAGTCACTGTTTGATTTCCCTCCAACCCCCGTGACCGGGGTTGGAGGTTTAGATCCCTAAATGACGCCAGGATCCGGGTCGGGACCACCCCCGGGCTGACGCTCCTCACAGAGGCTTCTTGTCGTTACCTAAAATTAGGCAGCGAGGGCGAAGCGGGAGTTATCGCTCTTGGAGTTGGCGATTATTGGTTGCGACATATGGTTAACGAGATCATTGCCGCTTCCTCGACACGCTTCCCCTGCATCGGTATCCGCTGTCGAAACCGATCATCCCCATGTTTATTTTTCAAAGCACACCTCTTGCGAGGCGGGCACGACCCATCGTACGTGACCGACGGGTGCTGTCGCCAGCGTATTAGCCGCGACCGCGCCGCTCCGTCGAGCAGCGCCGCGGGGTCACGCGACCTGCGCCGCCCGCTGCTTGCGCTTGGCCGCCGCGATGGCCCGGTTCGTCTCGCGGGTGTCCTGCTTCTCGCGCAGGGTCTGGCGCTTGTCGAACTCCTTCTTGCCCTTGGCGAGCGCGATCTCGACCTTGACCCGGCCGTTCAGGAAGTACAGCGCGAGGGGCACGATCGTGTGACCCGTCTCCTGCGACTTCGCCTCCAGCTTGTCGATCTCCTCGCGGTGCAGCAGCAGCTTGCGCTTCCGCTTCGCCGAGTGGTTGGTCCAGCTGCCCTGCATGTACTCGGGCACATGGATGTTGTGCAGCCACGCCTCGTGCCGGTCGATCTGCACGAAGCCGTCGACCAGCGAGGCGCGGCCCATCCGCAGCGACTTCACCTCGGTGCCCATGAGCACGAGACCGCACTCGTAGGTGTCGACGATGTGATAGTCGTGGCGCGCCTTCTTGTTCTGCGCGATGATCTTGCGCTCGGGCGCCTTGTCCTGGTTCTTCTTCGCAGGCTTGCCCTGCACGTTCACGAGTCCCTTTGCCATAGTGCGGCCATTTTCGCACTACGAGCCCCCTCCGAGGCCACTCAATACCGTCTTCGCCCGTTCTTCCGCCCGTTCCCCGGCGGTCAGGTCGGGGGTGATGCCCCGGCCGTCGACGGCGTGACCGGCCGGGGTGCGGTAGTGGCCGACGGTCAGCTCGGCGACGGATCCGTCCGGCAGGGCGCTCGGCATCTGGACCGACCCCTTGCCGAAGGTGCGCGAGCCGACCGTGACGGCCCGGCCCCGGTCCTGGAGGGCGCCGGTGAGCAGCTCGGCCGCGCTCATCGTGCCGCCGTCGATCAGCGCCACCAGGGGCCTGCCGGTGTCGCCGCCGCCCTCCGCGTACACGGCGCGCTGCTCGCCCTCCACGTCGTACGTGGCGACCAGACCGCCGTCGAGGAAGGCGGAGGCGGCCACGGCGGCCTCGGATACCAGGCCGCCGGCGTTGCCCCGCAGGTCCAGGAGGACGCCGGCGCCGGCCGGGGCGGCCCGTACCGCGTCCCGCACGCGCGCGCCCGCGCCCTTGGTGAAGGCGGCGACCCGGATCATCAGGGTCCCGTCGTCGAGGCGGCGGACGGTGACCGGGTCGGTGGCGAGCCTGGCCCGGTGCAGGGTCCGGGTCCAGGCCGTGCGGCCGCGCTCGACCCGGAGGGCGACGGCGGAGCCGGGGACGCCGTCGCCGCGCAGGAGGGCGACGACCTCGGAGACCGAGAGTCCGTCGACCGGGCGGCCGTCGACGGAGACGAGCCGGTCGTCGGCCCGGAGCCCGGCCCGCGCGGCGGGGCCGCCGCTCTGCACCCGGGTCACCCGGACCCTGCCCCCGGCGGCCCGGCCGGCGGAGAGCCCCACGCCGGTGTAGGTGCCGTCGAGGGCCTGCTCGAACTCGGCGTACTCCCTCTTGTCGTACACCGCGCCCCAGCGGTCCCCGCTGCGGCTGACGAACTCCTCGGCCGCCTGCTTGCCCGACTTGCCGTCCGCCATGGCGTCGGCCGCGGCCCGGTTCAGGGCGGCGCTGTCGACCGTCGAGGAGTCCCCGGACCTCTCGGCCGCGCGCAGGGTCGCCCCCGTGCGGCCGTCGGCGGACTCCTGCCGGGGCAGCGAGCCGGTGGCGGCGGCGGTGGCCAGGACTCCGGTGAAGACCAACGTCAGAACGGCCCCACGGAGTACTCCGCGGGGCCGGATACAGAGATGGTCGGTGCCGGCCGGCATGGCGCCCACTCTAGGACAAGGCAATGGCGCCGCACGGGCTTTGCCCGTACGACGCCATCCGCCGTCAGTGGTGTCTTCTCACACCTTCAGGTACTTGCGCAGCGCGATGAAAGCCGCCACGGCGGGCATCAGCAGCCCGATGGCGATCACCAGCGGCAGCTTGGCGAAGACGGCGTCCCAGCCGATGAAGTTGACGAGCTGCATCTTCTCGGCGAGCGCGATGCCGTGGTCGATGAGGAAGTACCGGCCGACGAGCAGCAGCACACAGGCGACCGCGCCACCGAGGAGTCCGGCGAACGCCGCCTCCATGATGAACGGCATCTGGATGTAGAAGCTGGACGCGCCGACGAGCCGCATGATCCCGGTCTCGCGGCGGCGGCTGAAGGCCGAGACGCGGACCGTGTTGACGATCAGCATCAGCGCGATGACCAGCATCAGCCCCATGACGCCGAGGGCGGCGATGTTCATGCCGTTCATCAGGTCGAAGAGGTTCTGCAGGATGCCCCGCTGGTCCGCGACCGACTCGACGCCGTCACGGCCGGCGAAGGCGGTGGCGACCACCTTGTACTTCTCCGGGTCCTTGAGCTTGACCCGGAACGACTCCTGCATCTGGTCCGGCGTCACGACGGAGGCGATGGCGGTGTCGCCGTACTGCTCCTTGTAACGCTTGAACGCCTCGTCGGCCGTCTCGTGCATGACGGTGTCGACGATGTCCATCTCTTTCAGATCGGCCTCGATCTGTTCCTTCTGCTGTGCCGTGACCGCGCCCTTGGCGCACTTGGCGGCCGAGGCCGCGTCGGCCTTGTTGCAGAGGAAGATGGAGACGTTGACCTTGTCGTACCAGTAGTCCTTCATCGTGCTGACCTGCTCGCGCATGAGCAGCGCACCGCCGAACAGGGCGAGCGAGAGGGCCACGGAGACGATGACGGCGAACGTCATCGTGAGATTGCGCCGGAGACCGACGCCGATCTCGGAGAGCACGAACTGAGCGCGCATGGTGTGTTGAGTCCCCTACCTGCTCAGTGCTGGTATCCGTAGACGCCGCGAGCCTGGTCGCGGACGAGGCGGCCCTTCTCCAGCTCGATGACGCGCTTGCGCATCTGGTCGACGATGTTCTGGTCGTGGGTCGCCATGACGACGGTGGTCCCTGTCCTGTTGATGCGGTCGAGCAGCTTCATGATGCCGACCGAGGTCTGCGGGTCGAGGTTGCCGGTGGGCTCGTCGGCGATCAGCAGCATCGGGCGGTTGACGAAGGCCCGCGCGATGGCGACGCGCTGCTGCTCACCACCGGAGAGCTCGCCCGGCATCCGGTCCTCCTTGCCGCCGAGCCCGACCAGGTCGAGCACCTGCGGCACGGCCTTGCGGATCTCGCCGCGCGGCTTGCCGATGACCTCCTGGGCGAAGGCCACGTTCTCGGCGACGGTCTTGTTGGGAAGGAGGCGGAAGTCCTGGAAGACGGTGCCGAGCTGACGCCGCATGTGCGGCACCTTCCAGTTGGAGAGCCTGGCCAGGTCCTTGCCGAGGACGTGCACCTGGCCTTGGCTGGCGCGCTCCTCACGGAGGAGCAGCCGCAGGAAAGTCGACTTTCCGGAGCCGGACGAACCGACGAGGAAGACGAACTCCCCCTTCTCGATCTCCAGGGATACATCCCGGAGCGCGGGGCGGTTCTGCTTCGGATAGGACTTGGAGACGTTGTCGAATCGGATCACGAATGCACCACGGTCGGCCGGGAGTAGGTGTGCGTGACCTTACGCGACCGGGGAAGACCCGCGCAGTCGCGGTTCCGGCTTGCGACGTTTATCCTTTTCGCCCTCGCGGACGGAACGGTCGCGATCCGGCGGGGCGCGCCGAAACGCCGCCGAGCTGGCAGAGTGGTAGGGGGAACGTCCGGACACCGTCGGGCGTTGTCCTGGTGTGAAACCCAGTGCGGGAGGAGGAGAGCGCATGACCTACGACCGACTGGTGTGCGCCAACTGCGCGGCCCCGGTCGCCGAGGGCCGCTGCCCCGTCTGCCGCGCGAACCGGGAGCGACTGACCCCTCAAGGTGGTCTCTCGCCCGCGATGCTGCTGACGCTGGCGATCGCCCTGCTGGCTGCGATCGCCCTGCTCGCGGCGGTCCGTACGGTCTAGCGGGACCGCACGGCGTCCACACGAGCCGGAACCATGGGAAAGGGCCGGGGAGCATCTCCCCGGCCCTTCCTCATGCTCTGTACGTCATACGCCGTACGGATCCATGCTCAGGGCTGGATCAGACGGCTGCGCGGCCGCCGCCGACGAGGCGCGGCAGCATGCGGAAGCCGATGCCACCGGCGATCATGGTCGCGGCGCCGATGATCAGGAACGAGGTCTCGGCCGCACCGGTCTCGGCGAGCTCCTCCTTCGCCTGACCCTGCTGCACGGGCTGCGAGCCGGCGTTGTTGGTGTCGGTGTTGTTGTTGCCGCTGTCCACGCACTCGGCGCCGTCGAGGTCGACGGTGCAGGTGCCGGCGTCACCGTTGTCGGTGTTGCCGCCGTCATCCGGGGTGGTCGGCTCGTCCGTCGAGTCGGGGTCCGGCTCCGTGGACGGACCGGGGCCGGGGTTGGTGGTCTGCCCCGGGTCGGTCGGCTGCGGGTCCGTGGGCTGCGGGTCCGTGGGCTGCGGATCGGTCGGCTGCGGGTCCGTGGGCTGCGGGTCCGTGGGCTGCGGATCGGTCGGCTGCGGGTCCGTCGGCTGCGGGTCCGTCGGCTCCGGGTCCGTCGGCTCCGGGTCCGTGGGCTCCGGATCGGTCGGCTCCGGGTCCGTCGGCTCCGGGTCCGTGGGCTCCGGGTCCGTCGGCTCAGGGTCCGTCGGCTCCGGGTCCGGGCAACCGGCGGTTCCCGGGATGCACGTGGGCGTCGGGTCCGGCTCGCTGAAAACGTCCACGGCCTGCGCCGCGCCCGCCGCCGTCAGCGACGCACCGGCCGCGATCACCGCACCGGCGGCGATGCGCGCGATACGGATTCGCATCTGCTTGGTCATCTGGCTGCTACCCCCAGTAGCTCATCATCGTCATGGGGCAGCGCTCGGGGCACGCGACAGGGGCGGCTCACCACTGGGCCCGCCCCCGTTCGCACGCGCCCCAGAAATGCGCATGCCAGTACGCCACCCTTCCGAGTTTCCGATGAAGCGTCAAGGTCGTTGCGCGTGCGATGCCCGAAAGATCATGAGGTGTCCCGCATACGACGATGCAACTGTGACGTAATCCCAGAACTCCGGGCCCTGCGCCATCAGTTCCCTTGTCGACAAAGCTCCCCGACGGCCCCGTTTCCGCTTGCGTCAGCGAATCCGCTGACCGGACGGAGGCCACCGCACAGAACGACGACGGGCCCCGCACCGTGACGGTGCGGGGCCCGAACCTGCCGTGTTCCGGGGTTACTTCTCCTGCTGCTTGCGCCAGCGGATGCCCGCCTCGAGGAAGCCGTCGATCTCGCCGTCCAGGACGGACTGCGGGTTGCCCACCTCGAACTCCGTACGGAGGTCCTTGACCATCTGGTACGGGTGCAGGACGTACGAGCGCATCTGGTTGCCCCAGGAGCTGCCGCTGTCCTTCAGGGCGTCCATCTTGGCCCGCTCCTCCTGGCGCTGGCGCTCGAGGAGCTTGGCCTGGAGGACGTTCATGGCGCTCGCCTTGTTCTGGATCTGCGAGCGCTCGTTCTGGCAGGAGACGACGATGCCGGTCGGGAGGTGCGTGATGCGGACGGCCGAGTCGGTCGTGTTGACGCCCTGGCCGCCGGGGCCCGAGGCGCGGTAGACGTCGATGCGCAGCTCGGACTCGTCGATCTCGACGTGGTCGGAGGACTCGACGACCGGCAGGATCTCGACACCGGCGAAGGAGGTCTGGCGACGCCCCTGGTTGTCGAAGGGCGAGATGCGGACCAGGCGGTGGGTGCCCTGCTCGACGGAGAGCGTGCCGTAGGCGTACGGCGCCTTCACCACGAAGGTGGTCGACTTGATGCCGGCCTCCTCCGCGTACGAGGTCTCGTAGATCTCGGTCGAGTAGCCGTGGCGCTCCGCCCAGCGCAGGTACATGCGCTGGAGCCGCTCGGCGAAGTCGGAGGCGTCGACGCCGCCGGCCTCGGCACGGATGTTGACCAGGGCCTCGCGCTCGTCGTACTCGCCGGAGAGGAGGGTGCGGACCTCCATCTCGTCGAGGGCCTTGCGGACGGAGACGAGCTCCGTCTCGGCCTCGGCGAGGGTGTCCGGGTCGTCCATCTCCTCGGCGAGCTCGAACAGCACTCCGAGGTCGTCGATGCGCCCGCGCAGGGTCTCGGCCTTGCGGACCTCGGCCTGCAGGTGCGAAAGCTTGCTCGTGATCTTCTGCGCCGCCTCCGGGTCGTCCCACAGGGACGGGGCCGCGGCCTGCTCTTCGAGCACGGCGATGTCGGCCCTCAGCTTCTCGAGGTCCAGGACGGCCTCGATCGACCCCATGGTCGAGGAGAGGGACTTCAGCTCTTCGGATACATCGACGACTGCCACGCGTCCAGCGTAACGGCTCGCCGCCGCTGCTACGGCAGTGAGGACTGCTTGGAGTCCTGCGGCGGGGTGTCCGCGTCCCCGGAGACCGCCAGATAGCCGCCCGCGCCGAGGGCGCCCGCGACCACCACCGCGGCGATGGAGAGGGTGATCCGGCGCTTGCGGACCGTCTCGGCCTTGTGACGGGCCGAGCCGGGTCTGCGGGCCCCCGCGGAGCGCGGGGCGCGGGCCGTGCCCAGGGGGCCGCCGGAGAGCTCGTCGGGGGCCGGGACCCGCATGGAGGTGTGGGTGTCGCGGTTGGAGTCGGCCGAGGCGCCGGGGACGAGCGGGACTGCGGCCCGGCGCGGACCGGGCTCCCCCGCGCCCGTACCGGTCGGGTACGCGTCCTCCTCGTACGGCTCCGGCGCCGGCTCCGCGTCCGGCTCGTCCACGTCGAGCGGCGGGATGCCCTTGAGCAGCGGCAGGACGTCCTTGAGGCGAGCGGCGAGCTCGGAGGCGCGCAGCCGGGACGCCGGGGCCTTGGCCAGGCACTGGACGATCAGCTGCCACAGCTCCTCGGGGATGCCGGGCAGCGGGACGACGGTCTCGGTGACGTGGCGGCGCAGCACGGCGCCCGGGTGGCCGCCGCCGAACGGGGTGAAGCCGGCGAGCAGCTCGTACAGGACGGTCGCGAGGGCGTAGATGTCGACGGCGGCGCGCGGCGGGAGGCCCTCGACGATCTCGGGGGCGAGGTAGTCGGGGGTGCCGATGATCCGGGTGGCCTTGGTGCGGCCCGGTGTGTCGATCAGCTTGGCGACGCCGAAGTCGGTGAGCAGGGCGGGGTGCGAGCCGCCGGGTCCGAGCGGTCCCTCCATGTCGAGCAGGATGTTCTCCGGCTTGACGTCCCGGTGGACGATCCCGGCGGCGTGCGCGGCCGCGAGGGCGTCGGCGACGTCGGCGACGATCGCGACGGCGGCCTCGGGGGCGAGCCGGCGTTCCCGGTCGAGGCGGGTGCGCAGGTCGGTGCCGCGCACGAGGTCCATGACGAGGGCCAGGTCGTTGCCGTCGACGACGAGGTCGCGGACCTTGACCACGCGGGGGTGGTCGAGGCCGAGCAGGGCGGTCCGCTCCTGGACGAAGCGGCCGACGAGCTCCTGGTCGGAGGCCAGGTCCTCGCGCAGCAGTTTGACGGCGACGGGCCCCTCGGGTCCCTCGCCGAGCCACACCGTTCCTGCACTGCCCCGCCCCAGGATCTGGTGGGTGGTGTAGCGGCTGCCGATGTTCCGTGCCAAGACTGCTCCCTCAGCGGCTGCGGTTCGCGTGCAAAGTTACGCGTCCGCAGCCGCCGGACGTCACTTCCGAGAGGAAATCACCCCTCGGAAGTCGATAAATCGGCAGTATTACGTGGTCCTACGGGGTCACTGCCCGGTCGTACCGCCGGTAGCACCGGTGGAGTCGGTGGCCTCGCCGATCGTGGCGAACCAGTCGGTGACCTTCGAGATGCCGTCGCCGATGGCCTCCCAGTAGCCCTTGCCCTCGGCGATCCAGTCCTGCAGCGGGGTCAGCTCCCAGACGAGCCAGCCCGCGACCACGAACAGCACGATCATGACCAGGCAGCCCTTGAGGCAGCCGAGGCCGGGGATCCGCACCGGGTTGGCGCTGCGCTGACGCGGCGGACGAGGCTCGCGCGGGGCCGGAGCCTGGGGCGGCGGCTGAGGCGGGGTGTACTGCTGCTGGGGCGGCGCGTACTGCTGCGGGGCGGGCGGCGGCGCGTACTGCTGCGGCTGGTGCTGCTGCGGCGGGTACGGCTGCTGCGGCCGCTGCTGCGCCGGACGCTGCTGCTGGTACGGCTGAGGCGGCTGCTGCCCGTACTGACCCTGCTGGCCCTGCTGCCCGTACTGGCCCTGCTGCCCCTGCTGCCCCTGCTGCCCGTACTGGCCGGGCCGCTGGTCCTGCGGGGGCTGCTGCCGCTGCGGGCGGCGGCGCAGCGGGTCCTGGCTCGGGTCCAGGTACTGCACCTGCGTCTGCTCGTTGCGGTCGCGGGCCGCGCGGAGCTGGCTCTGCCAGGGGTGCGGCTCCTCGGACTGCGCGCCCTGCGGCGGCCCCGGCGGTACGGGGGGCATGACGGCCGTCGGATCGGCGGCGCCCGCCTGCCCGCTGGTCGGCATGACGCTGGTCGCGCCGGCGGGATCGTACTGCGGCGGCATCCCGGCGCCGCTGGGCAGCACCTGGGTGGGATCCGCGGCTCCCGTCCCGGGGGTCTCCGGGACGGGAGCGGGCGCGGGGTCCGGGGCGAGGAGCGCGCCGACGCCCTCGGCCGCCTCGATCTGGGCGGGCGTGGAGTGCACGCCGATGCCGGCGGCGACCGCGCGCAGACCGCGCGCGAGGTTCACCGCGCTCGGCCGCCGGTCCGGGTCCTTGCTGAGGCAGCGCTCTATGACGGTCCACAGGGGCCCGGGCACGGTCGAGGGCCTGCGGGGCTCCTCGCTGAGGTGCCGGTGGAGGACCTCGAGGGCGGTGCCGCCCGCGAACGGGGGCCGGCCGGTGACCAGCTCGTAGAGCAGGATGCCGGCGCCGTAGATGTCGACGGCGGAGGTCTGCGGGCGACCCTCGGCGGACTCCGGCGCCACGTACGCGGGCGTGCCGACGAATTCGTGGGTGCGGGTCAGGCCCGGGGAGTCCGCGAGGCGCGCGATGCCGAAGTCGGTGAGCATCGGGTGCATCTGGCCGCCCTGCTCGGCGAGCAGCACGTTGGCCGGCTTCAGGTCGCGGTGGACGACGCCGTCGGCGTGACTGGCGGCGAGCGCGTCGGCGATCTGGGCGGTCAGGAGGGCGGCGGCGACCGGGGTGAGCGGGCCGCTGTCCCGGATGTACCGGTGCAGGTCGGGGCCCTCGACGAGGTCCATGACGAGCGCGAGCACATCGCCCTCGACGACCAGGTCGCGGGTGCGCACGATGTTGGGGTGGGTGAGCCGGAGCAGCACGGACCGCTCGCGCAGGAAGCGCATCACGATGTCCGCGTCGTTGGCCAGCTCCTCCTTGAGGACCTTGATCGCGACGGTCTCGCCGGGCTGGCCGGGCACGGCCGCCTCGGCGCCTGCCGTCTCCCGCTGGCGGGCTCGCCAGACGGTGCCCGTGGCGCCGCGGCCGAGCGGCTCCTCGAGCAGGTACTTGCTGCCGATAGGCCGCACGTCACGAGCTCCCTGCTGATCGTGGTCCTGGGGTGATCCGGTGGTGTTCCCGGGGTCCCTGTTCTCTGTTGTGACCCGTCCGGGTGTCCGACCCACTTTAGTGCCGCCGAACGAGGTACAGGCCGGTCGTCCACAGGCCGATTCCGATTCCGGCGGCCTGCCGGGGGCGGGCCGGTGCCGTGCCGAGGCCGGTGTGGCGCGTGCTGTCGCCGGGCCGGGCCCGGGTGGGTCCGGGTGGGTCCGGTCTGTCCGAAAGAAGACGCTTCCGGAGGCCGGACGGTTGCCGGGCATGTTCCGAAGGCATGCTCAACCAGGCACTTTTGCGTCCACAGCCGACCATTCAAGATCACTTCCGGCCGACCCGGGGGCGGGTTGTCGGTGGCAGGTGCGAGGATGCCTCCAGCACGTCGCATCGGTGGGGTCGGGAGCCCCCGCGCCGTGCCGACCTGTACCGGGCGACGCGTCCGTGCCGGGTGGGGGGAGTCACAGGGCGGTTCCCCTGCCGGGCATCACGCAGAAGGGACCGCTGACGGCGATGCAGATCCGGCTGACCGTCCTCGCGCCGTACGCCGGCCACGGCGCCGGACGTACCTGCGACGTGCTCGTCACGGCCCCCGCCGGGACGGCCCTGGCCGCCGTGGCCTCGAATCTCGCCGCCGCCGTCACCGGCCCCGACACCTCCGCCTCGGGCACCACCGTGCTCTACGCGGGCGCGGAGCGCCTCGACGGCCGCCGCTGCGTCCTGGGCGAACCCCCGCTGGTCGACGGCGCGGTCCTCTCCCTCCAGGTGCCCGGCCCCGACGACCGCGTCGACGAGGCCGCCGCGGCCCGGCTGCACGTGGTGGCGGGCCCGGACGCCGGCGGAGTGCACCTGCTGCACGGCGGAGCGATCAGAATCGGCCGTTCCGTGGACGCCGACGTACCGCTCGACGACCCGGACGTCTCCCGCGCGCACTGCACGGTGACCGTCGGCGAGGACGGCCGGGTCACGGTCGCCGACCGGGGCTCGACGAACGGCACGACCCTCGACGGCACACCGGTCGGCGACCGCCCGGTCGCCTTCCGGCCGGGCGCGCTGCTGCGCCTCGGCGAGTCCGCCCTCCGACTGACCGGCCCCGGCGACGACCTCGGCGGTACGGAGACGAGGGCGACGGCCCCGGACGGCGAGGGCCACCTGCGCGTGGCACCGCCCGGAGCCGACGGACGCGCCCCGGCGACGGGCGACCGGCCCGCCCACGCGGGCGTGCCCCGCACGCCCGTCGGCGGCCCGGTGGACGACACCACCCACGGCGGGGCGCGCGGCGTCCCGCTCGCCGGTGCCCCCGAGCGCGCGTACGACGACCCGTACGGCCCGGGCGCCCGCGACCGCGGTACGGACTCCCCCGGCGCGGGCCACGCCCGCGCGGGCGACCACCCCGGCGGTCACGAGGGGCCCGACGGCGGCGGCGAGGCCCACAGCAGGACCCGTCCGCACCGCGGCGACACTCCCCCGGCCCAGGCGGGCTCCCCGCGCGCCGGTGGCGGTGGCAAGCGGGGCCTCGGCGCCTGGGCCCGGCGCCTGGCCGGCGGACGCGAGGAACTCCCGGCGCCCGCCGCCGACCCCCGTGGTGCACCGGACACCCACGCGGGCGCCCGGCTCGGCGCCGGAGGCCGGAGCGGCTCCCCCGCGCCCGTGCCGACGGCCGACACCTGGCCCGACCCGGCCACCGTGCTGCTCACCGCGCTCGGTCCCGGCCCCCGGCTCTGGGAGCGCGGCCCTGACCACCCCGAGTCCCTGGTGGTCCGGCTCGGCACCACGGACCGCGCCGACCTCTCCGGCGTCCCGGTCACCGTGGGGCTGCGGGAGGCCGGTTCGCTGGGCCTCGCCGGCCCCGCCGACCGGCTCGCCGGTCTCGCCCGCTCGGTGGTCGCCCAGCTCGCCGCCCTGCACTCCCCCTCCGACCTGGAGATCGTGCTGATCAGCGCCGACCGGAACCGCTCGGTCGAGGAGCGGCGCCGGTCCTGGGGCTGGCTCGGCTGGCTCCCGCACGTCCGGCCCGCCCACGGCCAGGACTGCCGGCTGCTCCTGGCGTACGACCGCGAGCAGGCCCAGGCCCGTACGGCGGAGCTGACCCGCCGCCTCGACGACGGCCCGCTCGGCCCGGGCTGGCCCAGCGCCGACCGCGCGTCCGTCGCCGATGCGTCGGCCCGCCACGAAGGGCCGACGACCGTCGTGATCGTCGACGGCGACCCCGGCTCGGCGGCGCTGCGCGAGACGGTGGCGCGGCTGGCCGGAGCCGGAGCGGCGGCCGGGATCCATCTCCTGTGCCTCGCCGAGGCGCCCTCGGCCTCCCCGGTCTCCCCGGTGGCCGCCACCTACGAGACGGCCTGCGCCGCGTCCCTCGCGTTCCGCGAGTGCGGGGCCGCCGCGCTCCTCAGCGGCGACGTGGCGACGGCGCTGCGGCTGCTCAGGACCTCCGGCGGGCGGGTCGCCGGTCACGGCACGGTCGGTGTGGTCGACGCGGTCTCCGTCGCCTGGGCCGAGCGGTTCGGCCGCGCGCTCGCCCCCTTGCGTACGGACACGACGGCGGCGCCCGGCGCGCGTGCCGCCGCGCTGCCCCCGTCGTCCCGCCTCCTCGACGAGCTCGGGCTCGCCCGTGCCACCCCCGCCTCCCTGATGGCCCGCTGGGCCTCCGCCGGTGACGGCACGGCCGTCCTGGGCACGGGGCCGCGCGGCCCGCTGGCCGTGGACCTCACCCGCGAGGGCCCGCACCTGCTGATCGAGGGACCCGCGGGAAGCGGACGGACGGAGCTGCTCCGCTCGATCGCCGCCTCGCTCGCGGCCGGCGGCCGCCCCGACCGGCTCGGCCTGCTCCTGGTGGACGGGGCGGGCGGCGACCGCGGCGAGGGACTCGCGGTCTGCACGGAGCTGCCGCACGTCACGGAACACCTGGTCGCCTCGGACCCGGTGCGGATGCGGGAGTTCGCGCAGGCTCTCGGCGCGGAGCTGAAGCGCAGGGCGGAACTGCTCGGCGACGGCCACTTCGCCGACCGCAGGGGGACGCGCGCCGCACCCGCGACCGCCGCGGACCGGCTGATCGGCCAGCGTGCCCCGAGCGCGGCGGAGTCCGTGCCCCAGGGTGCCCGCGCGACCGTCCGCCTCCCGGACTCCGGCGACCTCACGGACCGCCCCAGCGGCCGCACCCTGCGCACCGGCGACGGCACGATCGGCGCCCTCCCGAGCACGCGAAGCGGCCGCACGGACGGCCCGTACCCCGCGTCGGAGGACCTCGGCGGCCGCCCGAGCGGCCGGATCACGTACACGGGCGACCTCGACGGCCGGCCGAGCGGCCGGAGCGCGTACCCGGGCGACGTCGACGGCCGTCCGAGCACGCGGAGCGCGTACCCCGGAGACCTCGACAGCCGGACCGGCGGGCGGAGCGCGTACCCGGGTGCCGACGACCTCGGCGGCCGGACCGGCGGCCGGATCACGTACGCCGGGTCCGAGGACCCGGCCGGACGTCCCAGCAGCCGCACCCTGCGCACGGGCGACGACGACCTCACCGACCACCCGAGCAGCCGTACGGCCCGCGCCGGTGCGGAGGACCTGGGCGGCCACGGCAGCGGACGAGTGCCCCGTCCCCCGGCGGACGACCGCGGCGGGCCCGGCGGCAGGCGCGTGCCCCGCCCCGGCGACGGTTCGCTCGACGAGCGGTCCGGTGCCCGGACGCGGACCGGCGCCGACGCCTTCCTGACCGATACGCCCAGTGGGCGGCTGCCGCGCCGGGACAGCGACGAGCGCTCCGGCGGCCGCACCCTGCGCACCGGCGACGGTGATCTCACGGACCGCCCGAGCGGCCGCGTGCCCCGTACCGGAGCGGAGGACGTCGTCGGCCACGGCAGCGGGCGCGTCCCCCGGCCCGGCGACGGCGACCTCGGCGGATACCCGAGCGGCCGCGTGCCCCGCCCCTCCGGTGAGGAGACGGCCGGGCGGATCCCCCGGCCCGCCGGCGGCGAGCAGGGGCCCGGTCGAGCGCAGGGCGGACCCGCCCACCTCCCCCGGCTCATCGTGCTCGTCGACGACTTCGACGCCCTCGTCGCCCCCGCGCTCGGCGCCTCCGGGCGCCCCGCCGCCGGTTCCGTCGTACGGGCCCTGGAGGCCGTCGCGCGCAACGGCGAGCGGCTGGGCGTGCACCTCGTCGCGACCTCCGCGCGTCCCGACCGGACCGCCGACACGGAGCTCGCCCACGGGGCCCGGCTAAGGATCGTGCTCGACGCGCCCCCGGCGACCGCGGGACCGGACGTACCGGCCGCCGGGCGCGGGCGCCTCGGTCATCCGGACGGCCGGGTGACGCCCTTCCAGGCGGGCCGTGTCACCGGACGGATCCCCCGGACGGCGACGCTCCGCCCCACCGTCGTGCCGCTGGAGTGGGAGCGGATGGGCGATCCGCCGACCCGCCGCCCGGTCCGCGAGCTGGGCAACGGACCGACGGATCTGGCCCTCCTCGCGAGCGCCCTCGACCGTGCCGCCCGCTCGGTCGAGGCGACCCCCGTGCCCCCGCTGACCCCCGCGACCCACAGCTGACATGACGTCACGAGGGCGTCACGATCGCCCACTTGACACGGAAGGCGGTATTGCGGGGCCCCGTCACCGGGCGTAGACCTGTCGGCACGGTACAGCGAAGCGCACGAAGGAGACGGGGCAGCAATGCGTACAACTCTTCGTCCACGCAAGACCGCGGTGGCCGTCACGGCGTTCACCGCCATCACCGCACTGACCCTCGCGGCCTGCGGTGGCGGCGGATCCGACAGGGATCCGGGGGAGTCCGGGTCCAGCGGCGGCGCCCTTCCCCTCAAGGGCGAGAAGATCGAGGTCGCCGCCGTCTGGACGGGCCCCGAGCAGGAGAACTTCACCAAGGTCCTGAAGGAGTTCGAGAAGCGCACGGGCGCGACCGTCACCTTCGTGCCCGCCCAGGACCCGATCGTGAACTTCCTCGGCACGAAGATCGCGGGCGGTTCGCCGCCGGACGTCGCGATGCTCCCGCAGGTCGGCGCGATCCAGCAGGCCGCCGCCCAGAAGTGGCTGAAGCCGGTCGGCCCGGAGGCCGAGGCCCAGCTGGCCGCCAACTACTCCCGCGGCTGGCAGGAGCTCGGCGCGGTCGACGGCACCCAGTACGGGGTGTACTTCAAGGCCGCCAACAAGTCCCTGGTCTGGTACAACTCCGCGGTCTTCGAGAGCGCCGGCGCGACCGAGCCGAAGACCTGGAAGGAGTTCCTCACCACCGCGGAGACGATCTCGGCCTACGGCGTCACCCCGGTCTCGGTCGGCGGCGCGGACGGCTGGACCCTCACCGACTGGTTCGAGAACATCTACCTCTCCCAGGCGGGCCCGGCCAAGTACGACCAGCTGGCGAAGCACACCATCAAGTGGACCGACCCGTCCGTCACGGCGGCCCTGACGACGCTCGGCGAGCTCTTCGGCAAGCCGTCGCTGCTCGCGGGCGGCACGAGCGGCGCGCTGCAGACGGAGTACCCGGTGTCGGTCACCCAGACCTTCACGGGCGGCGACACACCCAAGGGGGCGATGGTCTTCGAGGGCGACTTCGCCGCCGTCAACATCGCGCAGACGAAGGCGAAGATCGGCACGGACGCGAAGGTCTTCCCGTTCCCCACCGTCGGTACGGGCACCACCCCCGTGGTGACGGCGGGCGACGCGGCCGTGGCCCTCAAGGACACCAAGGGCGCACAGGCGCTGCTCGCCTTCCTCGCCTCCCCGGACGCGGCGAAGATCTGGGCGGCCGAGGGCGGCTTCGTCTCCCCCAACAAGAACCTGGACCCGTCGGCGTACCCGAACGACGTCCAGCGCGAGATCGCCAAGGCGCTGATCGGCGCCGGTGACGACTTCCGCTTCGACATGTCGGACCAGATGCCGCAGTCCTTCGGCGGAACGCCGGGCAAGGGCGAGTGGAAGGCGCTGCAGGACTTCCTCAAGAACCCGAAGGACATCGCGGGGACCCAGGCGCGTCTGGAGAAGGACGCGGAGAAGGCGTACCGGGCCGCGGCGAAGAGCTGAGGCCCCGGCATGCCGAGGCACACCACATCCCGGAGAGAAGGACACAGGACCGGAGACAGGAACCGGACGGTGGCGGCGGGGTTCCTGCTCCCCGCCCTGGTCCTGCTCGGCGCGCTCGTCGTCTATCCCATCGGGTACTCCGTCCAGCGCTCGTTCTTCGACCGCTCCGGCTCCTCCTTCGTCGGCCTGGACAACTACCTCGCCCTGGTCACCGACGAGTCGCTGCGCACCGCCGCCCGCAACAACGTGATCTGGCTGATCGTCGCCCCGGTGGTCGCGACCGCCCTCGGCCTGATCTTCGCCGTGCTCACCGAACGGGTGCGCTGGGGAACGGCGTTCAAACTGGTCGTCTTCATGCCGATGGCGATCTCGATGCTCGCCGCCGGGATCATCTTCCGGCTGGTCTACGAGCAGGACCCGGACCGCGGGGTGGCCAACGCCGTCTGGGTCGGCGTCCACGACACCTTCGCCGAGTCGTCCGGCTTTCCGCGGGCCCGGCCGCTGCCCGCCCATCCGCTGGAGGCGGCCGGCGGGGGCGCGTTCGTCACGAAGGAGCCGGTGCGCGCCGGGGAGCCCGTACGGCTTCCGCTGATCGGGGTGGCGCCCGGTCAGATGCCGGAGGAGGCACGTCCGGCCCGTGCGCCGGACACGGCGCCGGACACGATCACCGGCACCGCCTGGCTGGACTTCACCCGGGGCGGCGGCGGGAGGCAGAACGCCGTCGACCCGGCCGAACTGGGCCTCGCGGGCCTGCGGATCGAGGCCGTGCGGGACGGCACGGTGGTCGCCCGGGCCACGGCGGCGGCCGACGGCACCTTCACGCTGCCCGCCGACCGCGCCGACGGAGCCGTACTACGGCTGCCCGCGAGCAACTTCCGGGAGCAGTACAACGGCGTGGAATGGCTCGGCCCCCGGCTCGTCACCCCGGCCGTGATCGGCGCGTACGTGTGGATGTGGGCCGGGTTCGCGATGGTGCTGATCGGCGCCGGTCTCGCGGCCGTCCCGCGCGAGCTGCTGGAGGCGGCGCGGGTGGACGGGGCGAACGAGTGGCAGGTGTTCCGCCGGATCACGGTGCCGCTGCTCGCTCCGGTCCTCGCCGTCGTCCTCGTCACCCTGATGATCAATGTGCTCAAGGTCTTCGACCTCGTCTTCGTCATCGCGCCCGGCTCCGCGCAGGACGACGCGAACGTGCTCGCGCTCCAGCTGTACCGCTCGTCGTTCGGTACGGACGCCGATCTCGGGGTCGGCTCGGCCATCGCCGTCCTGCTGCTGCTCCTGGTGGTCCCGGTGATGGTCCTCAACATCCGCCGCATGCGCCGGGAGGCCCGCCGATGAGTTCCTCCGCCACCCGCACGCGCGCGCGTACCGACGTCTCGGCCCCGCTCGCGGGTTCCCCCGCGCCCCGGACGTTCGCGGCGCGGGCCGCCGCCCGGGCCGCCGGGGGCGCGGTCCGGGTCTTCCTCGTCCTGGCCGGTCTGTTCTGGCTGCTGCCGACGATCGGGCTGCTGCTCTCCTCGCTCCGCTCCCCCTCCGACATCGCGGCGAGCGGCTGGTGGCAGGTGTTCACGGCCCCGGCCCAGCTGACCACCGAGAACTACAGCCGTCTCCTCGCCAACGACACGATCACGGACTCCCTGCTCTCCACGGTCCTGATCACCGTCCCGTCCACGCTCCTCGTCCTCCTCCTCGGTTCGTTCGCCGGGTACGCGTTCGCGTGGCTGGAGTTCCCGGGAAGGGACTGGTGGTTCCTCGGGGTGGTCGCCCTGCTCGTGGTCCCGGTGCAGGTGGCGCTCGTTCCGGTGTCGAAGCTCTTCGGAGCGGTCGGCCTCTTCGAGACGACGCTCGGGGTGGTCCTGTTCCACACGGCCTTCGGCCTGCCGTTCGCGATCTTCCTGCTGCGGAACTTCTTCGCGGAGATCCCCCGTGAGCTCCTGGAGGCGGCGCGGCTCGACGGGGCCGGCGAGATACGGCTCTTCACCCGGGTGGTGCTGCCGCTCGGCGGTCCCGCGATCGCCTCGCTGGGGATCTTCCAGTTCCTGTGGGTGTGGAACGACATGCTGATCGCGCTGATCTTCGCGGACTCGCAGTCGCCGCCGATCACGGTGGCGCTCCAGCAGCAGGTACGGCAGTTCGGCAACAACGTCGACGTGCTGGCGCCGGGGGCGTTCGTGTCGATGGTGGTGCCGCTGGTGGTCTTCTTCGCGTTCCAGCGCCAGTTCGCCACGGGGGTGATGGCGGGGGCGGTGAAGTAGCGGGGTGTACGCCGGCGAGCGCGATGGAGCGGCCCTCGTACGCCGGCGGGGGGCCGGGTGCGGGGTGACGTGGCCGGTCGTACGCCGGCGGGGGGGGGGGGGGGGGGGGGGGGGGGGGCCCCCCCCCCCCCCCCCCCCCCCCCCGCCGGTCTCAGGCCTTGAGCGCCGCCACCGCCGGTCTCAGGCCTTGAGCGCCGCCACCGCCGGTCTCAGGCCTTGAGCGCCGCCACCGCCGACCGCGCCAGATCGTCCACGTACCCCGGGGGCAGGGGCGTACGGACCACGACGAGGCGCCAGTAGAGCGGACCGACGACCAGGTCGAGGGCGCGGCCCGGGTCGGCGTCCTCGGGGAGTTCGCCGCGGGCGACGGCCTCGCGGACGATCTGGGTCACGACGCCGCGCTGGCCGTCGAGCAGTGCGGCGGTGACCGCCTCGGCGATCTCGGGCTGCCGGGCCGCCTCGACGAGCAGGTCCGGGATGACCTGCGAGGCGACGGGGTGGCGCAGCGCGTGCGAGGCCACCTGGAGGAGCGCGCGCACGTCCCCGTGCAGGGAGCCGGTGGCGGGAGCGGGCAGGCCCTGGGTGGCGAAGGCCCCGACGAGGTCGAGGACGAGGGCGAGCTTGGACTTCCAGCGCCGGTAGACGGCGGTCTTGCCGACTCCCGCGCGGCGCGCGATGCCCTCGATGGACATCCGGGCGAAGCCGACGGCCGCGAGCTCCTCGAAGACGGCGGCGCGGATGGCCTCGGTCACGTCCTCGCGGAGGACGGCCGCTCCGGCGGGAGCGCGGCGGGGGGTCGGATCGGTCATGAACGGCATCCTAACCAACGGCGACGCCCCGAGGGCGTCACGACGATACGGTTGCGTTCCGACGTGGAATCACCCTAATCTCCCCGTAGCGACGATACGGACCCGTTCCATCGCCGAGGATGCCCGCACCCTTCGTCGAAAGCGCCCACCCGTGACCACACAGACGCTTCCCCCGCCCCCGCAGCAGCAGCCGCAACAGCCCCCTCCCCACGAGGCCCCCCTGCGCGAGCCCCCTCTGCGCGAGCCCCCTCCGCACAAGGCCTCCACCGAGGACCTGGGCGAACTCGCCCGGCGCCACGGCCTCACCGTCAGCGGCGCCCGCCCCTCGCTGCCCGCCTACGCCCGGCAGATCTGGTCCCGCCGCGACTTCATCGCCGCCTTCGCGACCGCGCGGCTGACCGCCCAGTACAGCCAGGCCCGGCTCGGCCAGGTCTGGCAGGTGATGACCCCGCTGCTCAACGCCGCCGTCTACTACCTGATCTTCGGGGTCCTCATGGACGCCAAGGAGGGTGTCGCCGACTACGTGCCCTTCCTGATCACCGGGATCTTCGTGTGGACGTTCACCTCGAACACGATCCTGGCCGGCACCCGGGCGATCAGCGGCAACCTGGGACTCGTCCGCGCCCTGCACTTCCCCCGCGCCAGCCTGCCGATCTCGCTGTCGCTCCAGCAGCTCCAGCAACTTCTGCTCTCGCTCGCCGCACTGGTCATGATCCTGTCCGGGCTCGGCGAGTTCCCCACCTGGAGCTGGCTCCTCGCCGTCCCCGCACTGTTCTGCCAGGCGCTGTTCAACACGGGCGTGGCGCTGGTCCTCGCCCGGCTCGCGGCCCGCACCCCGGACATCTCCCAGCTGATGCCGTTCGTGCTCCGCACCTGGATGTACGCCTCGGGCGCGATGTGGTCGATCCAGAACCTGGCGGGTAGCGGACGCTTCCCCGACGGCGTGGTGCTCGCCCTCCAGTGCAACCCGGCGGCGGTCTACATCGACCTGATGCGCTTCGCGCTCATCGGGAGCTACACCTCGGCGCAGCTGCCGCCGCACGTCTGGGCGCTGGCCGCCGGCTGGGCCCTGCTGGCCTTCGGGGGCGGCTTCATCTGGTTCTGGAAGGCGGAGGAGACGTACGGCCGTGGCTGACCCGAAGAGCACCCCCACCCCCACCCCCACCCCCACCGTCGTGGTCGACGGAGTCCACGTCGCCTACACGGTCGACGGCGGGACCGCCGGCGGCCGGGGCGCCGCGACGGCCGCGCTGAGCCGCATGCTCCGGCGCGGTGAGAAACGGCCGACCGGCCGCCGGGTCCACGCCGTGAAGGGCGTCAGCTTCGTCGCGTACCGGGGCGAGGCAATTGGCCTGATCGGTTCGAACGGATCTGGGAAATCCACCCTTCTGAAGGCCATCGCGGGCCTCCAGCCCGTCGAGCGGGGCCAGGTGTACACCGACGGGCAGCCCTCGCTCCTCGGCGTCAACGCGGCCCTCATGAACGACCTCACCGGCGCGCGGAACGTGTTCCTGGGCGGCCTCGCGATGGGCATGAGCCGCACGGAGATCCGCGAGCGCCACGACGAGATCGTGGACTTCTCGGGCATCAACGAGAAGGACGACGCGATCTCCCGCCCCATGGGGACGTACTCCTCCGGCGAGGGGGCGCGGCTGCGCTTCTCCATCGCCGCCGCGAAGAGCCACGACGTCCTGCTCATCGACGAGGCCCTGTCCACCGGGGACGCGCGTTTCCGCCGCCGGAGCCAGCGGCGGATCGACGAACTGCGGGCGGAGGCGGGCACGGTGTTCCTGGTCAGCCACTCGAACTCGACGATCACGGAGACCTGCGAGCGGGCCCTGTGGCTGGAGGCGGGCACGCTGCGGATGGACGGCCCGGCGAAGGAGGTGGTGGCGGCGTACGAGGAGTTCACCGCGACAGGTACCGGAACAGGGCCCGGAAAACCGGGCAAATAACACATTGCGGGCTACAGTGCGGAAAGATGACGACCGATCACCCGCAGCACCCGCACCGGACCGGGACGGAGCCGCCCTCCCTCACCGGGTCCCCCTTCGCGTCGGACACCTTCACCTCCGCCACCTTCGTCACGGTCGGCCGCGGCCCCTACCTCGCCGTCGCCTCCGTCTGGCTGATCACCCGCGTCGGCATGGTGCTGCTGCTCCTCCGCGACACCCTCGGCATCGGCGGCGTCGGCCGCGAGGTGGACCTCTACCGCTACTGGTACGAGCAGTTCACTCAGGGCACCTTCCCGCGCGGCGACGCCACCTGGCAGTACCCGCCCGGCGCGGGACTCGTGATCATGTCGCCGGGCATCCTCCCCTGGCTGACGTACGTCCAGGCCTTCGTCGCGCTCACCCTCCTGGCCGACGCGGCCGTCACCGCCGCGCTCGCCCGCGCCGACAGCGCCCGGCTCACCCACGGCACCTGGATCTGGGTCTGCGGACTGCCGCTGCTCCTGCACCTGCCGCTCGCGCGGTACGACGTCCAGACCACCGCCCTCGCCGTCCTCGCGCTGCTCGCGCTCACCGCCCGCTCGACCGCCGCCCACCGGCTCGGCGGGGCCCTCGCGGGCATCGGCGCGATGGTCAAGGTCTGGCCGGCGCTCGCCCTGATCGGCACCCCCCGGGGCCGTACCACCCGTGAGGCCTGGGTCGCCGCGGGCGTCGCGGCCCTCGCCCTCCTCGCCACCCTCGCGCTGTTCTTCTCCGACTCCCTCGGCTTCCTGCGGCAGCAGGGCAGCCGGGGCATCCAGATCGAGTCGCTCGGCGGCACGGCCCTCGCGCTGGCCGGAGCCGGCGGCATCTGGCCGGGCAGGGTCGAGTTCCGCTACGGGGCCTTCGAGTACGTCGGCCCGTACGTCTCCAGCATCGGCCACCTCGCCCTGCTGCTCACCGTCATCGCCTTCGGCTGGCTGCTCCTGTGGCGCGTACGGGCCCACCGCTGGACCGCCGCCACCCCGCTCGACGCGGCCCTCACCGCCGTCCTGCTGTTCACCGTCACCAGCCGGGTGATCAGCCCCCAGTACATGATCTGGCTGCTCGGCCTCGCCGCCGTCTGCCTGACCTCACGCAGCACCGTGATGCGCCCGGTGGCGCTGCTGCTGCTCCCGGCGGCCGCCCTCAGCTCACTGGCGTACCCCGTCCTGTACGACCACGTCGTCGCCGGCACCGCCCAGGGGCTGACCGTCATGGTCCTCCGCAACGGCCTGCTGGTCGCCGCGACCCTGCTCGCCGCCCACCGCCTGTGGACGTCGACGGTGACGGGACCTCCCGAGGAGACGGCGTAGAGCGCACAGGGAGAGTGCACAGGGGAAGGGCCCCGCCGGGAGGCCGGAGGGGCCCCCTCCTCTCCCGTGGCCAGCTTTGCCTGAGCAACAGCGTGCTGCTCGTTCCTACCGCCACCAAAAGGGTTGCCAGGTCGAAGGTGTCCGAGCCCTGGATCTCCTCCAGGGTCGTCCGCGCGCGGCCCAGGATCGCCGCGTTCTTGTCCTCCCAGTCCTTGAACCGCTGCTCCGGGCTCGACGTGCCGTCCCCGGCCGCCAGGACGTCCGCGGTCAGCGCCGAGTGCGCCGCGAACAGGTCCTCACGGATCGACGCACGGGCCATCGACTGCCACCGGTCGTCGCGCGGCAGCTCGATGATCCGGTCCATCAGGTCGGTGATCCGCAGCCGGTCGGCCAGGTCGTAGTAGACCTCGGCCACCGCCAGCGGGTCCTTGGCCGTCCGGTCCGCGATCGCCACGATGTCGAGGGTCGGGAAGGCGGAGGAGAAGCCGGCCACCCGCAGCGCGAGCTCCTCCGGCACGCCGACCTCGGTCAGCTCCTCCACGATGGACTGGTACCACTCCAGGTCCGCACCGCGCAGCAGGTTCGGCAGCTGCGCCCAGACCTGCTCCACGCGCTCGGCGAAGAACTCGATGGTCTCGGTGAGCTGCAGCGGCTGCGGTCGGTTGTTGAGCAGCCAGCGCGTGCCGCGCTCGACGAGCCGACGGGAGTGCAGCCGCATCCGGGTCTGGACGTCGGCCGGCACCTGGTTGTCGAGGGCCTCGACGGCGTCCCAGACCTGGCCGAGGCGGAAGACGACCCGGGCCGCGGTCTGCGCCCGGACGATCTCCTCGATCGACGCGCCCGTCTCCTCGCGGAGTCGGTGCAGGAAGGTCGAGCCACCGGCGTTGACGGTGTCGTTGACCAGGACGGTGGTGATGATCTCGCGGCGCAGGGCGTGGTTGTCGACGGCCTCGGTGAACTTCTCGCGCAGCAGCGTCGGGAAGTACGCGTGGAGCAGCCCGCGCAGGTACGGGTCGTCCGGCAGCTCCGTACCGATGAGCTCGTCGGCCACCGTGATCTTGGTGTACGCGAGGAGGACGGCGAGCTCCGGCTGGCTCAGGCCGCGGCCGTTGTTGAGCAGGTCGCGGATCTGCCGGTCGTTGGGCAGGAACTCCAGGGACCGGTCGAGGGCCCCGTCACGGCCCAGACGGCGCATGAAGCGCTGGTGGGCGTGGAGCAGGGACGGCGACTGGGCGACGGCGTTGGCGAGGGCCGTGTTCTGCGCGTAGTTGTTGCGCAGGACGAGCTTGCCGACCTCGTCGGTCATCTCCGCGAGGATCTTGTTGCGCTGCTTGACGGTCATGTCGCCCTCGGCGACGAGCCCGTTGAGCAGGATCTTGATGTTGACCTCGTGGTCGGAGGTGTCGACGCCGGCGCTGTTGTCGATGGCGTCGGTGTTGACCTTGCCGCCCTGGCCCTCGGGACCGCCGGTGCGAGCGAACTCGATACGGCCCAGCTGGGTCGCGCCGAGGTTGCCGCCCTCGCCGACGACCTGGGCGCGGACGTCCTGGCCGTCGACGCGGATGGCGTCGTTGGCCTTGTCGCCGACGTCGGCGTTCGACTCGGCCGAGGACTTGACGTACGTACCGATGCCGCCGTTCCACAGCAGGTCGACGGGCGCGTGGAGCACGGCCTTCATCAGCTCGGCCGGGGTCATCTTGGTGATGCCGTCCTCGATGCCGAGGGCGGCCCTGACCTGCGCGTTGACCGGGATCGACTTGGCGCTGCGGGGGTGGATGCCACCGCCCGCGGAGAGCAGCGAGGTGTCGTAGTCGGCCCAGGACGAGCGGGGCAGCTCGAAGAGCCGGCGGCGCTCGGCGTACGAGACGGCCGCGTCCGGGTTCGGGTCGATGAAGATGTGCCGGTGGTCGAACGCGGCGACGAGCCTGATGTGCTCGCTCAGCAGCATGCCGTTGCCGAAGACGTCGCCCGACATGTCGCCGACGCCGACGACCGTGAAGTCCTCGGTCTGCGTGTCGTGGCCCAGCTCGCGGAAGTGCCGCTTGACGGACTCCCAGGCGCCGCGGGCGGTGATGCCCATGCCCTTGTGGTCGTATCCGGCGGAGCCGCCGGAGGCGAACGCGTCGCCGAGCCAGAAACCGTACGACTCGGCGACCCCGTTGGCGATGTCGGAGAAGGTCGCGGTGCCCTTGTCGGCGGCGACCACCAGGTAGGTGTCGTCCTCGTCGTGGCGGACCACGTCGAGCGGCGGCACGACCTCGCCCGCGACCAGGTTGTCGGTGATGTCGAGCAGCGCCGAGATGAAGGTCTTGTACGAGGCGACGCCCTCGGCCAGCCAGGCGTCACGGTCCACGGACGGGTCCGGGAGCTGCTTGGCGACGAAGCCGCCCTTGGCGCCGACGGGCACGATGACGGTGTTCTTCACCATCTGCGCCTTGACCAGGCCGAGGATCTCCGTACGGAAGTCCTCACGGCGGTCGGACCAGCGCAGACCGCCTCGGGCGACCTTGCCGAAGCGCAGGTGGACGCCCTCGACGCGCGGGGAGTAGACCCAGATCTCGAAGGCCGGGCGGGGCGCCGGAAGGTCCGGGATGGCCTGCGGGTCGAACTTCATCGACACGTACGAGTGCGGCGTGCCGTCCGCCGCCAGCTGGAAGAAGTTCGTCCGCAGCGTGGCCTTGATGACGGTCAGGAAGGACCGCAGGATCCGGTCCTCGTCCAGGCTCGCGACCTGGTCGAGGGCGGCGTCCAGCTCCTCCAGGAGCGCGTCGATCAGCTCGGTGCCGGCGCGCTGGCGCTCCGGGGCCATCCGGGCCTCGAAGAGGTTGACGAGCAGCCGGGTGGTGTGGACGTTGTTGCGGAGGGTGTCCTCCATGTAGTCCTGGCTGAACGTCGCACCGGCCTGGCGCAGGTACTTGGCGTAGGCGCGCAGCACCATCGCCTCGCGCCAGTTGAGGCCGGCGGAGAGGACGAGCGAGTTGAAGTTGTCGTTCTCGGCCGCGCCGGTCCAGGTGGCGGCGAAGGCCTCCTGGAAGCGCTCGCGGGCGTCGTCGCCGAGGTAGTCGCCGCCGTTGCCGGTCGCGACGGGCATCCGCAGGCCGAAGTCGTAGACCCAGGCGTGCGTACGGTCGGCGCAGCGCAGCTCGTACGGCCGCTCGTCGGTCACCTCGACGCCGAGCCGGTTCAGCACCGGGAGCACGGCCGAGAGCGAGATCGGGTCGCCCGTCTTGTAGATCTTGAAGCGGCGCTCGCCGGGGCCCGCGCCGACCGGCTCGTAGAGCGAGAGCGCGAAGTCCTTGCCGCCGCCGGTCCGGGCGAGGGCCTCCAGGTGGCCCAGGTCGGCGACGGCCGCGCGCGGCGAGTGGTCGGCCTTGTAGCCCTCGGGGAAGGCGTTGCCGTAACGGCGGAGCAGCTCCGCGGCACGCTCCTCGCCGCACTCGGCGTTGAGCGCCTCGGCGAAGCCGTCGGACCAGGAGCGGGCGGCCTCGACGAGCCGGGCCTCGATCCGGTCGACGTCGGCGTCGGTGAGCTTCGCCAGCTCGGTGCCGGGCTGGACGCGGACGACGAAGTGCAGCCGGGACAGGATCGACTCGGTGTTCCAGGCGGTGAAGTCGACGCTGGTGCCGTCGAGCTCCTCCTTCAGGATGTCGATGATCCGCAGCCGGACGCGGGTCGTGTAGCGGTCGCGCGGCAGGTAGACGAGGGCCGAGTAGTAGCGGCCGTACTCGTCCTGGCGCAGGTACAGGCGCAGCCGGCGCCGCTCCTGCAGGTACAGGACGCTGGTGACGACGGACTGGAGCTGGTCGGCCGGGGTCTGGAAGAGCTCGTCGCGCGGGTACGTCTCCAGGATCTGGAGCAGGTCGCGGCCGTCGTGGCTGTTCGGCGAGAAGCCGGCGCCCGCCAGGACCTCCTGGACCTTGCGCTTGACGACGGGGACGCGGCGCACGGACTCGGTGTAGGCGGCCGAGGAGAACAGGCCGAGGAAGCGGCGCTCGCCGATGACGTTGCCGTCGGTGTCGAACTTCTTCACACCGACGTAGTCGAGGTACGAGGGGCGGTGCACGGTCGAGCGGCTGTTGGCCTTCGTCAGGATCAGCAGCTTGTGCTCGCGCGCCTTCGCGCGGACGTCCTCGGGCAGCCGGCTGAACGAGGGCGAGACGGGGTGGGCGTGGTGGCCCTGGTCGTCGCCCGCGTGCTGCGGGTCGGAGCGCAGGATGCCGAGGCCGGTGCCGGGCACGGCGGACAGGGCGTCGCCGTTGACCAGCTGGTACTCGCGGTAGCCGAGGAAGGTGAAGTGGTCGTCGGCGAGCCAGCGCAGCAGCTCACGGGCCTCCTCCACCTCGGTGGGCCGCAGGTCGGAGGCGGTGGGCTCCTCGGGGAGGCCTTCGGCGATCCGCAGGGCGGCGTCGCGCATCTTCTCCCAGTCCTCGACCGTCTCACGGACGTCGGACAGGACGCGCAGCAGATCGGCGGTGATCTGCTTGAGGTCGGCGCGGTCGGTCTCCCGGTCGATCTCGACGTGGATCCACGACTCGGTGAGCGCGTCGTGCGGCAGCTCGCCCTGGATCTGCGCCGACAGGACCTCGATGAGCTTGCCCGTGAGGTCGCGGCGGACGAGGACCTGCGGGTGGATCACGACATGGATGCCGCGGCCCTGGCGCGAGAGCTCGTTGGTGACCGAGTCGACCAGGAACGGCATGTCGTCGGTGACGACCTCGACGACGGAGTGGCTGCTCGTCCAGCCGTTCTCCTCGACCGTCGGAGTGTGGACGCGCACGTTCGCGGTGCCCTGCGGACGGTTCTCCGCCAGGCGGTAGTGAGAGAGCGCCGCACCGAACACGTCGACCGGGTCCCGGTCGCCGAGGTCCTCCGGCGCGGTGTGCAGGTAGTAGCGCTGGAGGTACTCGAGCACGGTGTCCCGGTCCGGCTGCTTGCCGGCACCCTCCGGGCCCGTCGGAAGTCGCCCCCCGACCGGGCTGTGCTCAGCTACCCGAGCGGCCCTTTCGAGCAGCTCGGCCTTGGCTTCGTCCAGCTTGGTCTGCATGTCCTCTGACTCCTGTCGCGCGCCGTTGCGTGACGTCGGTGGAAGAAAGGACAGAACGACGCCTCGACGCGGTGATTCCGGTCGAAGACGACGTTATGCCCGAATGAGAGATGCCCGGGTCGTTATCGGCCACGGAGAGCGGCGCGCCCGGGCGGAGAGGATCGGCGAACGCACTGTCGGCCCGGCCGCTGTCGCGGGTCGGGCGGCAGCCGGGGGCTTCACTGCCCCCACGGCGTATCGCGCTGATCACGGCAAAAGCCTATCGTCCTCGCCCCCCGAACCGTCATGGTCCGTATGTGTACAAAAGAGGGGGTGGAAGTTTGACGTTCTGGACAGCGACACATGTCCTCTTGGCAAAGCGCTCCGACGCGGGCAGCGTGTACGCGAGCATGGGCGCAGCACGGCAGACCGACCATCTGTGATCTGGGAGAGCCATGGCGAAGATCCTGATCGTGACCGGGGACGCGGCGGAGTCGCTGGAGGTGATGTACCCCTACCAGCGGCTGCTGGAAGAGGGCTACGAGGTCGACATCGCCGCCCCGGCCCGCAAGCAGCTCCGCTTCGTCGTCCACGACTTCGAGCCGGGCTTCGACACGTACACCGAGAAGCCCGGCTACACCTGGCCCGCCGACCTGGCCTTCTCCGAGGTCGACCCGGGCGCGTACGTGGCGGTGGTGATCCCGGGCGGCCGGGCGCCGGAGTACCTGCGCAACGACCCGGAGCTCCGCAAGATCCTCAAGGCCTTCTTCGACGCGGACAAGCCGGTGGCCCAGATCTGCCACGGCCCGCTCCTGACGGCGGCGGTCGGCGGCCTGGAGGGCCGCCGGGTCACGGCGTACCCGGCCCTGGAACTGGACATGCAGGCGGCCGGCGCGACCTTCCAGGACAGCGCGGCGGTGGTGGACGGCCTGCTGGTCTCCTCGAGGGCCTGGCCGGACCATCCCACCTGGATGCGCGAGTTCCTGAAGGTCCTCCGGGCCAAGGCCTGACACGGGGGCGGGCGGCGCTCCGCCGCCCGCCCGGCCGGCACCCGGCCCCCGCCCGCAACCGGCCGGCACCCGTCAGACGAGCTCCTCCGCGACGGCCACCGCCTCCTCCAGGGAGTCGACCACCGGCACCCCGACCCGCGAGAGCGACGCCCGACTGTGCGACCCCCCGGTGTACAGCACCGCTCGCGCACCCACGTGGCGTGCCGCGATCGCGTCGTCCGCCGCGTCACCGATGACGACGACCCGCTCGGGAAGCACCCCCTCCAGCGCGGCCAGGTGCCGCACCATGTGCCCCGACTTCCCGTCCGTGGACGCGTCGACCCGCCCGTCCATCCGTACGAACCGCTCCGCGATCCCGTGCCGGCGCACCAGCGGTATCAGCTCCGCGTGCGGCGCGAGCGACAGCAGTGACTGCGTGAACCCGGACGCCTGCCGCGCCGCGAGCAGCTCCGCGGCACCGGAGGTCAGCCCACAGCTCTCGGCCCGCTCCCAGTAGTGCCGATGGAAGGCGCCGTCCATGACCGACCACTCGGCGTCGGTGGGCAACCGCCCCATGAGCCGCTCGTAGAACTTGGGCACGGGCACCGTGTAGAGCTCCCGGTACCGCTCCAGAGTGATCGCTTCGAGCCCCAGCTCGGCGAACGCCGCGTTGGTCGCGCCGATGACCGCGCTGATGTCGTCGAGCAGTGTGCCGTTCCAGTCCCAGACCAGATGCTTGCCGCGCAAGCCGTCGTGCTTCCCCATGCGAAGACGGTACCCGCAGCCACCGACACCCAAGACCCGAGGGCGTGGGCCCTGCGGTGCGTCAGCCCAGCAATGCGTCAGCCCAGCAACCCGGGGATCTCCTGCACCCCGAACCACAGCAGCTCATGGTCCTCGGCCCCGTCGACGACGAACTGCGCGTCGTCGTCCCCCTGGTCCGCCGCGCCCAGCGCGCCCGCCGCCGCCGTCACGTCCGCCTCCGCGTCGTCCGCGTCCGCGTGCACGGCCGCCGCCTTGGCGAGCCGTACGGGCCCGGTGACCCGGACCTCGCCGATGGAGCTCACGGTCAGCGCCCCGTCGGGGTCCGTGGCCGCGTCCTTGTCGGCGACGTCGACGGCCACGACGATCCGGCGCCGGGGCGCCTCGGGGTCCCCGGCGAGCAGGCGCAGGGAGGCGGACGCGGCCCGGTTGAGCGCCGCGTACTCCAGCTCCTCGATGTCGTCGGAGACGTACCACTCGCGCAGGGCGGGGGTGACGGCGTAGGCGGTCAGCGGACCGGGGCCGAGCTCGCCCGCCTTGTGCGCCTGTGCGAGACCGGGGAGGGTCAGGGGGACGTACACGCGCATGGCTGGCCGCTTTCGTAGACGGAGAGGCCCTCAGGATACGTGCGGAGTCCCCCTTCGGGGTGGCCGGCCGGAGTCGGCGTACGTCCACTCCGGGAGGCCCTTCTCGGGACCGGTGGGAGCCGATTTTCCTCCGCGTCACCCGGATAGGTGATTCCGTTTTCGGGCCGTCGAGCGGCGGTGGACTCCTTGCGGCCCCTCCGAGCCGAGCCGTACAAGATCCCCAACGGAAAGTTACCGACCGGTATCCCTCGGTGACGCGACGACAGGGGCAGGCCCACCATGACCACCACCACCCTCACCGCGACCGGCACCCCGCGTCCCCGCAGGGCGCCCGGCGGCCCCGCGGGCACCCGCCCCGGCGGCCCGACGGGCACCCGTCCCCGCGGCCCGGCGGGCACCCACCCCCGCACGGGCCACCCCCGTACCCTTCCGCCGCACACCGTCTTCGCCGAGCGCCTCCTCGCCGTGCTCAGCGGCGAACGCCCGGTCCACTGGATGCTCGGACACACCGTCGGCGAGGCGTACGAACAGCTCGTCCGGATCGCCCCGGAGACACCCCTGCGCTCCCAGGGACCCCGCCCGGTCCTGCGCCGCTGCTCGGTCCAGGTCGACCCCGGGCGGACCGCGGTCGAGGCCTTCGCGACGATCGCCACCGGCGCCCGCGTACGCGCCATGGCGTTCCGCCTCGAACGCGGCGAGGACCAGCGCTGGCGGTGCGCCGCGGTGGAGCTCGACGGCCTGGGCGCGACCACCCGCCCCGCACCCCACCCGGCATGACGGAGGGGCCGGCCGCCCACCGGGCGACCGACCCCTCCGCACGAACTCACCGCGTCAGCGGCACCGTCTCAGCGGTGCCGTGCGAACGGTGCCGCGCGAACGGCACCGCACCCGGCGGCTCCAGTCACTTCTTGCGACGACGCCCGCCGCCGCCCGCGTTCTTCTGCGCCTTGCGGCGCTCCGCCCGCGTCATCCCGTCACCGGCGTCGACGTCGTCCGAGGCGAAGTCGCCCTCGACGACACCGCCGTCACCGTCCACCGTCGGCGCGGAGAAGTGCAGGCGGTCCGGCCGCTGCGGGGCGTCGAGCCCCTTCGCGCGGATCTCCGGACGTCCGGCACCGGCCGGCACCGCGTCCTCCTTGGCGAGCGACGGACCGCTCGCCTGCACCGGGACCTCCTCGACCTGCTGCTCGACCTGGACCTCCAGGTTGAACAGGTAGCCGACGGACTCCTCCTTGATGCCCTCCATCATGGCGGTGAACATGTCGAAGCCCTCGCGCTGGTACTCGACCAGCGGGTCCTTCTGCGCCATGGCGCGCAGACCGATGCCCTCCTGGAGGTAGTCCATCTCGTAGAGGTGCTCGCGCCACTTGCGGTCCAGGACCGAGAGGACCACGCGGCGCTCCAGCTCACGCATGATCTCCGAGCCGAGCTGCTTCTCCCGCGAGTCGTACTGCTCGTGGATGTCGTCCTTGATGGACTCGGCGATGAACTCGGCGGTGATGCCCGCCCGGTCCCCGGCCGCGTCCTCCAGCTCGTCCACGGTGACCTTCACCGGGTAGAGCTGCTTGAAGGCGTTCCACAGACGGTCGAGGTCCCACTCCTCCGCGAAGCCCTCGGCGGTCTCCTGGCGGATGTAGTCGTCGATCGTGTCGTCCATGAAGTGCTGGATCTGCTCCTGCAGGTCCTCGCCCTCCAGGACGCGACGGCGCTCGCCGTAGATGACCTGACGCTGCCGGTTGAGGACGTCGTCGTACTTCAGGACGTTCTTGCGGGTCTCGAAGTTCTGGGTCTCGACCTGCGACTGGGCGGAGGCGATCGCCCGGGTGACCATCTTGTTCTCGATCGGCACGTCGTCCGGCACGTTGGCCATGGCCATCACGCGCTCGACCATCTGCGCCTTGAACAGACGCATCAGGTCGTCGCCGAGCGAGAGGTAGAAGCGGGACTCGCCCGGGTCGCCCTGACGGCCGGAACGACCGCGCAGCTGGTTGTCGATACGACGGGACTCGTGGCGCTCGGTACCCAGGACGTACAGCCCGCCGAGGTCCTTGACCTCCTCGAACTCCGCCTTCACGGCCTTCCCGGCGCGCTCCAGGGCGGCGGGGAGGGCCGCGGCCCACTCCTCGACGTGGTCGACCGGGTCGAGACCCGCCTGGCGCAGCTCGGCCTCGGCGAGGTCGTCCGGGTTGCCGCCGAGCTTGATGTCCGTACCGCGACCGGCCATGTTCGTGGCGACGGTGACGGCGCCGCGGCGGCCGGCCTGGGCGACGATGCTCGCCTCGCGGTCGTGGTGCTTGGCGTTGAGGACCTCGTGCTGGACACCGCGCTTGGAGAGCTGCTGCGAGAGGTACTCGGACTTCTCGACGGAGGTCGTGCCGACGAGGATCGGCTGACCCTTCTCGTGCTTCTCCGCGATGTCGTCGACGACGGCGGCGAACTTGGCGACCTCGGTCCGGTAGATCAGGTCGGACTGGTCCTTGCGGATCATCGGCCTGTTCGTCGGGATCGGGACGACGCCCAGCTTGTAGATCTGGTGGAACTCGGCGGCCTCGGTCATGGCCGTACCGGTCATGCCGGAGAGCTTCGAGTACAGGAGGAAGAAGTTCTGGAGGGTGATCGTGGCGAGGGTCTGGTTCTCGTCCTTGATCGCCACCCCTTCCTTCGCCTCGATCGCCTGGTGCATGCCCTCGTTGTAGCGGCGGCCGGCGAGGATACGGCCGGTGTGCTCGTCGACGATCATGACTTCGCCGTCCATGACGACGTAGTCCTTGTCCTTCTTGAACAGTTCCTTCGCCTTGATGGCGTTGTTCAAGTAGCCCACGAGCGGGGTGTTCACCGACTCGTAGAGGTTGTCGATGCCGAGCCAGTCCTCGACCTTGGCGACGCCGGCCTCGTGGATGGCGACGGTGCGCTTCTTCTCGTCGACCTCGTAGTCGCCGGTCTCCTCGATGCCCTTGAGCTGGTTGCCGGGCTCGCCCTTGGAGAGGCGGGTGACGAGCTTGGCGAAGTCGCCGTACCACTTCGTCGCCTGGTCGGCCGGGCCGGAGATGATCAGCGGCGTACGGGCCTCGTCGACGAGGATGGAGTCGACCTCGTCGACACAGGCGAAGTTGTGGCCGCGCTGGACGAGCTCGTCCTTGGACCACGCCATGTTGTCGCGCAGGTAGTCGAAGCCGAACTCGTTGTTCGTGCCGTACGTGATGTCGCAGTTGTACTGCTCACGGCGCTGGGCCGGCGTCATGTTGGCGAGGATGCAGCCGATGGACAGACCCAGGAAGCGGTGCACCCGGCCCATGAGCTCGGAGTCGCGCTCGGCCAGGTAGTCGTTGACCGTGATCAGGTGCACGCCCTCGCCGGAGAGCGCGTTGAGGTACGCCGGGAGGGTACCCACGAGGGTCTTGCCCTCACCGGTCTTCATCTCGGCGACATAGCCGAGGTGCAGCGCGGCGCCACCCATCAACTGGACGTCGTAGTGGCGCTGACCGAGGACGCGCTTGGCGGCCTCGCGGACCGTCGCGAACGCTTCGGGCATCAGGTCGTCGAGGCTCTCGCCGTCGGCGTACCGCTGCTTGTACTCATCGGTGAGCGCCCGCAACTCGGCGTCGGAGAGGTTGACGAAGTCATCTTCGATGGAGTTGACCTGGTCCGCGATGCGGTGCAGTTTGCGCAGGATCTTTCCTTCGCCTGCACGCATGAGCTTGTTGAAGACGGACACTGAGGCTGGTCTCCTTGCCGGTCGGGCCTGGCACTGGGTCTTGTCATGGACGCGAGCGCGGGCACGGCAGGTGGTCCCCACCGCAACGGCCATCGTAAGCGAGACCGCCCTCGCGAAGGGAGGCCCACAGTGCCGGAGCCGTACGTCCGCCCGGAAAGAGAACGCACGAGGTGGGCGGAAGGTGCCGCCCCACCCGAAAAGTGTTCGCTTCCGGTCCGGCGGCTCACCACAATCCCGGCATGGATCCGATCACCCTCACCACCGACCGCCTGCGCCTGCGGAACTTCGTCCCCGAGGACGTCGACGCGGTGCACGCCATCTGTCAGGACCCGGACATCCGACGCTGGACCGTCGTCCCCGACCCCTATACGCGGCAGGACGCAGAGCTCTTCCTGAACCGGCTCGTGCCCGACGGCTGGCGCGAGGACACCGAGTACGCCTTCGCCGTCGAACCGCTGGCCGGCGGCCCGCTGCTCGCCGCCGTCTGCCTCAGCAGTCGCGGCACGGGCGTCTGGGAGGTCGGCTACTGGCTGGCCGGCGGCCACCGCGGCAACGGCTACATGACGGAGACCGTCCGGGCCGTCGCCCACTGGGCCTTCACCGGACTCGGCTGCACCCGCCTGGTCTGGCGCGCCGAGATCGGGAACACCGGCTCGCGCGCCGTGGCCGAGCGGGTCGGCTTCGTCGTCGAGGGCGCCCAGCGTGCCGGACTCACCAACAAGGGCACGCTCCGGGACAGCTGGATCGCCGCCCTGCTCCCCTCCGACTTCGGCCTCCCGAGCCCCCTGCCGTACCTCCCGGCCCGCGACCTGCCGGCCCCCTCCTGAGCCCCGCTCCCCCCGGATCCACCGGGCCCGGAATGTCAGTGCCGGGGCCTAGGGTGCGGACCATGACGACTGTGCCGCGCCCCGCCGCCGAACTGTCCGCCGACGACGCCCGCCGGATCGCGCTGCGAGCCCAGGGCTTCCTGGGCGCGCCCGACCGCCGCGCCGGGGTGCGCGGCGTGCTGCGCGGGCTCGGCCAGGTCCAGCTCGACACGATCTCCGTCCTCGCCCGCTCACACGAGCTCATTCCGTACGCCCGTCTGGGCGCCGTCGGCCGTACGACGGTCGAGGACGCCTACTGGACCGGCTCCCACGCCTTCGAGTACTGGTCGCACGCGGCCTGCGTGCTGCCCGTCGAGGAGTGGCCGCACTTCGCCTTCCGCAGGCGCGCCTACCGCGGCCGACCCCACTGGGGCCACGAGCTGTCGGCGGGGGCGTACGACAAGGTGATCGACCAGCTGCGGGCCGAGGGGCCGCAGACGGCGACCGAGCTGGGCGGCGCGAAGAACAAGGGCGAGTGGTGGGACTGGTCGGACGCCAAGATCGCCGTCGAGCGGGCGCTGATGTACGGCGAGGTGGTCGTGGTCGAGCGGCGCGGCTGGAAGCGGGTGTACGACCTGGCGGAGCGGGCGATCCCGCAGGCGCTGCTCCACGACGACCTGGACGACGCCGAGTGCGTGCGACGTCTCGTGCGGCAGGCGGGCGAGGCGCTGGGCGTGGGCACGCGCGCGGACATCGCCGACTACCACCGGCTCAAGGGGGAGCAGTTCGACGCGGTGGTCGAGGCGGCGGGCCTGGTGCCGGTCACGGTCGCGGGCTGGGGGAAGCCCGCCTGGGCGGACCCGGCGGCGCTGGCCTCGGAGCCCCGCGGCAGGCACCGTACGACCCTGCTGTCGCCGTTCGACTCGTTGATCTGGGAGCGGCCGCGCACGGAGCGGATCTTCGGCTTCACGCACCGCCTGGAGGCGTACGTGCCGAAGCAGAAGCGGATCCACGGCTACTTCGCGATGCCGGTCCTGGCCGGCGGCCGGCTGGTCGGCCGGGTGGACCCGGCGCGGGAGGGCGGGACGCTCGTCGCCCGCCAGGTGACGCTCGACGGCCCCAAGGCCGTACCGGCGGTGGCGCAGGCGCTGCGCGAGGCGGCCGAGTGGGTCGGCTGCGACGCGGTGAGGGTGGAGCGGGTGGACACCCCGGGACTGGCGAAGGACCTGGTGGCGGCGCTGGCCTAGTGATCTGGTTCGGGCTACCGGATCTAACGGATCTCGAGGATCTTCTCCCGCATCGCGTAGACCACGGCCTCCATCCGGGAGTGCAGCTGCAGCTTCTCCAGGATGTTCCGGACGTGGTTCTTCACCGTGTTCTCGGAGATGAACAACTCCTTGGCGATGTCCCGGTTGTTCATCCCGGTCGCGACGAGCTTGAGGACCTCCAGCTCCCGGTCGGTCAGCCGGGGCGCGGGAACGAGCCTGCGCTCGTCGGTGCGCTGGATCATCGACTTGAACTCGGTGAGGAGCTTCGACGCCATCGAGGGACTGATCTGCGACTGCCCGTCGGCGACCGCGCGGATCGCCGTCGCGACCTCGTCGGTGGAGATCTCCTTGAGGAGGTAGCCGGTGGCCCCCGCCTTGATCGCGTCGTAGAGGTCGGCCTCCTCGTCACTGATCGTCAGCATGATGATCTTCGCGCTGGGGGCCACCTCCTTGATGGAGGTGCACGCCTCGATGCCGCCGCGCCGGGGCATCCGCACATCCATCAGGACGATGTCGGGCAGCAGATCGGCCGCCTTGTCGACGGCCTCCGCCCCGTCACCGGCCTCGCCGACGACCTGGATGTCCTCCTCCTGCGCGAGGACGATCTCGAGTCCGCGGCGGAAGAGGGCGTGGTCGTCCACGACGAGGACTCGGATCGGCTCCTTGCGGAATGCGCCGCTGTCCGATTCCGATCCTTCCGGGACCGCACCACCGTGCTCGCGCCCGCTGAGCACCGGCCCGAAGCTGTCCGCCATCGTTCCTCCCCCTGAAGGCCGTGGCCTGAATTCGTTTCCGGTCCTCCAACCGCTACTCAGGGAGCACCGGTTGGCGTGCACGCCATGCTTTCATGCTCCGGCGCCCGCGGGGCGACCCGCGGGCACACGGGGGTGCCCCTGGGGGCGCGAAAGGCGCTCCAGGGGCACCGTGAGAGGCAATGGGGGTGTGGGGGCGCGAGACGGCGGTCAGCCGCCGAGCGCACCACCGGCGCCGCCACCCTCGGCGAGCGGGTCGCTCTCCACATGGATGACGCCGTAGTCGTACGCGTGTCGGCGGTAGACGACACTCGGCTGCTTCGTGTCGGAGTCGACGAAGAGGTAGAAGTCGTGTCCGACCAGCTCCATCTCGTAGAGAGCCTGGTCGAGCGTCATCGGTGCGGCCCGGTGGGTCTTCTCGCGGACCACCAGCGGGCCTTCGCCCTGGACTTCGATCGAGCCCATCATCGTGGTGGGCACCTTGTCGGACTCGTCGGCGACGAGCTGGCCGTCTCCGTTGAGCTGGGCGGCGCCGGGCACCACGTCCCCGACCTCCGCCGCCGAAAGCCTGCCGTTTCCACGGCGGGTGTACCGCTTGTCGTGCTGCTTGCGCAGTCGTGCCTCGAGCTTGTCGCTGGCGAGGTCGAGGGCCGCGTACGGGTCCGCCGCCGCGGCTTCCGCCCGGATCACCGGGCCTCGGGAGTGGAGGGTGATCTCCACGCGGTCCGACCTGTCGGCCTGCCGCGGGTTGTGTTCCTTGGACACCTCGACGTCGAGGCTGATCACCTTGCCGTCGAGCTTCTGGATCTTCTCCAGCTTCAGCTTCTCGGCCACGTGCTTGCGGAACCGCTCGGGCACCTCGGTCTTGCGGCCCTTGACGACGATGTCCACGCAGAACTCCGTTCCCGGATAGCCCTGATCGGCTCTCTCGGCCGCAGGGCATCTCCCTTTGCACCAGACTCCGGTGGTTACCGGAGCTCGGACTCGGCGACTTTCACCTCCTCCTCCCCAGTCGACAAGATCCCCACCCCATCGACGAGAGGTTAATTCGCCCTGAACTCCTGTCCTGTAGGCGCAACCATGTATTCGGCTAGGCGATGGCTTTCGCCATTCCTCACAACCGAACATAGCCCCTTCGGACGGGTGTCGGCACCCGCTACCGCGACATACCTCCGTTCGGGTGCCTTCACCTCTCACCACCTGCAACGTTCCAAGTTCCTTGCGAGTTCCGGTTTATTTCGAACGAAGCGGGAGAGGATGCGATCACAGCCGCCGCCCGCTGTTCGAATCCGCGCTGCGCCGAACCGCGCGGTAAGCAGTTCGGTATTCCAGGAATGAACGGGAGGTGTACGCCTCCGAGGGCGCGCGCCGCCTCCGTCAACGAGGCACCGGTGGTCATCAGATCGTCGACGAGCACCACCTTTCCCGACCAGAGCAACCGCCCGCCGCCGGGCACGACCTCCAGCGCGCCGGAGAGGTTCGCGAGCCGTCCGCGCGCCCCGAGACCCGCCTGGTCCGCCACGTACCGCCGCTGCCGCAGCACCGGCACGACCCGCGCCTGCCGCCCCGCGCCCCGCAGTCGGGCCGCCGCGGCCAGCGCGATCCGGCGCGTCGGATCGTGGCCACGCGCCCGTACGGAGCGCCGCGAGGAGGGCACCGGCACAAGGAGCAGGGGGCGGGCCGCGAGGCCCTCGGTGCCCCCGGCAGCGGCCTCCACGGCGACGGCGAGCGCGCCGCCCAGGGGGCCGGCGAGGGAGAGCGCCCCACGTTCCTTGTGGGCGATGAGCAGTTCGCGTACGGCGTCGGCGTAGGGCGCGACGGCATGCACGACGGGCAGCCCGGCCGGCTCGGGCGACGGCCGCACCCTGCGCGGCCCCTCCCCCGCCCCGGTCAACGCGGCCTCGCACGACGGGCACAGCTCGGTGCGCTGCCTGCCGCAGCCTCCGCAGGCGACCGGCAGCACCAGCCCGGCGATCTCGCGCCACCACCCCCGCATGGCTCCACTGTGCGCCTTCCCCGGCGCCTCGGCCACCCCTGTGGAAAACCCCCGTGGGTGCCCCCGGAGTACGTCAGGTACCCCGGACACGGGCGACGGAGTCCACCACCCCGGGGCACCGCACCCCGGGCCCGCACCCCGGGGGTGCGCCACCCCTGGCAACGCACCCCGGAGACCGCTACCCCGGATAGACGGGCGAGGTCCCGGTCTTGACCACGGGCTGCCAGTTCGTGCCCGGCGCGAGCCGCACGATGCCGTCGTTGCCCGAGTCGGCGACCAGCGGCACGGAGCCCTTGTACGGCGCGGCCACCGAGGTCACCCCGTTCAGGCCGGGGAGCACCGAGGTCGCCGAGGTCGAGCCGTCGGTCTGGAGGTAGCGGATCTGCTGGACGCCGCCCGCCTCCTTGCCGACCACGACGAGCCGGCTCGGCCCGGCCCAGGAGACGGCGGTGACCGACTCCATCCGGGGCGCGGCGGGCTGGAGACCGGTCACGGAGACGACCGGCTCGTCGCCCGACATCTGCCGCTCGACCCGGCCGATCTGCAGGGTCGTGTCCCCGTCCCTGGTGATCACGAGCGCGATCCGGACCCCGTCGGCGGAGAGCCGCAGCGACTCGATCCTCGCCTCGTCCGCCGGCCACTGCGTCTGCACCTTGACGGGGTCGCCGGTGCCGCCGGGCACCATCCACAGCTGAGGGGCGGCGGGGTCGCGATCGGCGATCCACAGGTTGCCCCGGCCGTCCCAGCTGGGCGCGGACAGCCGGTCGGTGGGCTTGACGGCCTTGCTCCGCAGGATCGCCGGGGCCGCCTCCTCCTCGGTGGTGATGGAGGAGACGAACAGCTCGCGGCCGTTCTCCCCGACGCCTGCGGCCCGGGTCTCGCCCCGGTCGACGGCGACCGAACCCAGCCGCAGAGTGCCCTTGCCGAGCGGGCCGGGCACCGGAGTGGGCGGGTTGGCGTCCTTGCCCGCGCCGCGCAGCATCACCAGCTTGTGCTGCTCGTCGACGAAGTACGGGTTCTCGTCCGGGTCCGTGTTCCGCACGGGGGCGAACTCGTCGGTCGCCTGTCCCTTGCCGAGACGGCACAGCGCCTGGCCCTTCGACCCCTGGAGCTCCACCTGCTCGGCGTTCACGGAGGTCAGGTCGCGCAGCGTGAACAGCAGCTGCGCCGCCATCCGCCGGCACGGCTCGCCGCCCACCAGGTCCGCCTTCGCGTTCAGCGGCACCTTGAGCGTGGACTGGTCGTCGGGCGTGAGCGTGGTGACGCCCTTCCGGAGCTCAGTACCGGAGGGGAAGCTGGAGTCGACGGCCGGCTTCAGCCAGTTCGTGGGGCCTTCGAGGAGCGCCCGGACCGTCTGCGTCACCGGGTCCATCCGGGTGACGGGGTCCTGGCGCTGCCGGATGTAGACCGGGTCGGCGACGACCCAGTCCTCCCCGGAGGCGAAGTAGTACTTGTTGACCGACCGGTAGTTGCGCAGGAAATCGGCCTCGCCGAGGACCAGGCCCGGCGGCAGGCTGTCGATGCGCCACTCCTTGCCCTTGCCGCTGGCCGAGGGCTGCTGCACCACGTGGATCGACTGGAGGTACGGGGCGGGGCTGAACGGCTGGTACGCGTGCCGGGCGTCCACCGTCGCGATCCTGCGGCCGGAGAGCGGGTAGGAACGGCCCTGGTTGTCGGGGTCGGCGTTGCGGTCCGCCGGGTCGCGGTTGGGAGCGGTGGTGAGCACGGTGATGCTCTCCTCCGGCTTCCAGGTCCGCGCGGCCTGGTTCGTCAGGTACTTGCGTGCGGTGGCGAAGCCGGGGTCGTCACTGGTCATGGCCTCGAGGAAGCCGTCGACGATCTCGTCCGGGTCGGCGTTCTCCCGGGGCGCCACGGCGTAGACCCGCACCTGCGAGTCGCCCTGGTTGGCCCCCTTGACCGGCTGGACTTCGCCGCTGTCGGGCATGGTCGCGCACCCGGTGACCAGGAGCCCGCCGCACGCGGCGATCACCACCGCGCGCGCACTCCGGCCCTGGCCCTGGCCCTGATGAGGATCCGGATCGGCGTGCCCGGCCCGGAAGCCCGGGAAGGCCCGCACCGTGCGCCCCTTTCGGAAGCCCCGCCCCGCGTGCCCCTCTGAGGAGTCAGCGCCCACGTGTCCCGTCCTCCCGCTCCGCGTTCCCGTGTGTGTCGGCCGTGGCCGACCCCGCCCCGCCACCGTCGTTCTCCGCCGCCGCACGCGCCACGACCCGGGCGCCGCTGCCGGGCAGGGCCGTCGGGTCGACGGTCGCCCGCGGCGGCGCGGGCAGCCTCGGCGGTACGGGGAGCTGCGGCCGGTCTCCGGCGGGCTGCGCCGGCACCGCCGTGAGGCGGGCGTTGTCCTGGGCGCGTCCGGCGGCCGCCTGCTCGCGGTTGCGCCGGGAGTCCTCGGGCTCCAGGGGTATCGGGGAGCCCCGCAGCGGCTCGTCCGCGGTCCGCGGCAGGGTGAGCCGGAACTGCGAACCTCCACCGGGCTCGCCCCAGGCCTGGAGCCAGCCGCCGTGCAGCCGGGCGTCCTCGACCGCGATCGACAGGCCTAGGCCGGTGCCGCCGGTGGTCCGTGCGCGGGCGGGGTCGGCGCGCCAGAAACGGTTGAAGACCCGGGTCGCCTCGCCCGGCTTGAGTCCGACGCCGTAGTCGCGCACGGCGACGGCGACGGCACCGCCGGCGGCGGCCAGCTTCACCACCACGTCGCGGCCCTCGCCGTGCTCGACGGCGTTGACGACGAGGTTGCGCAGCACCCGCTCGATCCGGCGGGCGTCCGCCTCGGCCACCACGGGCTGCTTGTCGCCGACGACCACGATCCGGGTGCCCTTGCGTTCGGCGAGGGGCTCGGCGCCGCCTATGACCCGGCGCACGACCTGCCGCAGGTCTATCGGCTCGGCCTCCAGGGCGGCCGCTCCCGCGTCGAAGCGACTGATCTCCAGAAGGTCGGAGAGCAGCGACTCGAAGCGGTCGAGCTGGTCGCCGAGGAGTTCGGCGGAGCGGGCGGTGATCGGGTCGAAGTCGACCCGGGCCTCGTGGATGACGTCCGCGGCCATCCGGACCGTGGTGAGCGGGGTCCGCAGCTCGTGCGAGACGTCCGAGACGAACCGCCGCTGCATCCGCGACAGCTCCTCCAGCTGCTGGATCTTGAGCTGGAGGTTCTGGGCCATCTTGTTGAAGGCCTCGCCCAGCCGGGCGATGTCGTCCTCGCCGGTGACCTTCATGCGTTCCTGGAGGCGGCCGGCCGAGAGCCGCTCGGCGATCCCGGCGGCCATCCGTACGGGGGTGACGACCTGGCGCACCATGAGCCAGGCGATGGCGCCGAGCAGCACCATGACGAAGAGCCCGGCGGTCGCGAGGGTGCCCTTGACCAGGGTGAGGGAGTCCTCCTCCTGGGTCAGCGGGAACAGGTAGTACAGCTCGTACTGGGTGCCCTCGGCGTCGTTCAGCCGCTGGCCGATCACCAGACCGGCCTCGGACGGCTTCCCGCTGGTGTAGTGGATGCGGGTGAACTTCTGGAAGGTGTCCGTGCCCTGCGCCACCGATTGCCGCAGTTCCGCGGGAATGCTGGTGGTCGGGTCGACCTCCCCGGAGGCCCGGGCGCCGCGGCTCGCGGCATCACCGGTGTCGAGGGAGAGCGCGACCACGTTGAAGGCGCTCTGCCCACCACTGGCCAGTTGCTCGACCAGCGTGGAGCGCCAGTTCACGGAGGCACCGGCCCGCGCGCCGTCCTGCTGACCGGGTGCCGAAGGCGTCGTCGCCGCCCGGTCCTGGGCGGCGGAGAACCCGCCGGCGGCCTGGCTCTGGGCGGCCCTCTCCTTGGCGTCGAGCAGTCCGTTGCGGACCTGGCCGATCACGACCAGGCCGAGCAGCAGCACCACGCCGAGCGACATCAGCAGAGTGCCCGCGACGATCCGCAGCTGGATGTTGCGCCGCCACAGCCGCACAGCGGGCAACAACGGCCGGCGCACCCAGCGTGCGAAGAGCCGGAGGACCGGCCCTCCCGGAGTCCCGTCCCGGAACAGCCGTCCGCCCCGCGGCGGACGGCCGGAACGCGAGCCCCCCCGCCCCGGTCCGGCAGCCCGCCCCGTACGGTCTCCCGGGTCCCCGGGCTTCGGAGCAGTACTGCCTGTGTTCATGTCAGCTCGGTCCCGCCTTGTATCCGACACCACGTACGGTCACCACGATCTCCGGCCGCTCGGGGTCCTTCTCGACCTTCGAGCGCAGCCGCTGGACATGCACGTTCACCAGCCGGGTGTCGGCCGCGTGCCGGTAGCCCCAGACCTGCTCGAGGAGCACCTCACGCGTGAACACCTGCCACGGCTTGCGCGCCAGCGCGACGAGCAGGTCGAACTCCAGCGGGGTCAGGGCGATGGACTGCCCGTCCCGCTTCACGGAGTGCCCTGCCACGTCGATGACCAGATCACCGATGGTGAGCTGTTCGGGTGCCGGCTCCTCGGACCTCCGCAGCCGCGCCCTGATACGGGCCACGAGCTCCTTCGGCTTGAACGGCTTGACGATGTAGTCGTCGGCCCCTGACTCCAGACCCACGACCACGTCGACCGTGTCGCTCTTCGCGGTGAGCATGACGATCGGCACACCCGACTCGGCCCTGATCAGGCGGCACACCTCGATGCCGTCCCTCCCGGGCAGCATCAGGTCGAGCAGCACCAGGTCAGGCTTGGCCTCCCTGAATGCGGCAAGCGCCTTGTCACCGTCCGCGACGAACGACGGCTCGAACCCTTCACCCCGCAGCACGATGCCGAGCATCTCGGCCAGTGCGGTGTCGTCGTCGACGACAAGAACGCGTCCCTTCATATCGACATCATCCCATTAGCCAATCGTTACCTGCCGTGACCTGCCCCACAGCGTCTCCCCCAGCCCGGAGCCCGATCCCGTCGACCGTGCCCCGCTCGGCCCGCCACCGCACGGTTCGCGCGAGATGATCGGGTATCCGCACAGTGTGCCGTCTGCCGCTCGCACAATGAAGGTCCGGACAAAGGTACGAAGGTCACGGTCGCTCCGGCCCACGGGCGGGTCCCGCGTGGCACGATGGCACCCGGCCCGCCGCCGTGTCAGGTGTCGGCCGCCGTGACCGAGCCGGTTCGCCGATCCGGCACCGCGACCATTCCTCCGAGGTGGACGACCGTGAACGACACTCCGGGCTGGACCTCGCCCGGATCCGCCCCCTCCGACGACCAGAACGGCTCCGGGATCCCCCGGCCCGCCGCTCCGGCCGACGCGAACGGCTCCGCCCCTCAGTGGTCCAAGGACCAGCCGCCCGCCGGCCAGTGGTCCCCGCCGACCGGCCAGACCCCGCCCCCGGCCCCCGGCCAGGGCCAGGGCTGGGGAGCTCCTCCCCCGAACGTCCACTGGGGCCGGCCGCCGGCCGCGAAGCCCGGAGTGATCCCGCTGCGCCCGCTGGGCATGGGCGAGATCCTCGACGGCGCGGTGAAGACCCTCCGCACCTACTGGCGCACCGTGCTCGCCATCACGGTCACGGTCGCGGTGATCTCCCAGATCGCCAACATCCTGGCCCAGCGGTACCTCGCCCCCGACGTTCCTGCGGCGAGCCCCGACGCGACCCCCGCCGAAGCGCTCGAGCAGTCCCTCGACGCGGCGCAGTCGTCCCTGATCGGCCTGGGCCCCGCCCTGCTCGTGACGTTGATGGCCTCCCTGGTCAGTGCCGCCCTGCTGACCGTTGTCATCAGCCGCGCCGTCCTCGGCCGCCCGGTCTCGCTCGGAGCCGCCTGGCAGGAGGCCCGACCTCGCCTCCTCCAGCTCATCGGCCTCACGCTGCTGCTCGCGGCGATGAGCGCCGCCATCGTCATGGTCGGCCTGCTCCCCGGTCTTCTGATCGGCGGTGCCGCTGGTGCGGCCCTGACCCTGCTCGGCGGACTCGGCGCCGTGGTGGCGGCCGTCTGGCTGATGATCCGCTTCAGCCTGGCCTCCCCAGCCCTGATGTTGGAGCGCGGCGGCGTGACCCAGTCTCTGAAGCGCTCGGCAAAGCTGGTTCAGGGCGTGTGGTGGCGGATCTTCGGCATCACGATCCTCACCCAGTTGCTGATCTTCATCTTCTCCATGATCATCGCGATCCCGTTCACCATCCTCGGCATCGCGGTCGACGGAGACGGCTTCTCCGGCATGCTCTCGGGCGCGTCCACCACCTTCGGCTGGCCGTTCCTGATCATCACGGGCATCGGTGGTGTGATCACCAGCGCGATCACCTATCCGATCTCGGCCGGTGTCACGGTCCTCCTCTACGTGGACCAGCGCATCCGCCGCGAAGCCCTGGACCTCGAACTGGCACGGGCCGCGGGCATCCCCGGCTACGGCCCCACCCCGGGCACCCACTCCGTCGGAGGCTGATGCCGTGACGGTCACGGGGGGAACGACCACGGCACTGGCGCGGCTCCGCGCCGACGACGACATCCCGGTGGACATCTCCCGCGTCCCCGCCCAGGAGGCGGCGGAACGGGAGCTGTCAAAGCCGATGTACCACGAGAACGACCCGAGCCTCCTCCAGCGCGGCCTCGACCGCTTCTGGGAGTGGGTCGGTGACCTCTTCGAGGCTGCGTCGGGTGCCACGCCCGGCGGTGCGATCGGCCTCGTCGTGGTCGTCCTGTTCGTGATCGCCGCGGTCGCCGCCCTCTGGTGGCGCCTCGGCACCCCCCGCCGCGCACCGGGCGCCTCCGGCGACTCCCTCTTCGCGGACGGCCCCCGCACCGCCGGCGACCACCGGGCGGCCGCCGCCCGCCACGCCTCCGCTGGCCACTGGAACCAGGCCGTCCAGGAACGCACCCGGGCCATCGTCCGCTCCCTCGAGGAACGCGCCCTGCTCGACCCCCGCCCCGGCCGCACCGCGGACGAGGCCGCCGCCGAGGCGAGCCGCTCCCTCCCCACCCACGGGGACGACCTGCGCCTCGCCGTCCGTGTCTTCGACGACGTCACATACGGCGGCCGCACCGCCGACGAGCCCGCGTACCGCCGCATCGAGGAACTGGACACCGCCCTGGAGCGCACCCGTCCCCTCCTCGACACCGCCTCCACGGGAACGCCCGCATGAGCCGCCCGGCCACCACCACGTCGACCGCCCCTTCCGCCCGCCAGCTCTGGACCCGGGCCCGCGGCGCGGCCCTCGTCCTCGCCCTGATCCTCATCGGCGGCCTGGCCCTCGCGACGCTGCGTTCCTCCGACGCCCACGGCGCCCTCGACCCCCGCTCCGCCGACCCGAACGGCAGCCGGGCAGTCGCCCAACTCCTCACGTCCCGTGGCATCGAGCTCACCCTCGCCACCACCCTCGACGAGGCCACCGCCGCGACCGACCCCGACGCGACCCTCCTGGTCACCACACCCGACCTGCTGACGCCCTCTCAGCAGTCCACGCTCCGCCGGACCATGACGAGCTCCTCCGGCCGCACGGTCCTCGTGGGCGCGGGCCAGCCCTCCCTCGACGCCCTCGCCCCAGGGGTCACCGCCTCGACCAGCACCCCCGTGACGAACCGCGCCCCCTCCTGCACCCTGGCGGAGGCCACCCGCGCCGGCAGCGTCGACCTCGGCGGCGAGCGCTACCGCACCGCCCCCGGCACCACCGCGGACTCCTGCTACCCCTCCGACGGCCTGCCGACCCTGCTCCGCCTCCCCGGGCAGGGCGCCACCGACACCGTCCTCCTCGGCTCGCCCGACATCCTCCACAACAAGCGTCTCGACCAGCAGGGCAACGCCTCGCTCGCCCTGCAACTCCTCGGCTCCCGGCCCCATCTCGTCTGGTACCTCCCCTCCCTGACCGATGCCTCCGCCGCCGACGCACCCGACGACGACACCACGGGCAACTTCCTCTCCCTCATCCCCTCCGGCTGGCTGTGGGGCACACTCCAGCTCGCCCTCGCGGCCCTGCTCGCCGCCATCTGGCGCGCCCGACGCCTCGGCCCCCTGGTGACCGAACGCCTCCCCGTCGCCCTCCGCGCCTCCGAGACAACCGAGGGCCGCGCCCGCCTGTACCGCAAGGCCAACGCCCGCGACCGCGCCGCCTCGGTGCTGCGCACCGCGACCCGCACCCGGATCGCCCCGCTGCTCGGGGTCCCCGTCCAGGACGCCCACTCCGCCGATCGCCTCCTCCCCGCACTCTCCGCCCGTCTCCCCGAGACCACCGCGGACCCCCGGCACCTCCTCTTCGGCCCGGCTCCCGCCGACGACGCCACCCTCATCCGCCTGGCGGACCAACTCGACGCCCTCGAAAGAGAGGTACGCACCTCATGAGCGCCCCGACCCCCGAGACCGTTGCGAACTCGGACAGCGCCCGCGCCTCCCTGGAGGCCCTGCGCACCGAGATCGGAAAGGCCGTGGTCGGCCAGGACCCCGCCGTCACCGGTCTCGTCGTCGCCCTGCTCTGCCGCGGACACGTTCTCCTCGAAGGCGTGCCCGGCGTCGCGAAGACCCTGCTGGTCCGCTCGCTCGCCGCCGCACTCGAACTCGACACCAAGCGCGTCCAGTTCACCCCCGACCTGATGCCGAGCGACGTGACCGGCTCCCTGGTCTACGACACCCGGAACTCCGAGTTCTCCTTCCAGCCCGGCCCGGTCTTCACGAATCTCCTGCTCGCCGACGAGATCAACCGCACGCCCCCGAAGACCCAGGCCTCTCTTCTGGAGGCGATGGAGGAGCGTCAGGTCACGGTCGACGGAACCCCGCGCGCCCTGCCCGAACCCTTCCTGGTGGCCGCGACCCAGAACCCCGTCGAGTACGAGGGCACCTATCCCCTCCCCGAGGCCCAACTGGACCGCTTCCTGCTGAAGCTGACGGTTCCTCTGCCCTCTCGCGCGGACGAGATCCAGGTCCTCACCCGTCACGCCGAGGGCTTCGACCCCCGCGACCTGAAGGCCGCCGGTGTCCGCCCCGTCGCAGGCCCCGCCGAGCTCGAAGCCGCCCGGGATGCCGTCGCCAAGGTCTCGGTCTCCGCCGAGATCGCCGGCTATGTCGTCGATATCTGTCGTGCCACGCGTGAATCCCCCTCACTCACGCTCGGGGTCTCCCCCCGAGGCGCCACCGCCCTGCTCTCCACCGCCCGCGCCTGGGCCTGGCTCACCGGCCGGGACTATGTCACCCCGGACGATGTGAAGGCCCTCGCTCTCCCCACCCTGCGTCATCGCATCCACCTGCGGCCCGAGGCCGAGATGGAAGGAGTCACCCCCGACTCCGTCATCAACTCGATCCTCGCCCACGTCCCCGTCCCCCGCTGAGAACGGCGCCCCATGGCCCTCACCGGACGAACAGCGCTGCTCGCCGCCCTCGGATCGATCCCCGTCGGCGTCCTCGCCCCCAGCTGGGCGGGGATGCTCGCGGTGAACGCGCCCCTCTCCCTCGCAATTCTGTGCGACTACGCCATGGCGGCACCAGTACGAACGCTCCAATTCACCCGAAGTGGTGATACATCCGTTCGACTCGGTGACGCGGCACGCGTCGAGCTCACCGTCACCAACCGGTCCCGCCGCCCCCTCCGCGCCCGGCTCCGCGACGCATGGCCCCCCAGCAGCTGGCTCCCCGGCACCGAACAGGCCTCTTCACGCCACCGTCTGACAGTCCCCGCCGGCGAACGCCGCCGCCTCACGACGAGCCTGCGTCCGACCCGCCGCGGTGACCGCCGGGCCGAGCGGATCACCGTCCGCTCGTACGGCCCCCTGGGCCTGGCGGCCCGTCAGGGCAACCACGAGGTTCCCTGGAACGTCCGCGTCCTGCCCCCGTTCACCAGCCGCAAGCACCTGCCGTCCCGCCTGGCCCGCCTCCGCGAACTCGACGGCCGCACCAGCGTCCTGACGCGCGGTGAGGGCACGGAGTTCGACAGCCTCCGCGAGTACGTCCCCGGCGACGACACCCGCTCGATCGACTGGCGGGCGACCGCCCGCCAGACCGCGGTCGCCGTCCGCACCTGGCGCCCGGAGCGCGACCGCCACATCCTGATCGTCCTCGACACCGGCCGCACCTCGGCCGGCCGCGTCGGCGACGTCCCCCGTCTGGACGCGTCCATGGACGCGGCTCTGCTGCTCACCGCTCTCGCGTCCCGCGCGGGTGACCGCGTGGACCTCCTGGCCTACGACCGGCGGCTCCGCGCCCAGGTCCAGGGCCGCTCCGCCGGCGACGTCCTCCCCGCCGTGGTCAACGCTCTCGCCCCGCTCGAACCCGAGCTGGTGGAGACCGACGCCCGCGGCCTGGCCGCGACGGCCCTCTCACGCGCTCCCCGCCGCTCGCTGATCGTCCTTCTGACGAGCCTCGACGCCGCTCCGATCGAGGAGGGCCTCCTCCCGGTGCTGCCGCAGCTCGCTCAGCGCCACACGGTCCTGCTCGCCTCGGTCTCCGACCCTCACATCGCTCGCATGGCGACGACCCGCGGCACGATCGAGGGCGTCTACGAGGCCGCGGCGGCCACCCAGACCCGGTCCCAGCGCTCCCGGACCGCGGACCAGCTCCGCCGCCACGGCGTCACGGTCGTCGACGCCTCCCCCGACACTCTCGCCCCTGCCCTGGCCGACGCGTACCTCGCCCTGAAGGCAGCCGGCCGCCTGTAGAGCCCCGAGCACCGATGGCCGGTGCGGCGAAGAACGCCGCACCGGCCATCGATCACGCGTGGCGCTCCGGATCAACGGAACACGACGGAGGCCTCCCCGGCCGCGGCGCTGAAGGAACCCGGACACAGGAACGAGCCCGAGACCTTGGTGGCCGTGAAGGGGGTGTTCACATACTTCCTGGTGGCTCCGTCCCGGTTCCAGAGGATGTTCGTCACCTTGTAGCGGCAGGAGACGAACGACTGCTTCCCCGTGAGGTCGATGACGTCCGTCGTCGCCGTGCCGGCGGCGTCGTCGAAGGTGAAGGCCGGATTGTTGTTGAGCGAGGCGGTGATCCCCCCGCCACAGGTCAGATTCCCTCCCGGCTTGTTGATCGTGGACCGGTCGACGGTGAGCGCGCTCGGCGGAACGGCACTGGCGTCGGCTCCGGTCCAACTACAGGTGTTCCCGGAGACGACGATCACGCCGTCGACCTCCGCGCCGGCCACGGTGACGCTCGCATGGGCCGACGTGGGAACACCGATGCCGACCGCCATCACGAGCGCGGCCAAGCCGGTCAGGGTGGGGGTGTACTTCATGTCGCTCTCCTTGCCACAGCTTGTGGGTGGGGGGAACCCGAGCCGCTCACCGGAGCCGCCCGGGTTCGGAGTGCGCCACGGAGCGTGTCACGGCCAGCACGAGATGTCATGCGCGCATCAATCTTTGGCTGAAAGCAGCCGAACGCAAAAATGCCTCAACCCCCGGACAAGGTCCGGGGGTTGAGGCTAAAAATTGTTCGGCGGCGTCCTACTCTCCCACAGGGTCCCCCCTGCAGTACCATCGGCGCTGAAAGGCTTAGCTTCCGGGTTCGGAATGTAACCGGGCGTTTCCCTAACGCTATGACCACCGAAACTCTATGAAGTTAACCAACCGGAATCAGCACAGTTCGTTACTTCAGAACTAACACAGTGGACGCGAGCAACTGAGGACAAGCCCTCGGCCTATTAGTACCGGTCAGCTCCACCCATTACTGGGCTTCCACATCCG
>NZ_JBVHZJ010000005.1:0-245552 GCF_055574655.1 Streptomyces sp. NPDC029956 | reverse complement strand
GGGGGGGGTGGGGGTGGGGGGGGGGGCGGAGGTGGGGGTCGTTACGGGGGCAGGGGGGGAAGAGGGCGCTCCTCCCGGGCGTCGGTCTTCTCCTCCCCCCCCCCCCCCCCCCCCCCCCCGGCCCGGACGGGGCCGAGGACAGCCGCTTCCAGGTGACGCCCCGCGCCTCCAGCACGGGCTCGTCGCCGTCGAGGACGACCAGGCTGGCGGTCAGCAGCCCGGAGTCCGGCCCGGAGTCCCGGTCGCGCCGGGCGTACACCCTGGCGGTGGCGGGAAGCCGGCCGAGGACGGTGAGCCGTTCGACGGTGAAGGGGACGTACAGTCCCTGCGCGCCGCAGGCGGCGAGCGCGATCTGGAAGGCGCCGTCCAGGAGCCGGGCGTCCACGGTCCCGGCGGCGTCGCCGCGCAGTACGCCCACGGCCTCCCCGGGGGCGACCGACAGGGACGCCACGGTGCGGAAACCGGTGCCGTAGTCCAGCCCGGCGCGGGCGAACGCGGCGTACATCGCGTCGAGTCCGACCTCGGTGAAGCGCTGCGCGGCGGGCGGGACGGCGAGCGCCGGCTGCTCGGGCGCGGTCAGCGTAGCGGTGCACACCAGGGCGCCGGAGCCGTCGCGGAAGGCGAGGGCGTCGCCGTCGCGTGCGGCCGTGAGGGTCGCGGGGGCCTCGACGGCCGCCCGGAAGGTGAGGTCGCGCAGACCGAAGCGGTCCCGGCCGAGGAAGTCGGCGACCTTGGCCGGGTACCCGGCGCCCGGCAGGGTGGGCCGGCCGAGGACCAGGTGCTCCGCCGCCTCCGGGTGCTCCGTCCACGTGCTGCGGGTACGAGCGGGCGGGGGCTCCTGCTGCTGCGCGGGTTCGAGCCACAGGTACTTCTCGGCGTGCGGCGCGGTCGGGAAGCGCACCCCCGCCCGGCGGCGCGGCCCGGTGGCGAGGTCGGTGCCCGCGACGAACGCCGCTGCGGCGACAGCGAGTTCGCCGCGACCCGCGGGGGTTCCGGTGGGCAGGTCGTGCGGGCTCGCCGCCGCGGACGCGACCCCCACGTGGAGCGAGCGCACCTCCTCGACGCCGGCCAGGAACAGCTGGAGCTTGTCCTGGAGCTGTTCGGCGCTGTCGGCCACGCACGACAGCCGGTGCACCCCGGCCGGCCGCAGTCGGCTCGCCTCGGCCAGGGCCCCCAGGGAGGGGCAGTAGGCGGAGCGCAGCATGAGCACGAGCCGGCGGGCGAGGGTGCGCAGCGCGTCGTCGGAGCCGGCCGAGAGGACCAGCAGCTGGGGACCGGAGTCCGTGTCGTCTTCTTCCGTGCCCGGTGCGGCTTCGACCACGACGTGGGCGTTCGCGCCGCCGAAGCCGAAGCTGCTGACGCCCGCGACGCGTGGGCCGGGGCCCCACGGGAGGAGCCGGTCGGCCACGTACAACGGTGAGCCGTCGAAGTCGAACGACCTGTTCGGAGTCTCGTAGTTCAGGGACGGCGGGATGTGGGCGGCCTGGAGCGCCAGCACCGTCTTGATGAGGCCGGCGATGCCCGCGGCGGGCTCCAGGTGGCCGAGGTTGGTCTTCACGGAGCCCACCGCGACCGGGGTGCGGCCGGCGTGCTCGCCGAGGACCGCGTGGAGGGCCTCCAGCTCGATGAGGTCGCCGAGCTGGGTGCCGGTGCCGTGCGCCTCGACGTAGCCGATGTCGGCGGCGGTGCGCCCGGAGCGGGCCAGCGCTCGGCGCAGCACGGCTTCCTGGGCCGGCCTGCTGGGCGCGGTGAGGAAGCCCGCGCTGCCGCCGGTGTGGTTGACGGCGGTGCCGCGGATGACGGCGAGGACCGGGTCCCCGTCGCGTTCGGCGTCGGAGAGCCGCTTGAGGATCAGGGCGCCGGCGCCCTCGCCGCGCACGTAGCCGTCGGCCGCGTCGTCGAAGGCCCGGCAGGCGCCCTGCGGGGAGAGCATGCCGTTGCGGGTGAAGGAGCGGGTCTTGGCCGGGGTGAGCACCAGGTTGGCGGCGGCCACCACGGCTGCGTCGATCTCACCGGCCCGCAGGTGCAGGGCGGCCTCGTGGAGGGCGACGAGGGACGACGAGCAGGCCGTGTCGACGGCGAAGCTCGGGCCGGACCAGTCGAAGACGTGGGACAGGCGGTTGGCCACCATGGAGGGGGCCGTGCCGGTGGCCACGTGCGGGTCGGAGTGGCCGATGCTCCGGGCGACGATCTCCGGGAAGTCGCTGGCGATGGCGCCGACGAAGACGCCGGTGGAGGCGCCGAGGGAGGTGTGGTCCCGGCCGGAGCTCTCCAGTGCCTCGGAGGTGACGCTCAGCAGCATCCGCTGGAGCGGGTCCATGCGGCGGGCCTCGCGGTCGGTGAGCCCGAAGCGGGCGGCGTCGAAGTACTCGACACCCTCGACCCAGCCCATCCGCACGTCGTCGGCGCCCGCCTCGGACCACAGGTGGGCCCAGCCGCGCTTGCCCTCGGGGGCGGCGCCGATGCTGGACACGCCGCCGACGAGGTTCTGCCAGAGCTCGTCCGGGGTGCCGGCGCCGGGGAACCGGCACGCCATGCCGATGACGGCGAGGGCGTCGTCGTCGGCCGGCCGCGCGGACGCGGCGACGGACGGGGTGGCGGCGGGCGTGGGCGGGGTCGCCGACGTGACCGCAGTGACGGGTGTGGCAGGCGCCGGAGCGGCGGGCTCGGCAGTGGTCTCGGCCGTCGTGTACGCCGATGCCGGTGCCGTCCCCGTCTCCTGGTCGCGCAGCGACACGACGCCCTCGGTGCCCAGGAGGCGGGCCAGCTTCACCGGGGTGCCCGTGGCGAAGATCGCGGGGGCGGTGACGGAGGTCCCCAGCTCGCTGCTCAGGCGCGCGGCGGCGACGGTGACGTTGACCGAGTCGCCGCCCAGGTCGAAGAAGTTGGCGTGGACGTCGAAGCCGGAGTGGTCCAGCGTGTCCGCGAAGACCTCTGCGATGGACCGCGCCAGCGCCTCTTCCGTCATACCGGAATCGGCCGTCGCTTCGGGCACGGTGGGCGCTTCGGCTCCGGCGGGCGCTGTGGTGGCCCCGACCGTCGTCGCGGGGTCCGGCTCCGCGACCGCCGCGGGCTCCGGTGCCGCCGTCGTCCGGGGCGCCGTCACGGAGCTCCTCGGCGGCTCCGCGGCGTGCTCCGGCTCCTCGCCGGAGCGCAGGATGGTGTCGCGCGTGGGCAGCGGGAGCTTGGCGCGGGCGACCTTGCCGTTGTCGGTGAGCGGCAGGACGTCGAGGTTCACATAGGCGTCCGGCACCATGTAGGCGGGCAGGGTGGCGCCGACCAGGGCGTCGAGCCGCGACTTGCCCGGCATGGCGTCGCCCACCAGGTAGGCGGTGAGCCTCAGTTCGCCGCGGCCCTCGAACCGCGCCGCGACGACGACGGCGGCCGTGATGCCGTCGATCCTCTCCAGCATCCGCTCGATCTCGGCGGGCTCGATGCGGTGGCCGCGCACCTTGACCTGGGCGTCGGACCGGCCGAGCCACTCGATCGCGCCGGTCGCGTGCAGGCGCACCTCGTCACCGGTGCGGTAGAGCCGCGTCCCGGTGACGGGGTGGTCGACGAAGACCTCCCGTGTCAGGTCCCGCCGTCCGGCGTAGCCGCGGGCCAGCCCCGTACCGGAGAGGTACAGCTCGCCGGTGCTCCCGGGCTCGCACGGGTTCAGGTCCTCGTCCAGGACGTGCAGCTCCATGTGCCGCAGGGGTTCGCCGAGCGGCAGGAAGGCGCCGACCGAGTCGACGCGGTGGGCCGCGGCCCAGATCGTCGCCTCGGTCGGGCCGTACAGGTTCCACAGGGCGCGGGCGGACTCGTGCAGCCGCTCGGCGGTGGCGGGCGAGAGGGCCTCGCCGCCGGAGAGGACGGTCAGCCCGGCGTGCGGGGTCCAGCCGGTCCCCAGCAGCAGGCGCCAGAGGCTCGGGGTGGCCTGGGCCACGGAGACCCCGCTCGCCACCTCGGCCAGCCGGTACGGGTCGGCCGAGGTCTCGCGGGAGGCGAGGACGACCGTCGCGCCGACGGTGAGCGGCAGCAGCAGCTCCAGGAGGGAGATGTCGAAGGCGACCGTGGTGTGGGCGAGGACGGTGTCGTCCGCGGTGACGCCCAGGCGTTCGCCGATGCCGGTGAGGAAGTCGGCGAGTGCCCCGTGGCCGATCTCGACGCCCTTCGGGTCGCCGGTCGAGCCGCTGGTGAAGAGCGTGTACGCCAGGTCGTCGGCGGTCACGCGCGGGGGTACGGCCTGGGCCGCTCCGTCCGACTCGGGCACCTGCCGCGCGGGGCCCAGGGACGCGCCCAGTTCGTGGGTGCGTGCGTCGGTGAGGATGAGTTCGCAGCGCGAGACGTCCACGTACCGCCGCAGCCGGTCCACGGGGTAGCCCGGGTCCAGGGGCAGGAAGGACGCGCCGGCCCGCAGGATGCCGAGCATGGCGGGGAGCAGCGCGGTGTCGCGCTCCAGCAGGACGCCGACCACCGAGCCCGGCTCGATGCCCTCGTCGTGCAGGCGGGCCGCGACGGCGTCCGCCCAGCGGTCGAGACCGGCGTAGTCGAGCGTGCGGTTCCCGGCGCGTACGGCGACGGCTCCGGGCCGCTCCGCCGCCGCGGCGGCGAAGAGGTCCAGTGCGGTCGGGCCGCCGGTCCGCTCGCCGGACTCCGCGTCAGTGTCCTCGGTGGGCTCCCCGGCGAGGGCTGTGGCATCGGTGGCATCGGTGGAGGCGGAGTCGGTGGACTCGGTCGGCGGCTCGTCGCCCTGGAGCAGCGCCGCCATGGCCAGGTCCTCGACGCGCTCGACGAAGTCCAGTGCCTCGTCCTCGCCCATGGCGGTCTCCCGCACGAAGATCGTGGGCGGGCCGTCGCTCAGGCACAGCAGGGCGATCTCGGTGTGGGGGTCGGCGGACGCCTCCTCGCCGGGATCGCGCTCCAGCACCATGACGCGGGTGAAGCTCGGCTCGTCGGCGCCGAGCGGCCGTCCGGCCAGGCCGAGGCGGACCTCGAGGTCTCCGGTGTAGCCGTGGCGGGCGGCGGCCTCGTCGAGCCTCCCCCGCAGGGAACGGGCGGTCCCGCCGTCGTAGCGGACGGGGAAGCGGGCGGCGGTCAGCCCGTGCGTGCGCTCCGCGAGGACGCGGGCGGCCGACGGGGACCAGGCGAAGTCGAAGACCTCGTCGCCGGCGCGCTCGGCGACGGCCGCGAGGAAGGCACGGAAGACGGCGACGCTCTCGTCGCGTGAGGCGGGGACGTACGCCAACTCGTAGTGTCCGTAGTGGGCGGTGGCCGCGGAGAAGTCGTCGGCGGCCAGCGGGACCGGCCGCACGTCCTCCAGCCGGGCGCGCCACCACGGCTCGTGGGGGCGCAGGCGCTTCTGGGCGTCGGCGATGTCGGCCAGGCGGTCTTCCGAGACGGCCGGGAGGGCGGCGCCGGGCGCGATGCCGAGCCGCTGGGCGGCGGCCTGGCCGCTGAGGGTGCTTCCGTCGACGGCCCGCCAGTCGCTGAGGACGAGGTCGGCGTCGGGGGCGGCCAGGGTGATGGCCGTGGTGGTGACGGACAGCACCGTGGTCGCGGTGCGGGTCTCGTCGCGTGGGATCAGCCGGGCCTGCCGGGTGTAGACGGCGCCCTGTTCGGTGACGAGGGCGGGCACGCCGAGCGGGTTGGGGAAGGAGCCGTGGTCCAGGGCCCTCACGAGCCGTACGGCCTCGGCGGCGGTGGTGCCGGCGTGGATGACACCGCCGCCCGCCATGCGCGCGGACCGGCGGTAGAAGCGGCGCTGGCGGCCGCTCGTGTCGAGGATCTCGGGCAGGGTGCGCCGGGCGATGTGCGGGACGAGGTCGGCGAAGAGCTCGATACCCGTCTCGGCCGCCTCGTACGTGAGGGAGAGGGCGGTGGCGTGGTCTCGGACCGGGAACCAGCGCTCCAGGAGCACTCCGCCGGCGTCGACGGCCTCGGTCATCAGGTGCCAGGTGGCCGCGTGCCGCGGGGCGCCCTCGTACAGGGCCCAGGCCGGGACGTGACTGCCGGAGTAGCGGGGCAGCGGGCCGTCGTGGAAGTTGATCGCGGCGATCCTCGGCAGGTCGAGGACGGCTCCGGGCAGGATCCGGAAGTTGACCATGCTGAACAGGTAGTCGAACGGCCGCTCCGACAGGAGCGCCAAGAGGTCGCCGGCCGGGTCGTGCACGGGGATGCCGTGGGCAGCGGCCCAGGCGACGACGGCGGGGTCGTGGCTGAGGACGCCCTCGATCGTCGCACCGGCGTCGAGGAGCCGGGTGGCGCACTGGGTGAGGACGCGGGTGCCGCCGATGAGGTAGCAGTTGGCTTTCGTGCTCACCGCTCCGCCTTTCCGGGTTCGGCGGCCCCACCGTTCTCGGCGGCGGAGGGGGCGGAGGCCTCGGAGGCGGCGGCCCCGGCGCTCTCGGCGCTCTCGTCCTCTGGAGCCTCGGTGGTTTCGGCGGTTTCACGGATGACCCAGGCGTCGATCTGGGCGACGACCTCCTCGTCGTAGGAGAGCTGACCGGGGCTCCACAGCGGGTTGGAGAGGCCGCGGTGGGTCCGCTCGCACATCTCCCAGTCCTCGTAGTTGGCCTTGTCCCACAGCGCGAAGACGTCCTCGTGCGAGAAGTCGCTCTTGGCGGTCTCGCTGGGGTGGAACAGCCAGAAGTGGCGGACGAAGCAGGTGCCGGGACTCTCCGGCCAGACCCACTGCATCATCACGTAGTCGGCCGTGAACCCGAAGAGCAGGTTGGGCAGGATGGTGATCCAGTTGATCTTCTGGAGGTCGCCCTCAGGGACGTTCGGCATGGGCGTGCGGGTGCTGCGCCCTGACACGGAGACGGAGTTGTAGCCGGTACGGATCGACTGCCAGGCGCCGACGATGTCGCCCCGGAGGCTGTAGGTGCCCGCGTCGTCGAAGTCGGTGATGCGGTGCAGGTCCTTGTGGGCGGTCGGGAAGTGGAGGCTCTCGTTGACGTTGTGCGCGACGAGCTTCCAGTTCGAGGCGACCGGGTAGTCCTTCGCCTCGACGCACTCCAGATCGGTGAGGTCGTAGGCCTTGGCGAACTCGCCGAACTCGCCCAGTGATTCGTCGAGGTCCGGCGCGTCGTCGGAGAGCGCCACGAAGACCACACCGAAGCGGACCTCGGTCCGCACGGGCAGCAGACCGTTCTTCTCCTTGTCGAAGAAGTGGTCCATGTAGGTGCCGTTGAGGCTCTTGAGCTTGCCATTTCGGTCGTAGACCCAGCAGTGGTACAGGCAGACGAGGCTCTGGCGCTTGCCGGTGGCCTCCTCGACGAGCTTGTAGCCGCGATGTCGGCAGTAGTTGTGGTAGCCCTGGATTCCGTTGTCACCGTGGATGAGCAGAATCGACCCGGAGCCGATGTTGAGGGTGCTGTAGGCGCCCTTCTCCTTCAGGCGGGAGACGTGGTCGACCGGGAGCCAGCGCCGGCCGTAGATGCGGGACATCTCCCTGCGGAACTGCTCCTCGCCCGTGTAGAACCCGTGCGACCTGCCGATGCCGCCGGTCTCGAAGTAGGGCCTGTCCTCATCCTGCTCACTGATGAGGTCGAACATGCTGGACGCACGCGTCATCTGCGGGACTCCCTCGAAGGCGAAGCGCATGGAGTGGTGCCGTGCCGGCGCTGCCGTGGTCCGGGGCCTGTTCGGACAGGCCGCACCGGGCCACGCGCGCGCCTGGACGGCGAGTGACTGGGGTGCTGCTGGAGAAAGAGGAAGAGCTGTGATCGTCCGGACGGGAGTGGCGATCGTCCGAACAGGAGCTGTGATCGTCCGGACGGGCCCGGCGCGCCGGCGCAAGGGGACGGACCGGTCATCGGTGTCCCCCGTGGTCTTCGGGAGACGCCGATGCCGGAGCGATCGTCCGTCACGGGACGCCGAGGGGCCGTGCGTTCGGGAGACACCGCCCGGAACGGGTGTCCGTCGCGGACGTGGAAGGGGCGGTGCATGACGAGGCCGGCGCGCATGGGTGCGCATGGGTGCGTAAGCCACCGACGCGAGCGTGGGCAGAGGCGCACCGGGCGCTCGACGGAGAGGCGCTGATCCGGGACACGGGATCCGGGACAACCCCTGATCCCGGATCCGGGGTTCCCCGGGGGCGGTCCGGAGGGGGCGGCGGCAGGCAGCCGGCCGCGGTCAGCCGGCGGGGTCGTAGATCCGCTCGGCCTCCGGCACGCCGGCGGCGTCGTAGAGCCGCTCCAGGGCGTCCGGGGCGTAGATCTCGTAGTCCGGGACGATGCCGCCGATCAGGCCCAGCATCTTGTCGGTCCACTCCTGGGACTTGCTCATCGCGCTCATCGTCGCCTTGAAGAACGGCGGCAGCTCGGTGAGTTCACCCAGCGTCGTCGTGAAGTCGTAGACGCCGGCGCTCTCCTCGTCGCGGAGCTTGTTGTACTCGGCCAGCGCCTCCTCCATGGTGCGCTCGCCCGCAAGGCCCTGATGGATCCGCTCGGCGAGGAGCTCACCGTGCAGGAAGGAGTCCGTGATGCCCCAGCCGGTGTAAGGGTCCTTGTGGTAGCCGGCGTCACCGACCAGCGCCCAGCCCGGGCCGTACGCGCGGCGGTAGTAGTTGTCCGGGTAGCGCATGGGGCGGAAGTCCTCCACGCGTCGGCCCTGGTCGCGCAGCTGCTCGCCCATCTCCGGAGAGACATCGTCGATCACGGCCTGGAAGTTGGCCTCGACGTCCTGGCGGAACTCCTTGAGGTGGCGCTTGGCACCGATGATGGCGACCATGTTGACATCGCCGTTGGTCGGCCAGGTACCGAACCACTTCTCGTTGAAGCCGTTCTTGTGGTGCAGACCCCACGACTCGAGGCCGCTGTAGTACGAGTAGTAGACGAACCCGGCGGCGGGGCGCACGTTGTACAGCTCCGCCCCCACCTTCTTGGCCACGGTGGAGTGGAAGCCGTCGGCACCCACGACGATCGTCGCACTGAACTCGTGTTCCGGGCCGTCTCCCTCGCGGCCGCGGATGCCCGTGACGCGTCCGTCGGAGACCACCACGTCGGTCACGGTGAACCCCTCGACGACCTCGGCGCCGGCCCGACGGGCGGCGTTGACGAGTATCTCGTCCAGCACGGTGCGACGGGGGCAGTAGACGGCGTCGACACCGTCGACGGGCTCCGCGAAGCCGTTGAGCTCGATGCCTCGGTAGGAGTAGTGCATCTTGCGGAGCGCGGGCGTCTTGGCCGCGATGATCTCGTCGAGCAGACCCCACTCCTTGAGGCGCAGCAGGCCGGCCTGGTGGATGTAGTGGGTCGACACCGAGTCACTGGGGAAGGAAGCCCGGTCCACCACGAGGACACGGTGGCCCTGGCGGGCCAGATGCATGGCGAGAGGCGATCCTGCGCACCGGCCACCCACAACGATGACGTCATACATAGATTTCCCCTGCTTGGTCGACTTAACGGCCCGAAGCTCGGTCTGGTCAGAACGCGAGCGCGAAACGGAGGCTATGCAAGGGGTAGATCCAGGTCAAGCACGCACCACGGGAAGGTAATGCAGGAGGGATGGTATTCAGTCGATGGAATTCAACACTCCACGTAATTATGACCCATCATGGGCGATTTGACCGAAACAAATGAGCCGAAAATCAAGCCTCTAGTACACCCCAAGGAAAGGTAAAGAAGAAGCCATTCCGTTTATGCGCACAAGAAGATGCCTGATGCATTGGTTTCATTCTGCACAACTATTGAGACAAAGCTTTGGGCAGACGCAGTCCAAACCTCCGGCGGCACGAGGTCATGCTCGACCGAACCGATCCACCGTCCACGGAAGCCACGCTCCCGGGAGTCGCGACACCGACCAGCAACAGTCGCTACCGCGCCGACGATCCGACGCCCGCGACTCGCTCAGCGTCGACATCCACCGGGCGTCGGCCGGCAGTTCGCGCCGACTTCCGGGTGAGCCCTTGTCGGCCCGGCACGGCGGGTCGGCCTCGACCAGGGCATCGACGATGCCCTGGGTGCGGGCGGCCTTGAGGTCGTCGCCACCGCAGTGGAGTGGCCGGGTGGTGGCGGCTTGCCCGCCGCACGGGCCTGCTGAGGCGCGGTCGGCCGGAGCGCTGCGTACGCTGGTCTGAGGGGGCTCCTCCCGGGACGAGGATCGGAACGTCTGTGAGGCCGGAGATCGACCACGGGGCGTTGTTCGCCGCGACGCCCAGCCCTTATCTGGTGCTGGCACCGGATCTGGTGATCATGGACGTCAACGACGCGTACCTGCACGCGACCGGCCGCACCCGGGAGGATCTGCTCGGGCGGCACGTGTTCGACGCGTTCCCCGACAATCCCGCCGACCCGGACGCGGACGGGGTGAAGAACCTCGGGGCGTCGCTGGGGCGGGTGCTGGCCACCGGTGAGGCCGACACCATGGCGGTGCAGAAGTACGACATCCCCGTCGTCTCGCAGCCCGGTGTGTTCGAGGAACGCTGGTGGTCGCCGGTGAACACCCCGGTCAGAAACGCGGACGGGCAGGTCGCGTGGATCATCCACCGCGTGGAGGACGTGACGGCGTTCATGCGGTCACGCCGGTTCCGGGGCCGGAACGAGGGGCGGCGGATGACCGAGCGAGAGGAGGGGATGGAGGCCGAGCTGTACGCCCGTGCGCGGGAGCTGCAGCGGCTGAACGAGGAACTGCGGGCGGCGCACGCCCGGGAGCGGGAGGTCGCCGTCACCTTGCAGGAGGCGATGCTGCACTCCCCCGACCTGGCCCGGCACAGTGACGTGGCGGTGCGCTATCTGCCGGCGGTCGGTTCGCTGAACGTCTGTGGCGACTGGTACGACACCGTCGACCTGGCCGAGGGGCGGTTCACCGTCGCCGTGGGCGACGTCGTCGGGCACGGGCTGGAGGCGGCCACCGTCATGGGCATGCTCCGCAGCGCGCTGTCCGCGGCCAGTCGGGCGGTGGCCGGGCCCGCCGGGGCCCTGGAGGTGCTGGGCATGTACGCCCGCTCGGTGGACGGCGCGCTCGCGGCGACCGCCGTCAGCGTGCTCGTGGACACCCGCTCCAAACTGCTCGTCTACTCCAGCGCGGGGCACCCGCCGCCGGTGCTGCTGCACGCGGACCGCACATGCGAACTGCTGGACCAGGCCACCGACCCGCCGCTGGGAGCCAGGCCCGAGCATGTTCCCCGGCCGCAGGCCGGCACCTCCTATCGCCCGGGTGACACGCTCGTCCTCTACACCGACGGACTGATCGAACGCCGCGACGAGGACATCGACACCGGCCTGGACCGGCTCACCACCGCCCTGCGCGACCTCGCCGGCCTTGACCCGGCTCAGCTGGCCGACGCGCTGCTCGCACGACTCGGCGTCGCCAGCGGAGCCCGCGACGACATCGCCCTCGTCGTCGTCCGTGTCTGAGCCGGGGCGACCTCTCGGCACCGGCAGCAGCTCGCGGCCGGGGCTCCTTCGCGGAGGCCGGATCTACCTCCGTGGCGTGGGAACGAGGCGCAGCAGCCCGTGGAGGACGGCGTCGATGGTGTCCTGTGCGGGCTCATCGGTCACATGGGTGAGCAGGCGGGCCAGGGTGTGCAGCACGCGGGGTGAGGCCATCACACGGGGATGCAGGACGGACCGGAAGCCGGAGCGCGAGAAGACCAGATCCCCGGCGAGGTCGCCCAGCCGGTAGTAGCGCGCCCATCGGCGCCGGATCTCGGCCGGGTACTGGTGCAAGGCGTGTTCCCGGCGAGGTCCGGCCGGGCGGGCCAGTGCCAGGGCGATGATGTCCGCCGCCACCTCGGCGGCCTCCATGGCCTGGGCGATGCCCTCGCCGCTCCACGGACTGACCATGCCGGCGCTGTCGCCCACGAGCAGCACGCCCCGACGGTACTGCGGATGCCGGTTCAGTCCCATCGGCAGCGGCGCGCTGCGCAGAGGCGAGTCGGCGGTCTGTTCGTTCAGCCCCCAGTCCGCGGGCAGGCGGGGCAGCCAGTGGTCCAGCGTCGCTCGCAGGTCCACCGGCCTGCGTCGCCGTTGCTGCGGCAGGACGCCGAGGCCCACGTTGACGCGCCCGTCCCCCAGGGGAAACACCCATCCGTATCCGGGCAGATCCCGTCCGGTACGAGGACAGCGCAGGTCGGCCCAGAGCTCCAGGTAGGGGTCGTGCGTACGCGCCTCGCTGCGGTAGTACCGCCGGGCAGCGGCCGCGACGGGCCTCCTGTCGTCCCGCTCGAACCCCAGGCCGAGAGTCGTGCGCGCCGAGGCTCCGTCGGCGGCGACCACCAACGGCGCCCGCTAGCGGACCGGCTCCTGCCCCGGTCCACGGGAGGCGGACACGCCGATGACGTGTCCTGCCCGGTCGGTCAGCGGGCCCGTCACCTTCACGTGGGTACGGAGGCGCGCTCCGGTGGCGCGGGCGTGAGCGGCGAGCAGGTCGTCGAAGTCGTGCCGGCTGCGGGTGAGCCCGAAGTCGGGAAGGGCACCCAGGCGCGGCCAGTCGAGCTCCGCCTGATGGCCGCCGCAGACCCAGCGCATGCCCTTGTTGCGCATCCACCCCGGTGCATCGATGTCGATGCCCATCCGCACCAACTGGTACACGCTGCGCGGTGTGAGCCCGTCGCCGCACACTTTCTCCCGGGGGAAACCGCTCTTCTCCAGGAGCAGCACGTCCACACCCGCTCTCGCGAGGTGCACCGCGGCGGCGGAACCCGCCGGCCCCGCCCCCACCACGATGACCTGTGCCTCTTCGTCACCGGCACCTTCAGGGCCCGAGCCGCCCGCGTCGCGCCCGTCACCCGCCTCGCCACTTCTGGTGATCACGCCACCACTATGCCCAGGGCGGGAGCCGGTGGAACGTGCGGCGCGGCCGAGTCCTACGCCCTGTCGTCTCACTCCCGCCTGCCCCGTCCTCCGGCCGACGACGGGATTCCGACGACAGGACCTAGGGTCGTTCGAAGGCCTGGAGCACACCACCGAGCGAGAAGCACAGCGCACCGCACAGTGTCCCCCAGTTGGCGATGTCGGTGTTGACCAGGCTCTGGGTCGCGGGCCGGGTGAAGGCGGCCACTGCGGCGACCATGAAGAGCACCGACCCGAACTGGTTCACCGCGGTCACCCACCAGCCGAGGCTGCGTGAGCGGACGCAGGGCCGGGAGCGGTGGCAGATCTCGACGAACGCGAGATGACCCGAGACCAGGAACAGCACGCACCCGATCACGTCGGGAGTCCAGATCAACCGGTTGATCTGCTGCACGGTGAGCCCCTGCAGGAAGGAATCCAGCAGGTTGACTCCGAACACGAGTGTCCCGGCGAACAGCACGAACGTGCTGAGCCAGTCCAGACGCATCGGCTCGTACCCCCACCACCGCCGCCGGCCCGTTGTCAGTGGGCCGCCCCCTTCGGAGTGGCGAGGCGCGTTCAGTACCTGCAGGAGCGAGGTGTAGGCCCCGGCGGTGAAGAACAGTCCGCCCGTGAAGTAGATCGAGGCGCTCTCGACGGGGTCGCCCGAGCCGAACTGGGCGACCCCGGCTCCGAGAGCGAAGAGCATTCCGCCCAGGAAGAACGCACCCGAGGCGAGGAAGTTGAGCCTCCGAAGCCGGTCGAGGGCCTCGACATCGACAGTCGGGGACATGACGACCGGGCCATCGTGGGTACGGACGGACAGCACCCCGCGCTTGCGTGCGAGGCGCGACGCCCACACCACCGTCCCCCCGTCGGGGCGGTGCCAGGTGAGCCGGGTGGTGAACGGTCCCGCGCCCTCGGCGCGGTGCTCAGGCGGTTCCACGAGGCGAGCCTAGTTCCCGCTCGTGCGCGCCGAGGGCAATGAAACGTGGACGACGTCCTGTCTCTTCTCGGTGACCGGCCCGTGCGCGACGTCGTTCTCGTCCGGGACAGGCAGGATCCGGACGAGACGGCCTGGAGCGAACTGGCCGTCAGTGCCGCGGGAACGCCACCGCCGTCGGAGCCGGCCCCAGCGTCGTCGTGCCGGGGGGCGACCGGTGGCCGAGCCCCGTGCGGTACGCATCCAGCGCGGCCTCGGTACGGCCGCCGCGGCGCAGAAGGTCGCCCAGCAGACGACACAGGTCGGCGAGGTCGCCGCTCGCGCCGCTGCGCTCCAGCAGCCCCAGCGCCATGACGTAGTGCTCCTCGGCTGTCTCGCTGTCCCCTCGCTCCTCGGCGATCAGCCCGAGCAGCCTGTGCGCGCCCCCCGCGTGCACGGCGCCGTGCCGATCACCGGGCTCAAGAAACGCGGAGAGCAGGTCCGACGCTTCGCCGTGCCGTCCGAGCCGCCGGAGGACATCGGCCAGCTCCACCTCCACGTGCGCGGTGAACAGTGCCGCGCGTCTGACGTTCAGCATGTCGCGGGCGGCACGCAACTCCTGTTCGGCAGAGGCGAGTTCCCCGTTCTGAGCCTGGACGTAGCCGCGCATCCAGTGGCAGTGCGCGAGATCGGTGCGCAGGCTGAGCTGCTGGTAGATCGCCTGCGCCTTGGCCAGTGAGGCATCCGCGTCAGCCGTGCGCCCCTCCGCGAGGAAGGTGCGAGCCACCTGCCGGTGCATGCCCGCCACCAGCGCCGGGTCGTCGACCTGCGGAGCGAGCGCCAGGGCGAGCTCGGCGGCGTGCGCGGCACGGGCGTGGGCGCCCATGTCCATGTACGGGCCGATCACGGCGGCGTACAGGATGACCAGCGCCTCGGGGTCGGACAGACCGCTCGCGCCGAGCTCGTCGATGGCGGACTCGAGGAGGTAGCAGGCGTAACGCAGCTCGCCGGCGAGGAGGTGTGCGACGGCACGGCCACGGATCGCGCGTGCGCGGCGGGGCAGCGGCTCCTCGGCGAGGAGCCGCTCGGCGGCTTGGAAGTGGTGCCCCGCGTCGACCAGTTCACCGGTCTCCAGGGCGCAGTCGCCGAGCCCGAGCAGCGCCTCGGCCTGCTCGGGCACGAGGCCGAGGCCCTCCGCGTCGGTGAGCAGACGCCGGTAGCTCACGGCGGCCTCCTCCGCCGTCCCGGTGGCCAGCTGCCGGCGCGCGTCGACGAGAGCGAGCCGCAGCTCCGTGGCGAGGTGCGCGGGCCTGCCGGTGGCCAGCTCCTCGTACGACGTACCGAGCCGCTCCGCGAGGAAGCGCAGTGCGGTCTCCGAGGGCCTGACCTTGCCCGACTCCAGCGTCGACACATACGCGGGGGTATAGGAAGGCTCGGCCAACTGTCGCTGTGTCATTCCGCGTTGGGCGCGCAGCCGCTGCACTCGGTGGCCGATCGTGGCCGGATCGTCCATGTGGATCCCCCTGGTTCGTGAACTGCCCAGTATTCAGAAGCAGGAGGCATTGCGCACGCCCTCACCTCCCCCCTAGGTTAAGCGACTCCTTCAGTAGATTTACCGATGCACTTAACTCGCCTGGCAAGGGGCTGATTTCATGCGTTCAGCACGACGAGGAGTCATGGCGGTCGGAGTGACCGTCGCCCTCACGGCGGTACTCGCCGCCGCCCCCGGCAGCGCGGCCGCGGACCCGACGGCGCCCCCCACGGCCCGGGTCGAGGTCGAGATACCGGGGCCGGAACACGGGACGTCCGCCGGATCCGGCCACACACATGTGCCGGCGGAGGGCCGGAACCGGGCGGCCTCCCGCCTGACGGCGCCCGAGGTGGCCGCCGACGGCGAGGTGGCCAGGATGGTCGACAACGGTCCCACCGCCGACCGGCTCGACATCGTCGTCGTCGGAGACGGCTACACCGTCGCCGAACTGCCCCGCTTCCACGCCGACGCCCAGCGGAAATGGGCCGAGCTGACGGCCGTCGAGCCGTACACCACCTACCGCGGCCTCTTCAACGTCTGGACCGTAGACGCCGTTTCGAACGAGTCCGGCGTCTCCGGCGACCCCTCTCCCGACACCGTCCGGGACACGGCTCTCGGCTCGTACTTCTGGTGCGACACGATCGAGCGGCTGCTCTGCATCGACCAGGACAAGGTCGACGGATACGTCGCGAAGGCGCCGGAGGCCGACCTGGTACTCGTCCTCGCCAACAGCACGAAGTACGGCGGCGCGGGCTACAACGAGCGCAGTGAGACCCTCGGCTACGAGGGCATATCAACGGCCTCGGCGGGCAACGAGAAGTCCGGCCAGGTCGCGATCCACGAGACCGGCCACTCCCTGGGCAAGCTCGCCGACGAGTACTTCTACCCCGACTACCCCGGCTACGAGCGGTACCTGGGTCCCGAGCCGGCGGACTCCAACATCACCACCCTCGCTGCCGACGACATGGCCGACCGGGGCACCAAGTGGCACCGCTGGCTCGGTGAGCAGTCTCCCGACGGCGGCACCGTCGGCGCGTACGAGGGCGGCGGCTACTACGTCACCGGGCTGCGGCGCCCCACCGAGAACTCCCTCATGCGCTCCCTCGACAAGCCCTTCAACCTGCCCGGAGTGGAGGCGATGATCGCCGGCTTCTACCGTGAGGCGCGCATCGCCTCCCCCGTCACGGCCACCGATCGCACCCTCCGCGCGGGCGACACCGCCAAAGCCCTCGTACCCCGGCTGACGGGGGCGGACGGGCGTCAGCTCACGATCCGCTGGCATCTGGACGGGCGGGAGGTGAAGTCCCTCGCGGGCCGCACCGAGGTACGCGTGTCCGACCCGGCCCTGCGGCTGCTCGACCGTCGGAGGCACACACTGTCACTCACGGCCGAGGACCGTACGCCCTCGGTGCGGGACCGCGGCATCGCCCGGACGATGAGGTCCACGGTCAGCTGGACCGTCCGGCTCTGACGGTCTCCGGCGGGCATCCGCCACGGTTCGTGACACGGCCGTCCGGCCGTCCTGCTGAGAGGCGGCTGCAAGCACATCCCCCATCCCCCACATGCAGTGATCGGCCTTGGTCCGGTGGTCTCCTGCGAGGGTTTCGTCTCTCCCTCAGTGAACGTGTCTCCAGAGCATGCGCTTTCCGGTCGGCCTGTCAGCCGGCATTGCCCTGAGGAGAGTTCAGCCAGCGTCGGATCACCTGAAGACACACCACCCCGCCGACCACGAGCCGACGCTGCTCGCTCCCGGCCCGTCGGTCGAATACCACGCGGTAGCCCTGCAGGCCGTCCAGAGAGCGGACCGTCGAGACCGTCACCTCGGCGATCGCTCCGTCGCGATCGTCCTCCACACGCCACACCCTGCCCAGCAGGGCCTTGCGGGTGATCCGCAACGCGCCCTGCTCGGCCGTCCGTACGTCGAGCAGCCGGGTGTGGTGGAGACGGCCGGGAGAACGGACCTCGGCGATCGGATCACCCTCGGGGTCCGTCACCAGGAAACCCGGTCTGGCGATTCCACCCCTTCCGGAGACCAGGTCGACTCCCAGGACCGGGCGCTCGTCGAGGTCGTGGAGTACGTACGCGAAGGTGCCGCGCTCCTGAAGGTGCGCCAGGGCGGTGCCGTCCTCCGCCACCATGCGCATCTTCGGACCCTTGTACCGGCGCAGGACCGAACGCCTCGGCTCCGCGAGGATCACCGTGTCGAGGCCGAACATCCGGTGCACCGGGCTCGGTTCGTCGCCCCCGCTCACGCCGTAACCTCCCGCCCACGCCGCTCCCGTGGCCCGATTATGGCCGCGGCAAGGAGTGAGGAACAGCGCTGCGCACGGAGAGAGGAGAGTGCCCGCCTGCCTCGGAGGAGGGTAGGTGCTGCCCTCGCGACAGGTGTGCGGCGTTGCGCCGCGGTACGCCAGTTCGTCGTCACGGACTATCGGGCGACCTGGGTCGCCGACACGTCTCCTCGCAGGCGACTGCGGCGAGGTCGCGACGTGGGAGGAGCCCCCTGGGGGTCCAGGGGGCTCCTCCCACACCGCGAGGGGGCGGGTGGTTCCGGGTCACGCCCGGAGCAGCCGTTCCGTCACCTCTCGGTAGGTCCGCAGGGTGAGCCGGAGCTGCTCGGTGTCCTGGGACGCACGCCCTGGGTCGCCGTCCTGCTGCCATCCCGCCCGCAGGGCGATACGCCGGTCCCTCAGGGCGGCGACGAGTTGCCGTTCGGCCTCCTCGAGCAGTTCCGCCGCCTCGACCACCGAGTCGTGGGGAGAGTCGACGAAGCTCGCGAGGGCGTGGTGCAGGCGTTCTCCGAGACGGTCGCGTTCGTCGCCGCCGAGCAGCTGCCCGGCAGGGCCGTCCACGGATCCGTCTGTCGCCGGCCGGCGGTGTGCGCCCGACCGGTCGCCCGTACCGCCGCTGACCGCGTGATCGTCTCGGTCGCCATGGCCCGAGCTCCGGCCGTCGTCGGCGGTCCGGCCGTCGGCAGGCCGGTCCCTCGTGGTCCCTCCACGCGGCGCGGCAGGAGCAGGCGTACGGCTCCCGCCGCCCCGGCCGGTGGCACCGGGGCCGCCGGGGTTGCCAGGGTCGCCGGACGGGACGACAGGCTGCCGAGCGTTCGCCGACGCCGACCCGGACGTCCGGGTGGGCGGCGGGGATGCGGCGACCGGCCGTCTCGGGGACGGCGGAGCTGCGGGGGGCGGCGGTGCGGCGTCGCCATCGCGCTGGGCGGGAACGGCCACGGAAGGAGTTCCCTCGCTCCCGGCGGGCGTCGGCGCGACGGAGCCGGTCGGCGCGCCTGAGGTCCTCAGGGGCGGCGGGGGCTTCGGGGGCGGAGGGGGTGCGGATTCGCTCCGTGCGTCTCCGCCCGTGCTCTCCGCTGCCCACCGTTCCTGCTTCTCGCGTGCCATCAGGCACCACTTCCCTTCGACTTGAGGAGAGGCCCACGCCCTCGCACCGGCGTCTCGTGCCGTCGGACGTCGGCGCTCGCCGTGGGCCCGGCGACGGCCAGGGCCTCGAACAGGGCGCGCGCGTGCACCAGCGCCTCGCGCAGCTCCTCGGTGGAGGCGGACCCGGAACGCGTCGTCCGGTGGATCGTCCGCAGGCCCTCCACGTGGTGCGGATGGTGCACCGACAGGGCGGCGAGCTGTTCGTCACGCCGGTCGGGGTCCGGGAAGCCCCGGGCCGCGGCGACCCGGGTGAGGAGCTGTTCCGCGTCGGCGACGGCCTGTGTCGGCGCGTCGACGAAACGCTCCTGGAGCGTGGTCCACTGAGCGGCGTACTGCTCGCGGACCGCTGGTTCGAGCGTCAGCGGGCGGATGTGGCCGTACCGCTCGACTCGCTCACGCAGGTCGCGGTGGGCGGCTTCGACGTCGCCGCCGTGCCGTTCGAGGCTGCGATCGTACTCGGGGCCGAAGCGGCGCTTCAGGGAGCGCGTGCCGCCGCCCGTGCCCGCGCGGGCCCGGATCAGGACACCGGACGCCAGTAGCGCCGCGACCAGTGCCGCGATGATGAGAACTGTGGTCAGGGTCGACATGACTGCCTTCCTGAATGGGGACTCCTGGCTGGCTGTTCGTCACTGTTTGCTGAGCGCGCCTACGCTTCGGCTTGCCGCTTCTGGGACTGCCAAACCAGCGGGCCGGCTGCGTCACCGATCCGGCGGGCGCGGCGACGGTCGGCCCCGGCCGGGCGGCGAGGCCGGTGCCGTAGCCCTGTCACCCTCGCGCGCCCCCGGAGTCCGCACCCCGAGCCGCCCGGTCGCGTAGCGCCTTCCCGGTGCGGGACGCCCGCCGCGCCTGCCGTCGGCCAGCCCCACGCAAGTGGGCGAACGGAAGAAGTTGTCCATTATGTGAAATGCCGCCTGAGACGATTCCACCTGGTGCTAGCGTGCACCCCATGCAGCACACCGCCACCCTCGCCATGATGCGAATGATGCCCCCGCCCCCGGAGGCGCTTCGCTAGCGAAGCCGTGTGCGCGCAGGACGCGACGGACCCTCCGGAGACGGAGGGTCCGTTTTTTGTCGTCCCGGCCCCCGCCACCGAGCCTGTCGACCCTCCGCACCTCGAACCCCACCCGCCCCGTGTGTGTCCTCCCTCGACAGAAGGACGAAGTACCGCCATGCCCCTTCCCCCGGTCGTCTCCCTCACCGACTGCGCGGACCCCAACGCGCTCGCCCGCCAGTCCACCCGGATCGCCACCCTGTTCGGCTCCACGCCGACCGTCCTGCCGCTCGGCGGGCCGGACCCGGAGGGCGCCGCCGCCCTCACCCTGCTCGACCTGCTCCGCTCCACGGACCTCATCGGCGGCCCGAGCCGACCGGTCGTGGTACTCGTCAACATCGCGCCGAGGGACGGGCACTGGCCCAACGGCGTACCCTTCTGCTCCTTCCGTCACGGGAACCACCTGGTCGTCAGCACGCTGAACCAGCGGGTCCTCGCCCCACTGGCGACCTACCTGGATCTGAAGGAGGTCCAGGTCACCGATGTCCGCGAGGTCCTGGAAGCCGCCGCCGACGACTGGGCCGAGCTGACCCCGGCCGAGATCGAGGAGATGGTACGAACCCAGTTCCGCAGCCTCTGGTACGCGCCGCTGCTGGCCCGCTGGCTGGTGGACGGCCACCCCGTTCCCGCGCAGCCGACAGAGGTGCGCCCGTCCGTCGCCGCAGACGTGCGGATCGCCGTCGTCGACAACTTCGGCAACTGCAAGCTGGACCGCCCGGCCGCCGAACTCCCCGGCTACGACACCGCCGAGAGCCTTCTCGTACGCAACCGGCTCGACGGCCGCGACATCCGGGTGCGCTGTTACGAACGACTCCCCGACGTCCCGCTCGGAGAGCCCGGAATCACCGTCGGGAGTTCCGGGGTCGGATTCGCCGAACTCGTGGTCCGAGGCGGTTCCGCGGCGGAGGCATTCGGACTGCGCCAAGGCGATCGCGTATTCCATCTCACCAGCTGACATGTTATCAACGCGTGACCCCGGCAACGGTCTTCGCGATTGACGCCGGTCTCCGTGAGCCGGAATGCTGAAAGCATGTCCGGAACTCTCCTGCTGGTACGCCGCCGCCACGTGGACAACGTGCGCTGTGCAGCCGACCTGTGTCGCTGAGCGCGCAGCACCGGCCCTCCCTCCCGTACCTCTCCCGGACTCCCCTCGAAGGACCTCTGATGTCCCGTACCCGCATATCCCTGGCGACCTCCGCCGCAGCCCTCGTCGTGCTGGCGGCGGCCGGCTGCGCGCCGCAGCCGCAGAACACCCCCGAAGCGGCCGGATCCAAGAACACCGCCCGGTGCACGACCGACAACCCGAGCCTCCACAAGCGCGGCCGGCTCACCGTCGCCACCGACTCCCCCGCCTATGAACCGTGGTTCGACAGCAACACCCCGTCGAACGGAAAGGGCTTCGAAAGCGCGGTGGCCTACGCGGTGGCCGAAAAGCTGGGCTTCGAACGCGACCAGGTGAAATGGGTCGTCGAGCCTTTCGCCCATTCGTACGCCCCCGGCCCCAAGGCTTTCGACTTCGACATCAACCAGATCTCCATCACACCGCAGCGCGCGAAAGCCGTCGACTTCTCCACCAGTTACTACACGGCGAGTCAGGCCATCCTGACGCTCGACGGATCCGCATTCGCGAAGGCCACGTCCCTGAGCGCCTTCAAGGACGCCAGGATCGGGGTGCAGGTCGCGACGACCAGCTACCAGGCCGTACTCGACCAGATCAAGCCCTCGAAGCAGCCGAGTGTCTTCAGCACCACCAAGGACGAGGTGACCGCGCTGCGGAACGGTCAGATCGACGCGATCGTCACCGACCTGCCCACCGTCTTCTACCTGGCCGGGGCGGAGCTGGAGAACGGCGAGATCGTCGGCCAGTTCGGCTACGCGGGCGGCACCCCCGAGAAGTTCGGTCTGCTGCTGCCGAAGAACAGCGGGTACACCACCTGTGTCAACCAGGCCCTCGACGAGCTCAGGACCGACGGGACGCTCGCCAGGCTCACCACGCAGTGGCTCTCCGCCTCTGCGAACGTCCCCGAGCTGAAGCGATAACGGGCCGGCCGTGGACATCGGCAAGACGGCCGTACCGGACCGGTCGGCCACCTCTCCGGGCACGCTCGACACCGGCTACCGGCCCAGCGACCACGAACGGGAGCGACAGCGGTACCGCCGCTCCCGCAAGCGCCGCCACACCTGGGTCTCCACCCTCTGCACCCTGCTCGGCCTGGTGGCGGTAGGCGCGGCCGCGGTGGCCTCACCGGGCTGGGAGCGTGTCGACAGTCTGTTCTTCGACGGCGCCGAGCTCCGCTCCGCCTTCCCCGACCTCCTCCGGGGCTTCTGGCTCAACATCCAGATGTTCCTCGTAGCCGAGGTGCTGATCCTCGTCCTGGGACTGCTGATCGCCCTGGTGCGGGTGACCCGCGCACCGGGTCTCCAGCCGTTGCGACTCGCCGCCACGGTCTACGTGGACGTCTTCCGCGGCGTACCGACCCTGCTGCTGGTCTTCCTCGTCGGCTTCGGACTGCCGGCGCTGCAACTGCAGGGCACCCCCACCGAGCCCTGGCTCCTCGGCGTGATCGCCCTCACCCTCTCCTACACCGCGTACGTCGCCGAGGTGTTCCGGGCGGGACTGAACTCGGTCCACCCGGCTCAGCGGAACGCCGCCCGGGCCCTGGGCCTCAACGAGCGGCAGACCGTGCGGCACGTCGTCCTGCCCCAGGCCGTGCGCAACGTGCTGCCGCCCCTGCTCAACGACTTCATCTCCCTGCAGAAGGACACGGCACTGGTCGCCGTCCTCGGTCCGCTCGAGGCACTGCGGGCCGCGCAGATCAAGGCGGACTACGATTTCAACTACACCCCGTATCTGGGAGCGGCCCTCTTGTTCATCGCGGTGACCATCCCGCTGACCCGCTTCGCCGACCGGCTCCAGCGGCGGGCGGCCCGGCGCACCTGGGCGGAGGCGGGCCGATGAGCACGTCGCTGCTGCGCATCCGCGGCCTCCGCAAGCAGTACGGGGAGCGGCTGGTGCTGCGCTCGATCGACCTGGACGTCGCCGAACACCAGGTCGTCTGCCTGATCGGCGGCTCGGGTTCGGGCAAGTCGACCCTGCTGCGCTGTGTGGACCTGCTGGAGGTCGTCGACGACGGGACCGTCCACCTGAGCGAGACCGAGCTGACCGATCCCCGGCTCGACCCCGACGTCGCCCGCCGCCGGATCGGCATCGTCTTCCAGGCGTACAACCTCTTCCCGCACCTGAGCGTGCTGGACAACATCACGCTCGCGCCCCGCAAGGTCCACGGCGTCCCGCGCAGGAAGGCCGAGGCCTCGGCCCGCGAGCTGCTCGACCGCCTCGGACTCGCGGACAAGGCGCACGAACACCCCGACCGGCTCTCCGGCGGACAGCAGCAGCGGGCGGCGATCGCCCGCGCCCTGGCCACCGAGCCGGAGCTGCTGCTCTTCGACGAGATCACCTCGGCCCTCGATCCCGAACTGGTCGGCGAGGTCCTGGACGTCGTCGCCGACCTGAAGCGGCGCGGCCTGACCATCCTGATGGCCACCCACGAGATGGACTTCGCCCGTCGCGTCGCGGACCGGGTCTGCTTCCTGGAGGGCGGCGTGATCGTGGAGCAGGGCACTGCGGAGCAGATGCTCACCGCTCCGCGGGAGCAGGCCACGCGGCGCTTCCTCGCCCGCGCACTCGACCGTTCCTAGGTCCTGTCGAAGCCTGGCGCACCGTCGAAGTGAACCGGCCCAACGTCGACGAGGACGCGTACCGCGACATGGCCGACGCGCCACGGGAGTTCGCGGACGACCTCGCCGACGACGGCCGGCTCGCCGACGACCACGTGCAGCGCCTGCTGTCCTCCGGGCACGGGGAGGCGATGAACGCGCTCGACGAGCACGGGAGCAAGATCAAGGACACGCACCTCAAGGACATGGCGGGACGCCACCGCGCACACCCCGCTGCGCTTCCCGGGTCGGTACGCCGATCCCGAGACCGGACTGCACTACGACTTCTTCCGCCATGACGACCCCGAGGGACGACTGGCCGCCCACCCACGGCGCGGCCCGGCGCAGCGTCTGTCCGGACTTCTGCGCACCCGTCATCCGCATCGAGGGCATGCTCGCAGGACCGACGTATGGTGACGAGAAAGCCACCCACCGGCGGCAGTTCTACCGGCCCAGCCGCTACACCCGGGACACGGACGAGGAAGAGCACATGAAACACCCCGGCGTACCCGCACGGAGCCTCGCCCGCGAGGCCCTGCCCGGTATCACCGAGGCACTGGGGAACATGGACGGCCTGCTCCTGCGCGACGGCGCTCACTGGCTCGTCACCCGGCACGACGGCGTGCTCACCGTCAGCAGGGTCAGCACCGATCCTTCTCAGGTGGTCGCCGCCCGTGCCACGTGGACCGACCCGGCTGCCGACGGCTGCGACACCTACTGCTCGCCTCTGCCGGACGACGCCGTCGCCTTCAGCACCCGGGAGGCCGTCACCGTCCACGAACCCGGTGGCGCAGTCCGCTGGGAACACCGCCACCGGGACTGGCAGCATTCACCCGAGGCCTCCGGCGCGTGCACGCCCGACCCGGCCGGCCGTGTCCTTCTGGCGACCATGGCCGGACCCCCCGGGGCGGACGGGCTCTCCAAGGGCGACATCTGCCGCGCCCTCGACCTGGCCACCGGCGAGGTGCTCGCCGAACACGTCCTGCCGTCCTTCTCGGCGACGTACGCCTTCCAGCAGTTCCCGGACGCACGCCCTGAGGTCCTGCTCACCGCTTCCATGGGCCAGGACGGCACGCACTGTCTCCTGGTCACCCACACCGCCGCCGGGCTCGACATCCGGGCGGCGGGCACAGCTGAGGAACCCTGCGTCGGCCTCGGTGGGGAAGGCGTAGTGATCAGCCAGGACGTCGGCGGAGGCTACCTCTGCCGTACGCAGGACGGCGGTGACGACGTCGTCATCGAGGCCGGCGAGATTCTCCCCGAAGGGTGGGGCTTCGTCGGCCACACCCCGGGCTTCGTCGACGACAAGCGGATCCTGGTCGTGGCAGCCGAGGAGCAGTGGGCGGAGGAGGGCACCCACCTCCTCCTCGACGCCCACACGCTCGGGCCCCTCGCCCGACTCGACTACCCGCAGACGCCAGGCGTTTCCGCCGTGCCCCTCGGCGACGGAACGTGGCTCACCCACGACGACGAGACGGTGCAGCGCTGGACCACCACCTGACCCGGACCCCGGCGGTCGAACATCCCGACCGTCATCGTCGATGGTCCGGAGGCTGGTGTTGATGCGTGCCCTGAGCGAGCCGTCTCCCGGAGACACCCCGATGCACTCTGACGTGGAACAGCTCACCCACCTCGTCCCCCCGCCGACGGAGCGTCAGCCGCGGGACTGGCCCGAGGTCGAGAACCGTCTGGGCAGCGCCCTGCCGGAGGACTTCAAGGACCTCGTCGACACCTACGGCGGAGGCGTCTTCGACGAGACGATCTGGATCCTGGAGCCCGACTGCACCGACTCCGACTACGACCTCCTGGCCATGAAGGAGGAGCGCGCCGAGGTACTGGCCCGGCTGTGGGAGATCGGCCCCGAGCCCCGTCCCGAGCAGCTGGCGGCCGACGGAGCGGGGCTGCTCCCCTTCGCGTACGTCGAGGGGACCGGCGCCCACCTCTACTGGCTCACCGGCGAGAACGTGCGCCCCGAGGAGTGGACCGTCATGGCGAACGCGGGCCGGGGCCCCGAGTGGGAGTACCACCCGGTGCGCAGCACCCGGTTCATCCTGTCCGTACTCACCGGCGAGATCCGCTCCGGCATCCTCGACAACCTGCCGTCCGACGACCACGCCTTCGATCCGAACGACGAGATCCTGGGAGGCTGACGGACCTGCCTCGGGTTCGAGGTCGCATCTCGTCGCAGCCATCGACGAACGGCTGCGACGACGGATGACTGGTACGGGGCGGGCCTCGTCAGGACATGGAGGCGAGGAGTCCGATCTCGGGGGCCAGGGCTCCCGGTTGCGCAAGCGAGTGGAAGTCGGCTTCGACGGAGGCGAGGTCGAGGGCGCCCGCGCGGACCGCCCGGTACCTCACGGCGGACCACACGAACACGTCGAGGTTCTCGAAGCCCGTTCCCTCTTCGATGACTTCCTCGTCGTGGAGCCACACCGCGACCCGGCCGTCGGTGCGCATGACGTACAGGTTGCCCCCGCCGTCGGCGCCGAGGGACCACACGTCGTCGTCGCCGAGCTCCGCGGCGTGGTCGCTCTCCAGGATTGCGCAGCCGTTGGCGGCGAAGTCGAAGGCATACGACCAGTCGTAGATGTCGAGGCACTGCCTCATCGTTCCCGCGCGGACCTTTCGGTCGAACGCGGCCAGCGCCGTGGCGGCGACCTGCGGGAGTCGGGTGAGGAACGGCTCGAGGGGGCGGGTCGGGGCGGGCACCACGACCGGGGGCGCATCCGGGAACCAGCGCGCCAGGTCCGCGTCCAGACCCCGCTCCACGTACCCCGCCAGTTGATCGACAAGAAGAGGCATGCGGTCAGAGTAGCCAGCAGGGCCGCCGCCACCGGCGGGATCTCCTCCTGGCCCCGCAAGGGCGGTGCTGCCTCGCCGGGCCGTTCCGGCCGACGGCCGAGGAGATCGCCGCCGTCCCGGCCGGCGCGGATGTCGCCCGGGACGCACGCGCAGCCGTGACGCCGCGCTCCGGTCCACGTGACGCCGGGCACATCCGGGCGATGTCGGACCACGTGCGTGTTAGCGTCCGGCGGTGACTCCACAGGCTCTTGACCTGCCCGTATCCGCCGCGGTGTCCCGGCTCGACCTGTTCGGGGAGGGGTTCGTCAGCGACCCCTACCCCTGGCTGGACACCCTGCGGACCGACGCCCCCGTGCACCAGGATCCGGGCACCGGGTTGTGGCTGGTCAGCCGGTACGCCGACATCCGGCGCGTGTTGCTGGACCCGGCGGCGTTCCACCCCGACAACGCGCAGGACGCCGTCACCCCGCTGCCCGTGGGCGTGCTGCGGGTACTGGCCCGGGCCGGCTTCAGGCTTCCGCCCGCGCTCGCCAACAACGGCACCGACAGCCACCACGGGCTCCGGCGCGTGGTCACCCGGTTCTTCAACGCGCAGCGCGTCGCCGCGGCCGTCCCCGTCATCGAGCGCATCGCCGACGAACTCCTCGACGAAGCTCAGCGGCGCCTCGACGCGACCGGTTCCTGCGACCTCTTCGAGGCCTACGCCCAGATCCTGCCCTGTCGCGTGCTGATGGAGCTCCTCGGCATCGACGGTGTCGACCCCGCCGCCCTGGTCCGCTGGAGCGACGCCTCGCTGGAACTCTTCTGGGGCAGGCCCACGCCCGAGCGTCAGCTGGAGCTGGCCGTGCTCGTCGGCGAGTTCCACCAGTGGCTCACCGCGACCGTGAGCGCCGCCCCGGCAAGGCCCGGCAGCTTCGTCGAGGCGCTGACCCGCCATCGTCTGCCCGACGGCCGGCCGGTGGACGTCGGGACCGCGGTCGGCGCGTGCTTCTTCGTCTTCATCGCCGGCCAGTCCACCACCGGACAGCTCATCTCCACCACGCTGCACCGGGCTCTGGGGGAGCCGGGCCTGTGGTCGCGCGTGAGCGGGGCCGAGGAGCAGGGCCTGGCCGAGGGGTGGGTGGAGGAAGTGCTGCGCCGTGAACCGCCGGTGACCACCTGGCGCCGGGTGACCGCCGGGCCCGTGACGCTCGGGGGTGCGGACCTCCCCGCCGGCGCGCAGCTGCTGCTGATGCTCATGGGCAGCGGTTCGGACCCGGAGGTGTTCGACGGCCCGGACCGGATGTGCCCGCACCGCGAGAAGGCCCGACTCCACCTGTCCTTCGGTGTGGGCCGGCACCGCTGCCCGGGAGCCTCGTTGGCCCGTACGGAGGCCGCCGTCGCCCTCCGTACGGCCGCCCGCCGCATCCCTGACGCCCGTCTCGCCGGCGCGGACGAACGACCGCCGGTCCTCGGCCTGCTCTCCTTCCGCGCGCCCCTGCAGGTCCGCGTGACCACCTAGCAGTACCTCGTTCGCTCAGCGGCTGTCCGGCCGATCATGCGCGGGGGCGGGCTGCCCCTATTGCTGGGGCGACGACTGATGAGTTTGATCGATTTCGCCGTCGGCATTGCGCGTGAAGGTGTACTTCTCCCCCAAGACGTCTTTCATGGCGACCTTCTGGGCCGCCATCCTGCCGTGCATGTTCAGGGCGCGTTCGGCTTCGTCCTTCAGTTTCCCCGGGTCACTGAACGGCTCAGTCATGCTCACGTAGATACTTCCGCGATGCCCGCCACCCTGCAGGGCGATCTCCGGATTCGTCGTCGAGTTTCCGGTGCCCTTCGCGTTCAACCCCGCCAGCTGGTTCGCGGCTCCTTCCAGGTTGGCGCGGAGGCTGCTCATCTTGCACTGCTTGAGCTGGGAGAACTCGCCGTCGTACGACGGGAGGTCAGGACCGGGGCTGGAGCTGCTCTGCTCTTCGGCAGGTTTGGGGCGCCAGAAGGTGAGGTCCGCGCCGACCTTGCCGTCCTTCTTCGCGTTGTAGGAGGAAATCGGTCCGGGGAGTGCGGCTCTGATGGCAGGTTCCCCCAGCGCTCCGAACTGAACGAAGCATCCGCCGTCCGTGTTCAGCGCCGCGAGCCCCAGCTCCAGCTCGTAGCGGAACCCTCCTCCGCTCACCGCTGCGTGCCGGGCCACGCTTTCGACCTCCTCCATGGGGAAGGCGCGCCCCGTAGCCCTCAGGTCGTCCACAAGGGTCTGGAACTCGGCAGGAAGCGGAGCTCCTGCGGCAGGGGCGGAGGCCGCGTTCCCGACGGTGCCCGAAGCCAGGTCCCCCGCGATCTGCCGCACAAGAGCCTGAAGATTCGCGGCCGCGGAATTGTATTGCGTATCACTGTTCAGGATGAAGTCGAGAGCAGCCTGGGATTGTGCGGCGTATTGGTCCCTGGCGGCCTGGTTGCGCAGTGTCTTCATTTTGGCGGGGCTCGCTTTCAGGAGGTCTGCAAACTGCTTCGGGGTCAGCGCCCCCTGCAACTCCTCTTGATTCCTGATCGCCCTGGCCCCGAGGGTGAGCGCCCGCTGCACCGACGGGTCGGCGGGTGCGGAGGCCGGACCGGGCGCCTCCCGTCGCTCCGCGGGTTCGGCGGTGGACATCGCGCGGACGGCGTTGGCTTCGGCTTCACGTTCGAATCTGTCGGACGGGTCGGACACCTTCAGCCCCGCCCCGTTGTCCGTGCCGGTGACAGGGCCTCGGCGTTGCTGGATGACATGGGTGAGCTCGTGGGCGAGGGTGTGCCTGTCGCCTCCGCCGTCGCCGATGACGACGTGGCTGCCGGAGGTGTAGGCGCGAGCGCCCACCTCGGCGGCCGATGCCTTCGCGGCCGCGTCGTCGTGGATGCGGACGTCGGAGAAGTCCGCCCCGAGCCGGGCTTCCATATCGGCGCGGGTGGCGCTGTCCAACGGCTGACCCGGGGCGCGCAGCACGTCCGGCACGGCTGAGCGCTGCACCGGTGCCTGTTGTTCGTGCTGGTGGCCGCAACCGGCACCGTGGCTGTGCCGGTCCTGAACGGGCAGGTGGCCGGCAGCCCGCAGCATCTGGACGACGGCCTCGTTCCCGATCGTGCTCTGCAGGGCGAGGAGCCCGGTGGGCGACATTCCGCCCGCGGCCGCAGGCGGGCGGGCCGGGGCCGGTCCCTTCTTCGCGCCGGTCTTTCCGGCACTGTCCTGGCTACGCATGACAACCTCTTCACCGCTGGGAATGTGGCTCTTCATGGATAGCCGAGGGCCGGGTCCGGTTCCAGGTACCCAAGGGCACAGTTGGCGGGCTGGACGGGCACCTGCACCGCCACACTCGACCCGGCCTCTTCGTACGGACCGCCCGGGCCTGGCCGGTACCGGGGCGTCTTTCCGACAACCTCGTTCGGCGCCATGGGCAGTTGCTCTATTTTGGATCTCCTCATCCGATCGACGGGGGATCGCCACATGGCCAAGGACGAGATCGTGCACATCCACACCGACCGACCGCCCTCGTCGGCGGCTGCACTCGCCGCCCGACGCGGCCCGGGCGACCGGGCCGGCGTGTCTGCGACGCGGCAGGGTTCCGCACGGAGGAGGCCGTGGGACTCGAGGCCCTTCACCGGGTCCCTGCCCGTGTCGGCTCCGGATGGACACCTGGTCACGCACGGCTCGGGGGCCGCGCGCGTCCGGCCGTACCGCAGCACCGTCGGCGGCGCCCCTTCGGATGCCTGCGCGACGCTGATCGACCCGACGGAGAACGCCCTGGACACACGGCTCGGCCACCAGCCGCGCCCCCATGTGAAGGGCTGACCTCCTCACCGTGGAACAGCTGACGGAGCAGGACCCCACACACATCGGCCCCTACCGTCTGACAGCCCGCCTCGGCGAGGGCGGAATGGGCCTGGTCTACCTGGGCCGGTCCGATCTCGGCCGTACGGTCGCGGTGAAGGTCGTACAGGCCGACCACGCCCAGCACCCCGAATTCCGCAGGCGGTTCACTCGCGAGGTCGCCGCGGCCAGGCGGGTGGGCGGCAACTGGACGGCCGCCGTCCTGGACGCAGACACCGAGGCGGCCGTGCCCTGGGTGGCGACCCAGTACATTCCCGGCCCCGACTTGGCCACCGTGGTCGGCAGGGTGTTCGGCCCGCTGCCCGAGTATTCGGTGCACACCCTCGCCAACCGACTCGCGCTCGCTCTGCAGACGGTCCACGAGGCGGGCCTGATCCATCGCGACCTGAAGCCCTCGAACGTCCTGGTGACCGTCGACGGCCCTCGGGTCATCGACTTCGGGATCGCCCGAGCACTCGACAGCATCGGCGGGGACAGTCTGCTCACCCGCACCGGCATGCTGATCGGCTCCCCCGGCTTCATGTCTCCGGAGCAGGTCCGGGGCCACGAACTCACCCCGGCGAACGACATCTTCTGTCTGGGCGCGGTGCTCGTCTACGCCGCCACCGGACGCCTTCTGTTCGGTGCCACGGACACCGGCCTCAACGCGCATCTGTTCCGGATCGCCGAAGAGGAGGCGGACCTCACCGGCGTACCCGATTCCCTCGCCTCTCTCGTACGCGCATGTCTGGACAAGGACCCGGCGAAGCGGCCCACGCCCGCGCAGGTGATCGAGCGCACAGCCACGGACCGGGCCGAGGAGTGGCTGCCCGGGTCGGTGCTGGCCCATCTGGGGCGCCGGGCAGCGGAGTTGCTGGACTTCACTCCGCAGGTACGGGCCGCGCAACCGGACCCACGGGCCCAGGTCGCCGCCTCGGCCGCTCAGCCCCAGCCGACCTCGTACCCCCTGCCGCCGGCTGCACCCCCGGCTCCGTACGTGCCGAACCCGTACGATCCGACGGCCCCGGCGAACTCCGGGCCGGCGGCGGGATTCGGACCACCGGCGACGCCGCTGCCCGGCGCCCGGACCGCACCCGCGGCCTTCGGTCCGGCGGACGATGGCGGGAGGCCTCGTACCAGGCGCTGGTGGGGCCTCGCCATGGGCATGGTCGCGCAACTGGTCGTGATGTTCGACGTGTCGGCGACCACGCCCCGGCTGCTGCTCGACATCGGCGCCGACCTGGGCATCGGCCACACTGCCGAGCAATGGCTGTACATCGGCTACGCGCTGGCCTTCGGTGCGCTGCTCCTCGTCGGCGGGCACCTCGCGGACCTCATCGGCCGCAAACCGACGCTGCTCATCGGCCTGACCGGTTTCGCGGTGAGCACCGCGATCGGCGCGGCGTCCCCCGGGCCCGCGGTCCTGGTCGGAAGCCAGGTCTTCAAGGGCGTCTTCGCCGCCCTGATCACCCCGGCCTCCCTCGGCCTGGTCGCCACCCTGTTCACCGAGCCCAGGGCACGCAGGAGGGCCCTCGGGATCTACGCGGTGATCGGCCTCGGCGGTTCCGCGCTGACCATGTTCCTCGCAGTGCCGCTCACCTATGCACTGTCCTGGCGCCTGTCCATGTACGTCACCGTCCTGCTGGCCGTCATCGCCCTCATCGGCACTGCCGCCCTGGTCCGTGACCGGTCCGGCCGCCGCACTCCGGCCGAGTTCGACACGCTCGGCGCGCTGTTGAGCGCATGCGGCATCGCCGCCTTCGTCTTCGGACTCGCGGAGTCCGGGGCCGTCGGATGGGGAGCTCCCGTCCCGACCCTGGTTCTCGCGTGCGGCATCCTCCTGATCACCGTGTTCGCCCGTCGGCAGTCGAAGGCCCGGAGCGCGATCCTGCCGACCTACCCGGCCAGGACCCGCGACAGTCTCGGCGCGTCGCTCACGTTGTTCATGATCGGGCTTGCTCTTTCGACCGTGGCCGCGCCCCTCGACGCTCTCCTGAACGCCAACGTCGGACCGGTGCCCACGGTTGCGGTCTTCGTGCTGATGACCGCCTCGTTCCTCGTCGGTTCCCTGCTGATCTCCGCCAGGCTGCTGCCTCGTGTCGGGCCGCGCGCGCTGTTGGTGCCGGGGCTGGTCGTCGCGGCGGTCGGGCCGCTCGTTCAGGTGGCCATGGGCGGCTCCGTCGCCAGCGCCTACCCCACCGTGGTCTGCCTCGGGCTCGGTGTCGGCACGGCGGGCACGGTGCTCTACTCGACCGTCATGGAGGGCGTCGCAGCGCATGACTCCGGTGGACGGGCCGGTCTCGTCCTGGTGAACCAGCACGTGGGCGCCGAGCTCGGTTTCGCGGTCCTCGCCGGAGCGGCCGGGCACAGAGCCGGGCTCCTCTTTCTGCACGACGACCCCCTGCTCCAGTACCTGGAGGCCGGGGCCCTGCTGGTTGCGGCGCTGCTCGGAGGTCTGATGGTCAGGGCCAGGTCCGCGGCGGGCGACGCGGACAACGCGTCGGCGCCGTACTCGGCGGGCCGGTCCGCCCCCACCCGCACGGCACCGGACCCCAGGGGAGCGAACGGTCTGCTGCTCGTGAGAAACGGCCGCGTCACACGCGTACCGACGGAGTTTCGCGGGTTCGAACTGGTCCAGGAGATCAGCCGCAGACTCCGGAACGAGAACGTCACGATGACCAGGCTCGGCACGGACCTGACCCTCTGGCATGTCGTCGGCTCCGGGACGGTCAATCCGGTCGCGAGTCGTCTCACGGCCGAGCACGGCTTGGAGCCGGTCACCGGGGCCGCGATCGTGGCCGGACCCATGATCGGCCACATCCCGTTCCCGCTGGGCAGCGAGGCGGCCGAGGGCCTCGCGCTCCGTCTGGAGCAGTAGCCGGCGGGTGACCGGCCGCTTGAAGGCCGCAGAACACGTCGAGTCGCTCCTGGCCCCCTCCCCCGTACATCCCCCTAGGAGACACTGCCACCATGCCCGCCGCACTCCGTCGCCCCACCGCCACCCTGGCCTGCGTGGCCGTCACACTCTCCGCCACCGCCTGCGGTCCGCTCGTGGGAGACCTGACCAGACCCGAGATTCTCGGCAGGGCGATCACGGCGACGGAGTCGGCGAAGTCCGTGACCGTTCACACCGACACACACTCGCTGGGTACGCCGATGAAGGGCCACGTCTCCCGTGACAGCCAGGGGAACTGCACCGCCAGGATGTCCTACGGAACGGCGGGCACAGCCGAACTGATCAAGATCGACGACCGCGACGTGCACCTGCGCCGCGACGAGGCGCTCCTGCGCCTGCAGGAGCGCCACCGGAGCCCGAAGGACCTGGAGGCCCTGATCGGCGTCCTGGAGGGCCGCTGGACGAAGCCGCCCCTCGACGGCCCCGACGCACCGGACGAACTGGCGCTCTGCGGCGAGAAGGGAGCCCTCACCGGGCTGGAGAACGGCTGGGACGACGACTCCGCGAAGGGCGAGGCGACCACCGTCGACGGGCAGAAGGCGCTCAGGCTCGCGAAGCCGGTCGGCAGCGACGGCGAGACGACCACCGTCTACATCGCCGCCGAGGGACCTCCGTACCTCCTGAAGATCGTCACCGCGGGCGGCGAGGTACCGGGGACGACCACCTTCTCGCACTACAACAGGCCCGTCGAGGCAAAGGCCCCGCCGGCCGAGGACGTCGTACTCTCCGACTGATCATCAGGAGGCTTGCCGGGCACGTGCGTTGGGTTCGGCGTCGGCCTCGCACTCGCGCGATGCCGCAGGGGCCCTTCTTCACCCGTCATGAGAAAAACCCTTGGCCACCACCTGCGCGCACCACTAGCGTCGGGCTCTCATCCGCACCGTCACCGGGGAACCCATGCGCACCCGTATCACGCAGCCGGCGGCCTCCGCCGTCACAGCTGTCATCGCCCTTCTCCTCGCCTCAGGGTGTGCCACGGAACAGGAGCCGACGCCCGCCGCCGGAACGCCGTCCGCCACCTCGCCCTCCGTTACTTCATCGGCTGCCACCTCGTCGGCCGGGCCCGCCGGCGCCCCCCTGACCACGGCCCAGCTCAAGACCCTCACCTTCAAGGCCGGAGAGGTACCGCAAGCCCACGAGCCCGCCGCCGTACGGGAACCGTTGCCGAGGGGTAGCGGGCGTACCTTCCCGCCCATATCCCAGCCCTCCTGCCAGCCGCTCATCGACGTACGTTCGGGCGAGGGGGCATTCGCCCACATCTTCCAGATCTTCAGCTGGAAGAAGAACACCATGGGTGGCAGCTCGACACTCGCCTCGTACGAGGACGGCGATGCCGAGCAGCGTTTCGCGGCACTCGAGCGGGCCCTCGCCACCTGCCGGTCGTACGCGGGCGAAGGGTACGTCGGGAAGTTCGAGGTGACGGTGAAGACGGAGGCACCGCCTCAGGTCGGCGACGAGGCAGTCGCCTTCCGGGAGATCATCCCGGGGCCGGAGCAACGCCAGGATCGCAACGAGCAGTTCATCGTGGTTCGCACGGGGGACACCATCGTCACGTTCTCCGAGCTCGGCTTCGGCGCAGGCCTGTCGTTCCCCACCGAGCTGGTCGACCGCCAGGTGGAACGGCTGCGGAACGCTCAGCGCCCCTGATCACCAGGGAGCGACCGGCCTGCGCCTCCGTGGCCGCCGGCCGTTCGCCTGTCCGCCTGTTCGCCCGTTCGCGGGCACTCCGTCGGCGGCGGGAGGTGCGTGGCGCCGTCCTGTCGCGCTGCTGCGCGCAGTGCCGCGACGACGGCCGTGGTCGTCGGGTCGGCCGCCTCGGTGTGACGCGTCGCGGCGAACAGGAGGCGCAGGATCGGGTGGTCCTCGATGTGCGCGGTGCGGATTCCGGGCGTGACCGGGTCGAGGGCCGTCCGGGGGACGAGCGCGGTGGCGAGGCCGGCCCGTGCGAGGGCCAGCTGGGCGGCGATGTCGGCGGTGACATAGCGCATCGCGGGTGTGAAGCCGGCCTGGTGGCAGGCGTGCAGGATGGCCTGTCCGCAGTCCGTGGTCGCCGGTGGCACGACGAGGTCGTGCGTGGCCAGTTCGCGCAGGGCGAGGGGACGCTCGACGGATCCGTCGTCGGCCGTGACGACGAGCAGCGGATCGTCGAGCAGCGGCGAGACCTCGACGCCCCGGGATGCGGTCTCCGGCAGGTGGTGGTAGCGCTGCCCCAGCACCACGTCGACGGTGCCGAGCGCGAGTTCCCGCAGTTGCGCCTGGTCGGTGACGAGGCAGGTCACGGCGAGCTGCGGATGGTCCGATCCCAGTGCGGTCAGCGCGGGGGCCACGATCCTGGCGACGGTCGACGGCAACGCCGCGAGCGTGGCGGTGACGCCGACCGCGCCCTTGACCGCCGCGACGGCGCACTCGGCCTCCTCCATCGCTGCGAGGATCCGGTCCGCGTGTTCGAGCAGGACGCGGCCCGCCTCCGTGAGCGCGACGGTGCGCCCGTCGGGGCGCAGGAGATCGATCCCCACGTCCTGCCTCAGTGCGGCCAGCTGCTGGGACACGGCACCGGCGGACAGCGCCAGCGACTGGGCGGCCGCGGTGATGGAGCCGCGGGCGGCGACGGTCCTGAGCATGTGCAGACGGCGGATATCCAACATGAATCGATAGATTAGCTAAAGGGTTCCATCAGAAAACATCCCCTTGACCTGTCGAGTCGAGGTGAGCGACCTTCAGCGCATGGAAATCTTCGACTGCATCTCCGCGGTGGCCCGGCCCCTCCACGATTTCGGTGACGAGTTCATGTCCGACGACGCGACCGCCGCGATCGGCCTGCGCGCCGGGTTCGCCCCGGGGCGCGGCTTCTACTGCCGCGGACGGTTCGGAGTGCTCGGCGAGGCGCCGGCCGCGGTGGTCCAGGCGGTACAGGGTTTCCTGGGCCCTGATCTGGTCACCGACGGCTGGCGGGCCGGTCGGCCCGTGATGCCGCCGGAGGAGGCCGTCGCCTGCTATGCACGGGCCGTCCGGACGTGGGGGCGCACCCACATCTCAGCCGACGTCGACGTGGAGCGCTTCAACCGCCTGGCGCAGCGGCTGATCGACGCCGCCGACGCCGACGCACTGCCGCTGTTCGCCGGCTGGCGCGCGCAGCCCTGCCCCGGCGACGACCCCGTCGGGGCGGCGATGCAGCGCGTACACGTGCTGCGGGAACACCGAGGCGCCTGCCATCTGGCGGCGGTCCGCCTGTGCGGGCTGAGCGCCCAGGAGGCCATGGTCGTCAACCTCGGCGTCGAGCAAGCAGCGCGTTACGGCTGGCAGGAGCCGCGTCCCGTTGCCGCAGCCCGGATCCCCCGGTGGCAGCGCGCCGAGCGACTCACGGACGAGCTGCAGGCGCCGCTCTACGCCACGCTGACCGACCGGCAACGTACCGAACTCGTCGAGCACATCCAGGCGTTGACCGGCTCCCTGAGCTCATGACCGGACGTGGTGCACACCACCAGGTCGCGGTGTGTGCCCAGCGCCCCGGGTCGCGGCATCATGGGGGCGTGCTGATCACTCATGAGGGTCGTTCGCCGACCGTCCACCCCACGGCCTACGTCGCTCCGACCGCCACGCTGTGCGGAGACGTGCGCGTGGGGGCCGGGTGTCGGGTGCTGTTCGGTGCCGTGCTCACCGCAGAGGGTGGGCCGGTGGAGCTGGGCGAGGACTGCATCGTGATGGAGAACGCGGTCCTGCGTGGTACCCGGCGGGATCCGCTGGTACTGGGACGGCAGGTCCTGGTGGGCCCCGCCTCCTACCTGACCGGCTGTCGGGTCGAGGACGAGGTGTTTCTGGCCACCGGCAGCCGCGTCTTCAACGGGGCCGTGATCGGGATCCGCTCCGAGGTGCGGATCAACGGCATCGTGCATCTGCGCACCGTGCTGCCCGCCGACTCGACGGTGCCGATCGGCTGGGTCGCCGTCGGCGACCCGGTGCGCATCCTTCCGCCGGAGGACCACGACGGGATCTGGGCGGTGCAGAAGGAACTGGACTTCCCCGGCTACGTCTTCGGCCTTGACCGCCCAGCCGACGGCGAGAGCCTGATGCCGGCCATCGCCGACCGCTTCGGCCGCAGCCTCGGCCGCCACCGCGACGACCGACAGATCTGAGCCCCGCCGGAGACTCGTCCCGCCCTCCGCCCGTGGATCGGACTCAGCTGCTGTCTCCGGGCTGCGACGTCCCCTGGGGCCCATGCGGCTTCTCCTGGAGCCCATCCGGCTTCCCTCGGTGCCCATCGGCGGAGAGGCCGCCCTCGTGCACCGCAGAGGCGTCGGTCGCCGCGCCACAGGCACGCGCCCTGTTGCGGAGCGGGACGCCGTTGGCGCGCAGCACGTCCCGGACGTCCAGGATGAGGGGGAAGACTTCGTGGTTGCGGTCCTCCCCCTGTTCCTCCCACGCCCGCTGCTCCGCCTCGACGGCCATGCGGTCCTGGGCGAAGACGCGCTCGGTGAAACGTCTGATGAGAGGCCACGCCAGGTGAAGCGCACCAGGGATGCGGGGCTTCTCGATCATGAGCAGGCCGAACACACGGCAACTGCGCTGCTCGGCGTCCTCGGGTACGTACGCGACCCAGAGGGAGAAGGACGGACGCTCGGCGTGCTCCGGCACCAGGTCGAGGGTTTGATACGGGTACCCGGTCCGGATGGTCATGACGTCGCGGGAGTCGCCGCCGACGCCCTCGGCCGCCAGGAGACTGGCGCCGGCGTTCCGTTTCCCACCGGTGTGAGTGAACAGGTACCTGGCCTCCACCGACTGCGGACCGGTCCGGTAGCCGAGCAGCTCGGGATGGAGCCTGCCGACGACGCCCCGGTGCAGGTACTGGTGGTTCATGTCGAGCAGGTTCTCGTGCATGAACGAGTAGTGACAGCGCACGGTCCGTGAGAACGCCATGGTCCTGTACCGCGGCGACCCGTGGGCGGGTACCTCCGGCAACGGCGTGCGCGCCGCCTTCTCCGTATCCCCGGGGAAGACGAACACCAGGCCGTACGCCTCACGAACGGGATAGGCGCGTACGCCTCGTGGCGGCCTGCGGTCGCCCTTCGACAGATACGGAATCTGCGAGATGCGGCCGTCACCGCGGTACGCCCACGCGTGATAGCGGCAGCGGAGTACCTCGCCTTCCACGACGCCCATGCTCAACGGCACCTGCCGATGCGCGCATCGGTCCTCGAGCGCATGGACGGCACCGCTCTGCGCACGGTAGAGCGCTATGCGGTCCCCGGCGAACGTGGTGGCCAGCACCCGTCCGCGCCGCACGCTCCCGGAGCGCGCGACCGGATACCAGTGATCCGGATGCGCCCCCACGCGCCGAAGGTCGGCCTTGCCTGGGACCTTGCCTGAGAGCGGATCGGGGTCCTTCAGGGGTCGGCCGCTCGCGGCCTTGTCCGAGTCGGTCTCCGCCATGGCTCTCCCTCACAGATGAGACGCTTCCCCTTCCATCCTGGCCCGCCCCCGCTGCTCCCGCCCTGTCGAAGCGCCCCGGTGGACGAGTGGAACCCGGGTCGCGCGTCAGACCAGCCGGAATGCCGGGCAGGTCGACGAGGCAGGAGTCCAGGGGGCTGCTCCCTTCGCCAGGTGGCCTGATCTGAGCGGTGACAGTCGCTAGGGGTACCGTCCTCCGTGCGGCGCCCGGATCGAGAACCCGCGCGCCGCGACAGGGAGGGAACGAATTGCGTACACCACTGCTCCGACGCCTGGCCGCCGCGGCCACCGCGCTGGGGCTCACCTCGCTCGCGCTGGCCGCTGCGCCCGCGCAGGCCGCGGTGAGCGACTGTCCGTCGGGCTACTTCTGCGCCTGGCCGGACGACCGCGCCACCGGCCCGATGTTCAAGACGAACACGAGCAGGGCGACGCTGGGCACCTGGGACAACAGACTCGTCAAGGTCGTCAACCGGACGTCCCTGATCGCCTGCCTCTACGACGACCCGAACTACGGACGCTCGCAGGGCTACACCACCATCGAGCCCGACCCCATCGCCACGAACTTCAGCCGGGACAGCGGCTACAGCTCGGTGAAGCTCGTCCGCACCGTGCGGGAGTGCGAGACCAGGCCCTACCCCGGCTGGTACGCGGCGACCGCGCCGAAGCTGTCCGGGTTCGGCGACCTGAACGCTGACCGACGGTCGGACATCCTCGTCAGGGACACGGTCGGCCGGCTGTGGTTCCTGCCCGGCGACGACACCGGCCGCCTGGTCGGCAGCGGCGGCTGGAACGGCTTCGACGCCCTCACCCGGCACGGCGACTTCAGCCGTGACGGCCGGGAGGACGTGGTCGCCCGCGAGAAGTCCACCGGCAGGCTCTGGCTGTACCCCGGCACGGGGACCGGTGCCCTCGGCGCACGCAAGCTGCTGGGCAACGGCGGCTGGAACGCGATGAGCCGGATCGCCGCGTTCGGGGACCTGTCCGGTGACGGCCGGACGGACCTGCTGGCGGTGGAGAGGTCCACGGGCAGGCTGTGGCTGTACCCGGGCACCACCGCGGGCGGTCTCGGCGGGCGGAAGCTGCTGGGCAGCGGCGGCTGGAACGGGATGAACGCCCTGGTGGGCGCCGGCGACATGAACGGCGACGGCCGGGCCGACCTCTACGCCCGCGAGGCCGCCACCGGCAAGCTCTGGCTCTACCCGGGCCGGGCCGGTTCTCTCGGCGCACGCACGCTGGTCGGCAGCGGCGGCTGGAACGCCATGGAGTCGATCCTCGGTGTCGGCGACTGGTCGGCCGACGGCCGGCCCGACCTTCTCGCGTCGAACGGCGACTGGCTCTCCCAGTACCGGGGAACCGGTACGGGCGGCCTGCGACTCGCCGACGAGATCGCCGGCGGCTGGTGGAGCCTGAACGGCGCCTTCTGACCCATGACGAGGGCCTTCGCCTCCGGGTGACGGCCCTCTCATGGCAGGCGTCCGGTCGACCCGCGGCAGCCTGCGGAGGCCACGCCGCATGGCGAACACCTCAAGATCACGCCCGGCCGCGCCGAGGCGCCGGAGCCGTTCGAGCTCTCCCGCATCGTGCTGCCCGCGGCCGGTGACCTGCTCGCGTTCGACGCGTGGGCACCCCGCCGCACCTTCCGCAACGCCGACCGGGACGGGCTGTCCGGCGCGGCGACCGCGCCGGCCTTCGCTCTCGACCGCACCAAGCGCTCCTTCGCGGTGCTGGTCGCCCTCTGCGAACCCCGCCTGCGCGGCGAACCGCACGCCGTCCGTGGGGCCGGTGTTCGGCGCCGGGATCGGGCGAAGCCGGACGCCGGGGAATCGGTGTCCGGCTTCGCCGTCGTAGCGCTGTGGTCAGCGGGGAACGCCCTTGGTCAGTTCGCGTTCACGAGGTCGTGGGCGGGGACGGTCACGGTCCGCCGGCCGGGGGTGCCTCCGAGGACGACCTTGCGCAGGGCGCTGTTGTTGTCGAGGTTGGTCTCCTTCAGCCGCTTGGCCGGGTTGGCGAGAACCTGGATGTAGTAGGTGCCGTTGGGCAGGTCCGTGATGTCGAAGGACTGGCCCGGCAGGTCCTGGGTGTAGGTGTCACCGGAGCCGACGTCCAGCACCTCGCGGACGGAGATGGAGTTCTCCTGGCCGCAGGCGGTGGACAGGTCGGTGTTGTTCGGGTGCCAGTTGGCGTTCTTCACCGTGTAGTCGACGGCGTCGGTGTTGGCGAGGCAGAAGGCCTCCTTGCCGCTGCGGACCGCTTCCTTCTTGTCGGCCTTCAGCAGCCGGTAGCTGGCGAAGTCGGTGAAGTGCCAGTGCACGTGGCCGGGGCGCGGGTCCCACTCCATGGTGCCGGTGGGGGTGTAGCCGACCTGCTTGCCCTGAGCGTCGTAGAAGTACTGGAAGGCGTCCATCTTGGCCTTGCCGGGCGAGCGGAAGCCGTCCACGACGAGCTGGGCCGGGCCGGCGTTCCAGACGTTCGCGCTGAACGCGAGGTAGTCCTTGCCGGGGACGTCCTGGAAGCCGCCGTCGCTGATGGTGATGCCGTAGGCCGGCAGGGACCGCAGGTCGGGCTTGGGAACGTTCGGCACGGACGGGGTCCCGGTCGGGCGCGCGGCCCGCGGGGCGAGGGCGGGAGCCTTGCGCGAGCCGTCGGTCTGCCCGGGGGTGTCACCGGCGGCCTGGACACCGGCGCGAGCGGCCTGCTGCACCTTCACTGCCCACGGCACTGCCGGGGGCGCGGCCTTCAGCGGCCCGTGGCCCACGTTGTACGAGGGGCCGGCGCCGCTCGTCTGCGGTGCGCCGGCCTGGGCGGGCGTCGGGGCGTGTCCCGCTCCGTGCCCGGCGTGGGCGGAGGGGTCCTGGTGCGCGGAGCCGTGTCCGGCGTGCTCCCCGGCGGCCGACCTGCCGTTCTCCCAACTGCGTTCCTCGACGGTGACCTTCACCGTGGCGGGCTTGTCGGCGATGCCGAAGAGGTCCCGGTACTTCTTGGCGATCCTCACCTTGGCCGTGTACGTGCCGACGGCGAGTTTCACGGGCGCGGTGTACGAACCGGCGTAGGTGTTGGCGGCCCACCCCTTCTCGACGCCCCACACGGAGCCGAGCGTGAAGGCGTTGGTGGGGCAGCTCTCCGGATACTTCGACGTGGCGGGCGCGTCGGGCCGGATCCGTCCGCTGGCGTTGTTCGGACAGAAGCTCTCCGCGCGGCTGACGACCACCTTGCCGTCCTTGTCCGTGACGGTGATCTCGGCGAAGCCCGGCAGCCCGGAGAAGTCCTTCACCGTCCCCAGGGGAAGCGACTTCGCCTTGCTCCTGCCGCCCTCGAACACGGTCTGGGTGACCGTCACCGGGTCCTTGTAGGACTTCCGGGTCACCTTGAGCTCCAGCGGCCGCCCCTCGGCGGTGAGGTAGGTACCCAGGTCCAGGTAGACGCCCGGCTCCTCCTTCCACGAGGTGAGCGTGACCGAGCCGGTCGCCGCGACGAGGCTCAGCTTCGGCCCCGTCGCGGCCGTCGCCTGCTCCGGCGCGGCGGTCATGAAACCGACCGTCACTGCCATGGCGGCGACAGCCGTGGTCCCCGCGAGCAGCGGCCGCCGTAGCCGGTTGGTGCGCGTGGTACTCATCGTTCTCTCGTCCTCCGGACGCTGTGAGGAAGCCAATCGACCGCGGCCCGACGGGAGGTCTGCCCTTGGGCTCACGCGATGCGGGGCGCTCGGTGCACCCGCGCTATGAGAGGAAGGCAGCGGACGTCGGGTTGTCCGGAGAACCGAAACATCATGATGTTGGCCGGAAGACGCTCCCGCACCGAAAGCCGGGCACGACCACCGAAACGGCACCTCACCATGGAAAAGGGGATCCGGTGCGGGAAACGCCGAGAAAGTCTCCGGTGGCCCGAAAACACCAGGCGCCGATCCATCCGCCGGATCCGTGACGGCGGTCGGGTCATGGACGACCTGCTCTCCGAACGCGCGAACGCGCAGCAGATGAACGGCCGTCATGTTCACCGCACCGCGGCCTGCCGGCGCGCGTGCTCACCGAACTGCGGCCTGCTGACATGCGTGTTCACCGAACTGCGGCCTGCTGACATGCGTGTTCACCGCACCGCGGCCTGCTGACATGCGTGCCCACCGCACCGCGGCCTGCTGACATGTGTGCCCACCGCACCGCGGCCTGCTCACGTGCGTGCCCACCACACCGCGGCCTGCTCACGTGCGTGCCCACCACACCGCGGCCTGCTCACGTGCGTGCAGTTCGAGGGTGATCCCTCGCTGCCCCCTGCTGCCCGGCGGGGCAGGAGGTCGGGCCGGTGTCGGGCCCTGCGCTTCTGCAGGCGGCCGTGGCCCGCGCGCCCGCCTGACCCGCCCGCCCCCGCCTGGCCTCACCGCCCCCGCCTGGCCTCACTACTCGGCGATCTCCGTCCGTTCCCACCACTCGTACACCCGAAGCGTTCCCTCCGCGGTGTCCTCTCGGCGTGCGGTCTCCTTGAAGTGCTCGTATCCGCCGCGATGCGGGATCTTCAGGTCCTGGCCGGGAGTCTCCACCGGGACGATCCGCTCGGGGAGGTCGTCCGGACCGCCCTCCAGAAGTGCCTTGTGTGCCATGGCACCAGTCTCATCAGCTTCCGCACGCGCCGCATCCGGGACTGGCCCGCCGGGCTGACTCCGCCGACGGAGTCGGCCGAGCGCGGCGACGCCCGGCATCGACGACGAGGACGGTCCGCCCGATACCGGTCGCATGCCGTCGGCGAACCGTTTCCATACCTGCCGGTCCTAGCGTCCGGGCACAGCCGTCGTGGCTGCCCGCTACCACCCTGCGAGGAGATTCCGTGCTCGAAGGCTTCGGTGAAGCGCTCGCGGACCGGGAGTACTACCTGCCGCTGACCAGCGTGGCCGACCCCGGGCCGCGCTTCGCTCCCGGCGAGGTGCCGCCGGGCCTGCACGGCGCCGCCCAGGGCATCTGGACGGCCTGGGGCGCTCCGCGGAGCGGATGCGCCGAGCAGGGCTGGAAGATCCACGTGTCGGCGCGGCTGGACCGGGCGCAGCACGTGCTCGACACGGTCGCCGCGATCTGCTTCTCCGAAGGCGTGCCGTTCAAGCATCTGAGCGCCCGGCTCTTCTTCCTGTTCCTCCATCACAAACACGCCGGGCGGGCCCAGGCGGGGAAGTTCTGCGCCGTCTATCCGCCGGACACGGCGACCGCCCGCCGGCTGCTGGAACGCCTGCACGCCGCGCTCCACGGGGAGGAGGGACCGTACGTCCTCACCGACCGGCGCTTTCGCGACTCGCGGACGGTCCACTACCGCTACGGCTCCTTCGGTACCCGCAGCCGGCTGCGCGCCGACGGGACCCGCGAGGCGCTGGTCCTCGACGGCTCCGGCCGCGAGGTGGTGGACCTGCGGCTGCCCGCCTTCCACCTGCCCGCGGGGATCGTCGACCCCTTCGTCGAGCAGGAGGAGAAGCCGCACGAGGGCCCGATCCTGATCCGCGACTACGAGGTGACCCGCGCGGTGCGCCTGGGCAACGCCGGCGGTACGTACCAGGCCCGGGACCGGCGGACCGGCCGCACCGTCTTCCTGAAGGAGGCCCGCGCCCACAACGGCCTGGTCTTCGACGGGACCGACGCGCAACAGCGGCTGCGGCACGAGTACGGCGTGCTGCGCGAATTGCACGCTGCCGCCCCAGGCGTGGGCCCGGAGCCGCTGGACCACTTCACGGAGTGGGAGCACGACTTCCTCGTCACCGAGTACATCGCCGGGCAGCCGCTGGTGGGCTGGCTGAGCCGGTCCTCCCCACTGGCCCGCGCCGACCGGACGGCCGAGTCCGTCGCCGTGTACTACGAGGTGTGCCGACGCCTGCTCGCCGCGCTGGACGCCTCGCTGAAGCGGCTGCACGCCGCCGGCTACCGGTTCGGTGACCTGAGCCCGGGCAATGTCATGGTGACGCCGTCGGGCGGGGTCCGGCTGGTGGACTTCGAGGCGGCCTCGGCCCTGTCCGCGGCACCCTCCGGGATGGGCACCCCGGGGTTCACGCCGCCGCCCGGCCTGCTCCGGGCCGATTCCGATCCGCTGTTGCAGGACCGGTACGGCATGTCAGCCGTCGCGTTCGCCTTCCTGGCGCCGTTCAACGAGATCGCCGAACGCGCGCCCGCGAACCTCGCACTGCTGCGCCGCGACCTGGCGGACCTGGAGCCGCCGCAGGACCTGTGGCGGCGGGCCACCGCCTTCCATCCGGCGGAGGGGCGGGCGCGGGACCAGGGCGGTCCCGACCGCCTGCCGCCCTCCCCCGCCGAGCTGGACGCCGATCCGCGCGGCTGCCTCACCCGGCTGGCGGAGGAGGTGGCCGCGGGGCTGCTGGAGACGGCCGACGCCGAACGGCCGGAGTGGGCCTTCCCGCCGTCGCCGGAGGCGTTCCGGACCAACAACGTGTGCCTGGCGCACGGCACGGCCGGGGTGGTGCACGCCCTGCACCGTGCCGGGGCCGCGGTGCCGGAGGAGATCCGCGCGCGGCTGCGCCGCGACACGTTCGCGCAGCGCGACGCGCTGCCCCCCGGACTGCTCGTCGGCTCGGCGGGCATCGCCCGCGTACTGGCCGGCCTCGGTCTGCTGGACGAGGCCGTCGACCTGCTCGGGGACGCCGACGCCCATGCGCTCACCGCCTCCTGCGGCACGCTGGCCGGCGGGCGGGCGGGGGTCGGCCTGGGCTGGCTCGCCCTGCACCGGCTGACCGGGGAGAGCGGGCACCTGGAGCGGGCCGCCGCGGCCGGGGAGCGCCTGCTGCGCACCCCCGACCTGGCGGCCACGCTCGGCGAGCACGACGCCCGCGGCCTGCTGCACGGCCGCTCGGGGCTCGCCCTCTTCCTCCACCGTCTGGCCCGCGACACCGGCGAGGCCCGCTTCCTGGAGGCGGGCCGCGTGCTCCTCCACGAGGAGCTGGACCGGACGTTTCCGCTGGACGACGGCGCCCTGTCGGTCTCCGACGACACGCGGCTCACCCGCGCCATGCCGTACCTGGCCACGGGCGCGGCGGGCGTCGCGGCGGTGCTCACCCGCTACGTGGCCACCGCGCCGGACGAACGGTGCGCCGCGGCGCTGCCGAGGCTGGTGGCCGGCATCCGGGTCTCCCGCGCGACGAAGGAGGCGGGCCTGTACCGGGGGCTGGCCGGACTGGTCTGGTTCCTGACCGGGCACGCCGAGCTCACCGGCACGGACTCCGCCCGCGGGGACGCCGTGCGCGCCGCGACCGGGCTGCTGAAGTACGCCGTCCCGTACCGGCGCGGCGTCCGCTTCCTCGGAGCGGGTTCGCAGCGGTTCACCGCCGATCTGTCCAGTGGTGGGGCCGGGGTCCTGCTGGCCGTCCACCGTCTGCTGGCCGGACCGCTCCTGACGGAGCCCCACCCCGCGCGTCCCCGGATTCCCGTAGCCACCTGACGGCACCGGGCGGGCGTCCCATGAACGCCTGGGCGCGGCGGCGAGCAGCTCCGTGCCGAGGTACGCAGTCACCGACCGACACGACCCCGAGAAGAACGTGGAGAGCAGCCATGAGTCAGATCCTCGCGCTCCAGGCCCTGGACACCGAGCCGGAGGCCTGTTCCCTTCCCCCCTGCTTCAGCGTCGCCTGGAGCATCAGCGACATCTTCCCCGAGCCGATGTAGCCGGCCGACGCCCGTGGAGGGCGGGGACCGGTGGTCCTGCCACCGGTCCCGGCCCGGGTCGTCCACCGGATCCGGACCCGTCACGGGTCGGCTGAGCGGCTCGTCCGGCACGGGGTCGCTCCCGCGGGCCCCGCGCCCGCTGCCGTACTACGGTCGGATCCCGTCGCAGGCGATCCGCAGGTGGCGCGGCCCGCGCAGTACGGCGTTCCGGCGGTACTCGGGCGGGTCGTCCAGCAGTGCGTCATGGCAGGTCCTTGTGGCCGTGCGGGTCAGTGCGCGGGGGTGAACGTCATCCGGCGGTCGGCCGGTGAGTATCCGCTGAGGGTCACGGTGGGGCCGTGGCTGGGGACCGAGGGATCGGGGAAGTCCGCGTCCAGCGGCCGTTGTCCGTCCGCGTGCCGGTCGACGGTGGCGAACTGCGGCGGGAACGGCGCGGTGCGCTCGATGAGTTCCTGGTAGAAGGGCAGCCACCGGCCCTGGTCGAAGGAGACGGCGCCGATCACGCGCCCCTGGTACCCGTAGACACCGACGAACCGGCGACTGTCCAGCGAGCCCTGAGTGATCAGGATCTCCGTCCCCAGCGACGGCACGCCGACCGACTTCACGTTGACGCCGAACTGGGAGGACCAGAAGGCCGGTACGTCCATGTGCGGCAGTCGGTCCACGCTCTCGCTGAGCATGTTGTGCGCCGCGATCCCGGCCTGGGCCACGGCGTTGCCCCAGTGCTCGAGCGAGAGGAACTGGTAGCCGAACAGGGGGTGGGGGCAGCGGGCGACGTCACCCGCCGCGTAGATGTCGTCGGTGACGATGCCGCGGATGTCGAAGGCGCGGCAGCCGGCGTCGCAGGCGATGCCGCGGGGCCCGGCGCCGAGCCCGGATCCGTACAGCCACTCGGTGTTGCGGAGGGCGCCGAGCGAGACGACCACCACGTCGGTCTCCACGGTGGAGCCGTCCGACAGATGCGCGGCGCGCACCCGTCCCGAGGCGTCGCCCTCCAGGGCGGTCACCATGACCCCGCACCGCAGGTCCACGCCGTGTGCGCGCTGGAGGTCGGCCGCCACCGCGGCGACCACCCCGCCGAGTGCGCCGACCAGGGGTGCGGCGCCTCGTTCGGCGACGGTGACGGCGAGGCCGCGTTCGCGGCAGGCGGAGGCGACCTCCGAGCCGGCGAACCCTCCCCCGATGACGAGGACCCGCCGGGGTCCCTCGTCGAGCCGCCGGGCGAGCGCTGCGCCGTCGTCGCGGGTCCGCAGCACGAAGACGCCGTCGAGTTCCGCCTCCTCCTCGCGCGGCCACGGCCGCGCCCGGACGCCGGTGGCGATCAGCAGCCGGTCGTACGGCACCTCGTCGCCGTCGGCCAGCCGCACTCTCCTCGCGGCCATGTCCAGGCCGGTGGCGGGGACGCCGAGCCGCCAGGTCGCGTCGACGGACCGGAGCCGGGGCAGCGCGGTGCGGTCGGCGCGCGCCCTGCCCAGCAGGACCCCCTTGGACAGCGGGGCCGGTCGTACGGTGCGCAGGCCTCGTCGCCGATCATCGTCAGCGACCCCGCGAAGCCTTTGGCGCGCAAGGTCTCGGCAGCCCGCAGGCCTGCCAGCGAGGCGCCGACGACGACGACGCGGCCCTCTCGCTTGAGCTGCTCCAAGGCTCCGTCACCGAGCACCGGGCACCGCCTCGGCCGGCTCGTCCACGGCATCGACGAGGATGGCCTGCACGGGGCAGGCCGCGGCGGCCTGGGCCAGCTTCTCGCGCAGTGCGTCGTCGGCGTCCGGGTCGTACAGCAGCGCCTCGTCGCCGTGCATGGTGAAGATCTCGGGCGCGAGGAACGCGCACTGCGCGTACCCCTGGCAGCGGTTCAGATCGACGGCAATGCTCACCACGGGATCGGTCCTCTCCGACGGCCCGGTCGGGACGGGCGCCCGCGCCCACTCTCGTCGGCCGGGAGGGCCGCAGCGACGGGAGCGGACCGATCGAGTGAGCGGTGCGGCCGCGCGGCCTGAGCGCCGGCCGGGATGTCGGTCCGCCCGGTCGGGTCGGACGCGGTTCCGTCCCGTCATCCCGGCCCGGAGGGGTCCAGGGTGAGGATCAGGAGGGTGACGTCGTCCTGGATCTTGGGGGCGAAGCGAACCAGGTCGGCCCAGATCTCGTCGGGCAGCTCGTCCAGGCCGACACCGGCCGTACGGGCCAGACGCTCGGCGAAGGGATAGAAGGCGCCGGAGGCGTCCCGTGCCTCCAGGACACCGTCCGACGCCAGGAGCAGCCGGTCCCCGGGCAGCAGCGACACCGTCGCGGCGGTTCCCGGCATGACGTCGGCGAGGCCCAGTCCCAGGGGCGGTCCGGGATCGAGTTCCAGGGTGCTCACGGCTCCGCCGCGCAGCAGGACCGGCGGCGGGTGGCCGCAGGCCAGGACACGGACCTGCCGCCCGTGCGGCGCGAAGTCCAGGAGGACGGCCGTGGCGAAGAGTTCCGCGTGCTCCGTCCGTGCCGAGTCGACCACGAGCCTGCGGTCCAGCCGCCCCGCGATCGACTCCGCGTCCGCGTCGTCCAGTACGGCCTCGTGGAACGCCCCCATGACGGAGGCGACCGTCGCGATGGCAGACAGACCGTGCCCCTGTACGTCGCCGAGGACCGCCCGTACCCCGTAGGGGCCGGGGCGGACGTCGAAGAAGTCGCCTCCCACCAGCGTCCCGCGCTCGGCGGCCCGGTACAGGCTCGCGCAGCGCAGGGGCCCGACCCGCCGCCGTACGTCCGGGACGATGGCCCGCTGGGCCGTCTCGGCGACGGTGCGTTCCAGGTCGAGCTGCTCGTCCCGGCGCCCGCGGACGAAGGAGACGAAGACGCTCAGGGTCGCGACGAAGCCGAGGGTGAAGAGGTCGGTGTTGCCGGGCCGGTTCAGATGGAAGAAGGGGATGGTCAGCAGCCCGATCGTCGCGGCGCCGAGGAACGCCGTGGCCAACGGTCCGTAGGTCAGGACGGCGAGCGGAGGCACCGCGCCGAGCAGGAAGCCGAGGTCCACCGGGACGGATTCGGTGAGGGAGGCCGCTCCGACCCCGACGAGCAGCAGCACGGGCAGGACCCGCACCCAGCGGGGCGGCGGGGCCCCGCGCAACCAGCTCTGCCGGTACGCGGCGGTCGACGCCTTCCTTGGCTTCACCACACCACCAGGCTCCTATGCCGGAGCGAGCTGCGCACTCCACGGCCCCCGCCCCGCCGGGCCGGCGAGGCTCCCTGGCCGTGCCGGACGGCGGGGAGCCCCGTCGGTCCGGTCATGCCGGAGGTGTCGGGTCCGGGTCCTTCGGGGTGACACGGTCGCCCGGGTGGCGGACGGCGCACAGGAAGCCGAGGGCGAGGGCCACGGCCATGCCGTAGAAGACCCATTGGTTGGCCTGGGCGAAGTCCATCTGGATGGACGACATGGCGTCGCGGGTGGCTTCGGCGACCTGGCCGCTGCCGGTCGGCGGGGTGGCGTCGCCGTGGCCGGAGACGGAGTCGGTGATGCCGCGGGCGACCTGGTCCGCGGTGGCGGGTGAGACGCCCCGGGCCCGGAGCGTGTCCGTCACGTTCTCCGTCATGGCCCGGGACAGGAGGGTGCCGAACACCGCGAGGCCGATACTCGCCGCGTAGTTGCGGACGGTCTGGGTGATGCCGGTGACCTCGCCGTAGGAGGGGCCGATGGCCCGGTTGACCGCGTCCGTCGACGCCGGGGCCAGGATGAAGCCGATTCCCGCGCCGGCGAGGGCCACGTAGGGCCACTGGTCGTGCATGGACAGGTTCGTCAGTTCGTTGGCCCACAGGGCGAAGCCGACGGCCCCCAGGATCGTTCCCGCCTTCAGCGCTGGGCGCGCACCCCGTTTGTCGAGGATCCGGCCGCCCCACTGGGAGGCGAGGGCGAAGCCGACGAAGAAGTACAGCAGGAAGAGCGCCGCCTGGTTGGGAGAGGCGCTGAGGGACACCTGGGCGTAGACGGAGGAGAAGAAGAACACCGGCACGAAGGCGAGCATCGCGAAGAACAGCACGGCCGAGTCCACCCTGAACGCCTTGTCCTGGAAGACGCGCAGGTCGATCAGCGGGTGTTGGAGGCCGCGCTCGTACCGTACGAAGACGTACAGGATCACGAGGCCGCCGATGACGCACAGCCAGGTCGCCCAGCTCCCCCATCCCCATGTCCACGCCTGTTGGAAGCCGAGGACGCTCAGGCCCATGCCGGCGGCGACGAGGGCGGCGCCCGGCACGTCGAGGGTCCCGGGGCGCGGCCGGTCCGCGATGTGTGCGAGGCCGGTGAGGACCAGGGCGACGATCGCGACCGGCACGTTGACCCAGAAGACGGCGCGCCAGGTCCAGGAGGACGTGAGCCAGCCGCCGAGCAGGGGGCCGACGGCGGTCAGCGCTCCGGAGATGCCGAAGAACAGGGCGAGGGCCCTGCCCCGGCGTTCGACGGGGAACACCGCGACGACCACGGCCAGCGCGGCCGGGAAGAGCAATGCCGCGCCGAGGCCCTGCACGGCCCGGAAGGTGATGAGCCAGGGCTGGGCGTAGTCGCCGGAGGGGACGCATCCGCAGAGCACCGACGCGATGACGAAGACGAGGGTGCCGATGACGACGATGCGCCGTGGCCCGTACAGGTCGGCCAGCCTGCCGCCGAGCGCGAAGAACGCGGCGAGGGCGAGGAGGTAGGCGTTGACCACCCATTGCATGCCCGAACTGGACAGTCCCAGTTCGCGCACGATGTCCGGGGCGGCGATGGAGACGATGGTCTGGTCGATGAAGGTCATCGCCACCGCGAACATCATCGCCGCGAGTGCCACTGTCTGGTTCGGGAGCCGCCCGCCCTTGTTCTGCGCGGGGCGCGGCTGCTGACTCGGTTCTGTACGGCTGCTCACTCTGTCCAGTCTGATCCCGTCCGCGGCGTCGCGCATGCCGCGCGCGCCTTCCGGGTGCAGGGCCGTGGTGAGCGCCCTGGTGCCGGGCGGGCACCGTGTCATCGGGGCTGTCTCGTCCCCGTCAGGGTCGCGTAGACCACGGTGTTGGCCCGGTAGCCGGTGTCGCTGGACCAGTCGCCGCCGCAGGTGATCAGCCGCAGCTCGGGGCGGCCCGAACCGCCGTAGACCTTGTCGTCGGGGAACCGGTCCTTGGGATGGATCTCCACCGCGTCGACGGTGAAGAGTGCCGTACGGCCGTCGTCGCGGTCGATCTCGATCCTGGCGCCCCGGGAGAGGGCGCCGAGCCGGTGGAAGACGGCGGGGCCGAGCGGGGTGTCCACGTGTCCCGCCACGACGGCCGTGCCCGGCGCCCCGGGGGCGGTGCCGTCGGCGTACCAGCCGGCCACGGTCGGGTCCGTCGCGGGCGGAGGTCGCAGTGCCCCGGCGCCGTCCAGCTCCAGGGGGATGAGGGAGACGTCGACCCCGATGGCCGGAATCCTGATGCGCGCCGCGTCGGACGCGGGCAGTGGCCGGGGTGCGGTGCGATCCCGTCCGGGGCCGGCGGCGGGCCGGGAGAGCAGCGGTGCGGCCTGCGCCGTCGTCGGCGGCGTCGAGCCGTCGCCGTCCGGTACGTGGGCGAGCAGGACGATGCCGACGAGCGTCGTGCAGGCGAGTGTCCTGACCGAGGGAACGCGCCGGGGCGGCGTCGCTCCGTCGGTCTTCGGACCGGAGCCGTTCGTCACGTGGGGCGTGCCTCCGCTCGATGGCGGGCCCCGGATCCGCGAGCGGATCCGGGGCCCTGACCGTGCGTCATGGAACGTGAAGAGGCTTGGCTTCAGGCGGAGTTCCGGGCGGTGGCGCGACGGCGCATCCTGATCAGGACGCCCGCGGCGGCGCCGCCGAGGAGCAGCGCGCCGAGGGCGTACGGGCTGCCGCCGCCGCTCTCCTGCGCGCCGGCCGCCCATCCGAAGCCCGCTTCCACGGCACCGTTCGGCCGGCCGGAGATCTGGTAGGTGACGGTCTGCTTGATGCGGGGCGGGCACTTGAGGGTCACGGTGTCCGTGCCGGAGACGGCGTCCAGCGGGAGCGTGAACCGACCCACCAGGACGCCAGGCCGGTCACCGGGCAGGAGGTGGAACTTCCCGCCCGCCACCGACTCCCCCTTGCCGTACGTCTCCTTGCCGCAGGCGGTGGTGGTGACGGTGACGGTGGTGCCGGGGGAAGCCTTCCCCGGATTGACCCGGACGTCACCGGCGGGCGCCGCGACGGCGGAGGGTGCGGACAGGACGAGGGCGCCCAGGACCAACGCGAGCTGGGTACCCGTACGTGCGAGACGCATGCTTCTTCTCTCCTTCGGCGGAGCTTTCCTGGCCGGCTGGGCCGCGCGGCGCCTGTGCTGTGCTCCGTGCACGAGAAGATCCCCGCCCGCTGGTCACCGCAACGGGAAGATCGCGTGCGCTGTCCCCCGGTCGGGGGCTTGATCGTCCTTGCCGGTGATCATCGCCGCAGGTCATGGCGGCCTGTGCGGCGTTCGGAAAGAAACGGCGTCCTACGCGCGAATGGATGAGACGCCCTGGGTGCAGATGGATGAGACGCCGGGGTGCAGGGGGAGCCCGAGGGCCGCGGGTGTCGGAGCGATGCGCCGACCACGACCGCGGCGCCCCGGGACGATCCCTGCCGCGCAGGCGACGAGGGAGCGGTCAGCCCCGGCCCAGGATCGCCGTGAGGGCCTGCTTCAGGGCCGCTCCGGGATCCGCCGACGCCCCTTCGGACCGCCACGCGACGAACCCGTCGGGGCGGACCAGCACCGCGCCGTCCGTGGTGACGCCGTGGGCCTCGGCCCAGTCCGTGTCGCTCGCGGGAGAGAGCTCCGCGTCGGGCCCGTCGCCGATCCGGTACGAGTCGAGCGGCACCGGCAGCTCTCGTCCGACACGGGCCGCCGCGGTGTGCCACCCGCCGGCGCCGTCCGCGGAACTCAGGAGCACCAGGGACCGCTCGTACAGGTCGAGGGTGGAGACCCGGGTGCCGGCGCGGTTCAGCCACACGTGGGGTGCCCGGCTCCCGGGGTCGCCCGTGAGGCGCAGTCCTTCGGACACGACCGGCGTCGTCGGGTCGACGCCCAGGACGGCGCCCCGCGGATAGTGGTATCCGAGCACCTCGTTGAGGATTCCGCCCTTCTTTCCCCTGGGGCCGCCGGATCCGGGGACGGGCACGTACCCGGGGTGGCTGTGCTCGACCGACCGTGCGGAAGCCCGGGCGCTCGTCACCTCCGCGACGGGCCGGCGCTCCGCGTCGTAGGACGCGAGCAGGTCGGGTCCGGCCCAGCCGCCCAGTACGGCCGAGAGCTTCCAGGCGAGGTTGTGGGCGTCCTGGATACCGGTGTTGGAGCCGAACGCCCCGGTGGGCGGCATCTCGTGGGCGGCGTCGCCGACGAGGAACACCCGTCCGTCCGCGTACCGTTCGGCGATCCTCTCGGCCGCGTGCCAGGGGGCCCGGCCGGTGATCTCCACATCGAGGTCCGGCACTCCGACGGCCCGCCGGATGTGTTCCCTGCACCGCTCGTCGGTGAACTCCTCCAGCGTCTCGCCGTGTTCGGGGTGCCAGGGGGCGTGGAAGACCCAGCGCTCCCGGTTGTCGACCGGCAGCAGGGCGCCGTCGGCCTCCGGGTTCGTCAGGTAGCAGACGATGAAGTGCCGGTCGCCGACGACGTCCGCGAGGCCGCGGGAGACGAACGTGATGCTCACGTTGTGGAACAGGTCGCCCTCACCGTTCTGACCGATGCCGAGCCGCTCGCGAACCGGGCTGCGCGGGCCGTCCGCGGCGACGAGATAGTCCGCGCGGATGGTGGTGTGCTCACCGGTCTCGCGGCTCTTGACCTGTGCGGTCACGCCCTCGGCGTCCTGCTCGAAGGACATCAGCTCCGTCGAGAACCGCAGGTCTCCGCCGAGCTCCCGGGCGCGCTCGAGCAGCACGGGTTCGAGATCGTTCTGGCTGCACAGGCACCACCCGGCGGGACTGAAGCGGGCGAGTCCGCCGCCGGGGTCGATCTCCTTGAACAGCCACTCGCCGGCATCGCCCACCAGGCTCGGCGCCTGAAGGATGCCGTTGTTGGGCGCCAGGACCGACGCGGCCTCCTGGATGGGCCGCGCGATCCCCGCTCCGCGGAACAGCTCCATCGTGCGGACGTTGTTGCCGCGGCCGCGTGGGTGGATCGAGGTGCCCGAGTGGCGCTCGACCAGCGTGTGCGGCACTCCGAGACGCCCCAGGAACAGCGAGGTGGACAGGCCCACCAGCGAGCCGCCGACGATGAGTACGGGCGTGCGGTGACCGGCTTCTTCGCCGGCCACGTCGAATCGGTTCATTGTTCGTCTCCGGCGTCACCTGCGACGCGAGTCGGGGATGGGATGCAGATTCATTCCCTTCGGGGAAGGGTCCGCGTGCCGGAGGCACCCGGATGACACGCGGTTCACTCGTCCGCTCTCTCGGGCTCGCGCGCTCTCGGCGCTCCTGTCAAGGATCGACACATCACGACCGCGGCGCTTCGGTCACGCGGGTCGTTCCCACCCCCACAGAGAAGAGAAGAGGTGTGCCGGATGGCCCCCTCGGGACGCATCTCACAGTCGGCCTTCGACGGCTCCAGGCTGCGGGTGATCCTCCTGCTCGACCTGTACGAAGGAGCTCAGCAGCAGTTCCTGGACGCGTACGAACTCATGCGCAAGCAGGTCGCCTCCGTTCCCGGCCACATCAGTGACCAGCTCTGCCAGTCCATCGAGAACCCCTCGCAGTGGCTCATCACCAGCGAGTGGGAGAGCGCGCCCCCGTTCCTCGCGTGGGTGAACAGCGAGGAGCACGTCGAGACCGTCAAGCCGATGCACAGCTGTGTCCGCGACACCCGTTCGATGCGCTACAGCATCCTCAGGGAGACCGGGCCCGCTCAGCCGGCCTCGAAGGCCGGGGCGTCCACGGGCATGCAGGTGGCCGCCCGCGTGGGCGACGGTGTGGCACGCCACGCCCTCACGTTCACCGTCAAGCCGGGCTCCGAGTCGAAGGTGGCGGAGATCCTGGCCGGGTACGAGTCGCCCCGGGCCCAGGTCGACGAGACCACACGGCTGCGGCGTACCTCCCTGTTCATGCACGGCAACCGTGTCGTGCGGGCCGTGGAGGTGGAGGGCGACCTCCTCGTGGCACTGCGGCACGTGGCCCGTCAGCCCGAGGTACGGGCGGTCGAGGAGGCCATCAACCCGTACCTGGAGCAGGACCGGGACCTCACGGACCCCGAGTCGGCGCGGGTGTTCTTCACCCGGGCGGCGCTCCCGGCCGTCCAGCACGTGGCGTCGAGCCGACCGGCCCCGGCCGGCCTGCGACGGCACGCGCTGTACTACCCGGCCAAGGAGGGCTGCGGGATGGAGCTGGCCCGGCTGCTCGCCGATCAGGACCGGGCCGCCGCGGACGATCCGGACAGCCCGGTGTACGGCAGCACGGTGTTCCAGCGCGACGACATCGTGGTGCGCCTCATCGACATCACGGGCGAGCTCGATCTCGACCCCGTCGCCTCCCTCGGGCTCGACGGCTCCGGGAGGGCCGCGGAGCTGGAACTCCTCCTCGACGGCGCCGCGATCGGCGTCGAGGGCTCCCTGAAGACGGAGCGCAACATCAACCGGCTCCTGTCGCACGCCGACATGCTGCCCGTCACCGACCGCTCGGCGGATTCCTGACGGCCAGTCGCGGACCCCACCGCAGTCGCTCCCAGCACGTCACTGCCACATCCGGAGGTACCAACCATGCTCAAGCAGCGTCCACGCATCGTGAGCCTCAGCGAGACGGAGCCCAACCGCAGGCGCGGAGGTGACCTGCGGGCCATGCTCACGCCGGCCACGGTGGGTTCCACCAGCGGCTTCATGGGCCTGGCCATCGTTCAACCGGGCGAGCGCATCGGCGAGCACTACCACCCGTACTCCGAGGAGTTCGTGTACGTCGTCTCGGGCGCGCTGGAGGTGGATCTGGACGGCGAGACGTACGCGCTCCAGCCCGATCACGGACTCCTCATCCCGATCGACGTGCGGCACCGCTTCCGCAACGTGGGCGACGTGGAGGCCCGGATGGTCTTCCACCTGGGCCCGCTCGCCCCGCGGCCGAGTCTCGGCCACGTCGACACGGAGGTCACCGACGAGGCGCAGGCCGCCGCCGGCCCGCACCTGACCGTGGGCGACCCGGGACAGGTGTCCGAGCGAAGCGGGGCCATCGAGTGACCCGGCGAGTGGCCGTCACCGGCATCGGTGTGGTCGCTCCGGGCGGCACCGGAGCGAAGGCGTTCTGGGACCTCCTCGCCGCCGGCCGTACCGCGACCCGCGGCATCACCCTGTTCGACCCGGCCGGGCTGCGCTCCCGCATAGCCGCCGAGTGCGACTTCGACCCGGCGGACCACGGTCTGGACCCGGACCTGAGCCGCCATGCCGACCGGTACATCCAGTTCGCCGTCGTCGCCGCCGGGGAAGCCGTCCGCGACTCCGGTCTCGACACCGGCACCGAGGACCCCTGGCGCGTCGCGGTCTCCCTGGGCAGCGCCGTGGGCGGCACCACCCGGCTCGAACACGACTACGTCCTGGTCAGCGAGGGCGGGCGGCGGTGGGACGTGGACCACCGGGCGGCCGACCCCAAGCTGCACATGGCGTTCTCGCCGAGCACGCTCGCCTCCGTGGTCGCCGAGCAGTTCGGCGCCCGCGGTCCGGTGCAGACCGTCTCCACGGGATGCACCTCCGGCCTCGACGCCGTCGGCTACGCCTTCCACACCATCGAGGAGGGCCGGGCGGACGTCTGCATCGCGGGCGCGTCGGACTCCCCGATATCCCCGATCACGATGGCCTGCTTCGATGCCATCAAGGCGACGTCGCCCGACAACGACGACCCGGAGCACGCCTCCAGGCCCTTCGACAACAACCGCAACGGTTTCGTCATGGGCGAAGGCGCCGCCGTCCTCGTCCTGGAGGAGTACGAGCACGCCAGGGCCCGCGGTGCGCACATCTACTGCGAGATCGGCGGCTACGCCACCTTCGGCAACGCGTACCACATGACCGGTCTGACCGGCGAGGGGCTGGAGATGTCCCGGGCGATCGACTCCACGCTCGACCAGGCCCGGATCGACCCCACGCTGATCGACTACGTCAACGCGCACGGCTCGGGCACCCGGCAGAACGACCGGCACGAGACCGCCGCCGTGAAGCGGTCCCTGGGAGCGCACGCCTACGACACGCCCATGAGCTCCATCAAGTCCATGGTGGGGCACTCGCTGGGCGCGATCGGTGCGATCGAGGTGGCCGCCTGCGTCCTCGCACTGAAGCACCAGGTGGTACCTCCGACGGCGAACTACGAGACCCCCGACCCCGAGTGCGACCTGGACTACGTGCCGCGCACCGCCCGCCCCCGGAAGCTCAGGAACGTGCTCTCCGTGGGCAGCGGATTCGGCGGATTCCAGTCCGCGGTCCTCCTGACGGGGCCGGGTGGGAGGACACGATGAACACTGAGCGCCCACGGCGCGCGGTCGTCACCGGCATCGGCGTGATCGCCCCCAACGGACTGCGCGCCGACGCGTACTGGAAGTCGGTCCGGGAAGGCCTCGGCGTACTGGACCGGATCACCCGTGAGGGTTGCCAGGACCTGCCGCTCAAGGTCGCCGGCGAGGTCCGGGGCTTCGACGCCTCCGCCCTGATCGAGGAGCGTTTCCTCGTCCAGACCGACCGTTTCAGCCACTACGCGATGGCTGCCGCCCAGCTCGCCCTCGACGACGCCGGCCTCTCCCGGGAGAACCCCGAGGAGCCGTTCGAGATCGGTGTCGTCACCGCGGCCGGTTCCGGCGGCGGCGAGTTCGGCCAGCGAGAGCTCCAGAAGCTCTGGGGCCAGGGATCCAAGTTCGTCGGCCCCTACCAGTCCATCGCCTGGTTCTACGCCGCGAGCACCGGTCAGATCTCCATCCGGAGCGGGTTCAAGGGTCCGTGCGGTGTGGTCGCGAGCGACGAGGCGGGCGGCCTGGACGGCCTCGCGCACGCGGCCCGGGCCGTACGGCGCGGGACCGGTGCGGTGATCGTCGGTGCCGCGGAGGCGCCCCTCGCCCCGTACTCGATGGTGTGCCAGCTCGGATACCCGGAGCTCAGCACCGTCGAGGACCCGGACCGCGCCTACCGGCCCTTCACCTCGGGAGCCTGCGGCTTCGTCCCGGCGGAGGGCGGCGCGATGCTCGTCGTGGAGGACGAGTCCCGCGCCCGCGACCGGGGAGCGACCGTCCGGGCCGTCGTGGCCGGCCACGGCGCCACGTTCACCGGCGCCTCCCGGTGGGAGGAGTCCCGGGAGGGACTCGCCCGCGCCATCCGTGTCGCCCTCGACGAGGCCGGGTGCGCCCCCGAGGAGATCGACGTCGTCTTCGCGGACGCCCTGGGCGTGCCGGAGGCGGACCGTGCCGAGGCGCTGGCCATCGCCGACGCCCTCGGGGCCCACGCCACGCGCGTGCCCGTCACGGCGCCCAAGACGGGCATCGGCCGTGCCTACTGCGGGGCGCCCGTCCTGGACACCGCCGCCGCGGTGTTCGCGATGGAGCACGGCGTGGTCCCTCCCACCCCCAACGTGTTCGACATCTGCCACGACCTGGATCTGGTGATGTCCCGCGCTCGCCCCGCCGAGCTGCGCACGGCCCTCGTCCTCAGCCGGGGACTCATGGGATCCAACGCGGCGCTGGTCGTGCGCCGCGGCGACGACTCCGCCCGGTAGGACCGGGCGGGAAGGAGAGCACAGATGATCACCACCACCCTGACCTTCGACGAACTCGCCACGCTGATGAAGCAGGCGGCCGGCGTCACCGTCGACGCCCGGGACCTGGAGAAGGCGCCGGACGCGCCGTTCGCCACCCTCGGCGTCGACTCGCTCGGCCTGCTCGGGATCGTCGGCGAGCTGGAGAACCGGTTCAGCGTCGCGCTGCCGACCGACGCGGAGCGCTGCAAGACGCCCCACGAGTTCCTCGGCATGGTCAACAGCGCCCTCAAGACGGGAGTCTGACGTTGTCCGGTCACACTGACAACAGCATCACCATCGACGCCCCGCTCGACCTCGTCTGGGACATCACCAACGACATCGAGAAGTGGCCCGACCTCTTCAGCGAGTACGCCTCCCTCGAGGTCCTCTCCCGGGAGGGCGACTCCACCACCTTCCGCCTGACCATGCACCCGGACGAGTCCGGGAAGGTCTGGAGCTGGGTGTCGGAGCGCACCGTCGACCGCCGCGGGCGGACCGTCCGGGCCCGCCGCGTCGAGACCGGCCCGTTCGACCACATGAACATCCGGTGGGAGTACGAGGAGACACCGGCCGGCGTCCACATGCGCTGGGTCCAGGACTTCGCGATGAAGCCCGACGCTCCGGTCGACGACGCGTGGATGACCGACAACATCAACCGCAACTCGCGCACGCAGATGGCCCTCATCCGGGACCGTATCGAGCAGGTCGCCCGCGACCGCCGGAGCGCCCCGGTCCTGCCCCGCTGACCGCGCACGCGGCCGCGCTCCCGCACGGCCGCCCGCACCCGCATCCGCACCCCCAGGAAGGCAGCTCCATGCACCACGCTCTGATCGTCGCCCGCATGGCGCCCGATTCCGCGCCGGCGATCGCCGATGTGTTCGCCGCCTCCGACCGCGGCGAACTCCCCCACCTGGTCGGCGTCACCCGGCGTCGCCTGTTCCAGTTCGGCGACGTGTACCTGCACCTCATCGAGTCGGACCGGGACCCGGCGCCGGCCATCGCGAAGCTGACCGGACACCCGGAGTTCCGGGACGCCAGCGAGAGACTGTCGGCGTACGTCAGCGCGTACGACCCGAAGACGTGGCGCAGCCCCAAGGACGCCATGGCGCAGTGCTTCTACCGCTGGGAGCGGGACGCCGGTTCCTGACCCCGAGCGGTACGCACGACGGAGAGACCCGAGGCCGCCCGCCCCGCGAACGACGCGGAGCGGGCGGCCTCGGGTCTCCCTCGTTCACCCGTCAGGCGGGAACGGTGCACTCGAAGGCGTGGAGGTACGCGTTGACGGGGCGGATCTCGCCGATGACGAGCCCCGCGTCGGTCAGCCGGTCGACCATGCTCTGCCGGGTGTGCTTCGCACCACCGACGTTGAGGAGCAGCAGCAGGTCCATCGCGGTCGTGAACCTCATCGACGGCGTGTCGTCCACGAGGTTCTCGATCACGACGACCCGGGCGCCGGGGCGCGCGGCCCTGCGGACGTTGGCGAGCGCCCTGCGGGTGCTGTCGTCGTCCCACTCCAGGATGTTCTTGATGATGTACACATCGGCCTGGACCGGGATGTCCTCACGGCAGTCGCCGGCCACGACACGGACCCGGGAGCTGAGCGTGCCGCCGTCCCGCAGGCGCGGGTCGGCGTTCTCCACCACCCCGGGAAGGTCGAGCAGTGTGCCGTCGAGGGTGGGGTGCCGCTCCAGCAGGCTCGCCAGGACGTGCCCCTGGCCGCCTCCGATGTCCGCGACGGAGGAGGCCCCCTGCAGATCGAGCAGGTCGGCGACGTCCCGGGCGGACTGCTGGCTCGATGTGGTCATGGCCCGGTTGAACACGTACGCGGACTCGGGCGCCTCCTCGTTGAGGTACGTGAAGAACTCCTTCTCGTACACGTCCTCGAAGGCGTTGCGGCCGGAGCGCACCGCCTCGTCGAGCTTCGGCCACACGTTCCACGTCCACGGCTCCGTGCACCACAGGGCGATGTACCGCAGGCTGTGCGGGTCGTCCTCGCGCAGCAGCCGGGACATCTCCGTGTGGGCGAACGTGCCGTCGGGGTTCTCCGTGAAGACGCCCTGGCAGGTGAGCGCGCGCAGCAGGCGCCGCAGTGTCCGCGGCTCGGTCCGCACCGCGGCCGCCAGGTCCTCCACGGTCATGGGCGTGTCGCCGAGGGCGTCCGCCACACCGAGGCGGACGGCCGCGCGTACGGCGGCGGCGCAGGCCGCCCCGAACACGAGCTCCCTGAGCCGCATGGGCGGCGGCGGAGCCGGATCGACAGTCGGGGAAACCGGATCAACAGTCGTCATCTGTCGCCTTCTCTGTGCTGTGGTGCCGGGGGTGGGGAAGCGGAGCAGAGCGTCAGCACATGCCCGCGGGCTCCGAGACTCCGCAGGTGTTGCCACGGAAGGTGTTGCCCGTGCCGGTGTCCCGGTTGGCGAGGTCGGCCGAGCCGTTGCGGAGTACGACGTTGTCGCGGATCTCGTTGCGCTCGTTGAGGGCGCCCACGAAGCTCTTGAAGAGCACGATGCCGCCCGACAGCGGCGAGGCGCCGACGTTGTCCACGATCCTGTTCTCCGCCACCAGCGTCTCCTCGGCGCCGGTGAGGACGATTCCCGAGCCCTGCAGGAAGGGCAGCCGGGGGGTCTTGGGGCAGTTCTTGTTGTTGGCGTGGATGTTGTTCCGGCGCAGGGTCATCGCCCCCGCGCGCGGCGTGGACTCGTCGCCGACCACGAACACGGCGGCGCAGTTCCCGGTGGCCTCGTTGCGCTCGACGGTGAGGTTCCGCAGACGTCGCACGGTGACGCCGATCCGGTTCCCGGACATGCGGTTGTGGCTGATGACCGTCCCCCGGGCGTCGACGGCGCCCGCCTCCGTGTCGGTGGTGTTGGAGACGAACAGTCCGGCGTCGGCGTTGTTCCGGGCGACGTTGTGGGTCAGCACGCTGCGTACGGACCGCTCCAGGGCGATGCCCCAGTTGCCGTTCTTCTCGGCGGTGACCCGGTGGATCTTCAGCCGGTCGGTCCGCGACGCCCACAGGCCGTTCCTGGTGAAGCCCTGGAGCGTCAGCGAGCGCACGCTGACGCCCTCGACGGGCCGGTCGGCCGTGCCGGTCACGCAGACGCCGTGGCCGGCCGTGGCGCAGGCGTCGTCGGCGGCGGCCTCGCCGGGCACGAGGACGGTGGGGAAGACGGTCGAGCCCCGCAGGGTCAGGTTCGACGTGGTGATGCGGACGCTCTCACGGTAGGTCCCGGGAGAGAGGACGACCGTGTCCCCGGGCCTCGCGGCGTCCACCGCTTTCTGGATCGATTCGCCGGGCTTGACCCGGTGCACCGTCCGGTGGGCGGCCGTCGGAGCGGCGGCCCCCATCCCCGAGACCACGAGGGTCACGGTGCATGCCAGGTAGGCGATCTGTCGTTTGGTCATACGGCGAAGCTATGAGCGGGTCCACGGCCCCGCCACCGCTGATCGTCCAGGCGGACCTAGGCATACCTCCCTGCGGTCCATGCGACGGGCGTGGCGCGCGGGTCCTGGGGGAGAACGCCGGTCAGCCGTGGATCATGGGACCGCCGGGGGCACGTCCTCGGTGCGGCGGGCAGGGATGGGGTTCGGATGCGCAAGTGGTGGCCCTTGGCGGCGATCTGTCTGGGCACCTTCATGCTTCTGCTGGACGTCACGATCGTGACCGTGGCGCTGCCCGCGATGGCGGCGGACCTCGACACCACGCTCTCCGATGTGGAGTGGGTGGTCGACGTCTACGCTCTGGCGCTGGCGTCGCTGCTGCTCGGCGTGGGTTCCGGCGCCGACCGGATCGGCCGCAGGAAGGTGTACCTCGTCGGGCTGATCGTCTTCACCGCGGCTTCGGTGGCGTGCGCGGTGGCCCCGGACGCGGGTGTGCTGATCGCCGCCCGGGCGGTACAGGGTCTGGGCGCCGCCGGGATGTTCGGTACGACGATCGCGCTGCTCGGCATGCACTACAGCGGCCGGGAGCGGGGGGTGGCCTTCGCGGTGTGGGGCGCCACCAACTCGGTCGCCGCGGCGGCCGGGCCGATGGTCGGCGGACTCCTCACCCAGTACCTGGACTGGCGATGGATCTTCTTCGTCAACCTGCCGGTCTGTCTGGTCGCCGTCGTGATGACGCTGCGCTCGGTGCGAGAGTCCAAGGTCCAGGGCCAGGGCCAGGGGCAGGTCCAGGGCCAGGGCCAGGGCCAGGGGCAGGGGCAGGGCCGGAGGCGTGCGGACGTCCTCGGCATGGTCACCTTCACGGTGGCGAGCGGGTCCCTCACGTTCGGGCTGATCCGGGCCCATTCCGACGGCTGGACGGCGCCCTTCACACTCGGTCTGTTCGCGGCGGCGGCCGTCGCCCTGACCCTCTTCGTCGTGGTCGAGACGAGGCACGAGTACCCCGTCCTCGATCTGTCGCTGTTCCGCAGGCCGTCGTTCACCGGCATCATGGTCAGCGCGCTGTTCCTGCAAGGCGCCGCGTTCGCCTACCTGCTGTACGAGTCCCTGTGGATGCAGTCCGTCCTGGGGTACGAGCCCGTCGAAGCGGGTCTGTACATCCTGCCGATGTGCGCCTCCGCGTTCGTCATGTCCGCGCTCGCGGGTCGCTTCGGCCCCTGGTCCCCACGGGCGACCATCGGAGGAGGGCTGGCGCTCATCGCCCTGGGCTCCGGGATGCAGGCCACCCTCGACGCGGGATCCTCGGGCAGCGACCTCGTGGCGGGCCTCGTCGTCTCCGGTCTGGGGGTCGGTCTTGTGACGCCGAGCCTGTCGGCGGCGGCCCTGGCCACGGTGCCGCCGGAGCGCGGCGGCATGGTGGGCGGTGCGGTCAACACGTTCCGCCAGTTGGGTTTCGCGTTGGGGATCGCCGTGTTCGGCCTGATCTTCCAGTCGCGGATCGAGGGCGTGCTCGCGGCCGACGGCGGCGTCCCCGACCCGCACGGGACGGCCGCCGCACTGAGCGGCGGCCAGGCCCGGTCGATCGTCGCCGGCTGGCCCGAGGGCGAACGTGCCGGGATGGCGCATCTGGTGCGCGAGGCGTTCGCGTCCGGCCTGAACGCGGTACTGGTCGTGGCGGCGGCCCTGGGCGCGGTGGCCTCGCTGCTCGTCGTCGCGACGGTGCGCGTCCCGGCGGGCGGCGCCCCTCGGCGGAAGCCGGAGACGGACGCGAGCCCACACGGTCAGGGGACGCCGGCGGACGCGGCTCTGTAGCGGCGGGTCCACTCATGACGCGGCTGCTCGGCGAGGTCCTGTCGTCGCCCGCGGGGCAGGCGGGAGTGTGACGACGGGACCTGGAGGCCCGGCTCCCTGCGTCCGCCGGAGGCCCTCGCGGCCGCCCCGTGGTTCACCGGGGTACGGAACCGGCTCCGGGCGCGGCGCCTTCGCCGGACGGCGTGCCCGGGTCGGGACGGAGGGACGAGGGCCGGAGCGTCTCGGCCGCTGCCGCGGCCGCGTCCCGCTCGCGGTCACGCGAGACGGCGGCCAGGGCGGCGTCGCCCAGGGCATCGGCGAGGCGGGCCCGAGCCGACCAGTTGTACGAGCTGTCGGGCCGAAGCCCGATCCGCTCGCTGATGAGCACGCGGGCCAGTTCGTGCCGTCCGGAGCGGAGCGCGGAGTCGATCAGGGTCTTCTGGAGCGCGTCGCGCTGCGCATGACTGCCTCCGAACTCGTGCAGCCTGCGGCGGAGGGGCCACAGGAGCTCCACGACGGCGGCGTGCCTCCCCTGCCCGTGTGCCACCAGCGCCTCGCACGCGGGCAGGCCGATGTCCGCGGTCATCCGCCGGTTGGTGACGGTGTCCGGACCCCCCTCGGCGAGCCATCGCCGTCGGTCGGCGACGAGCCGCTCCGCCTCCTCGATCCGCCCGGCACCCACGTAGGACATGACGGCGTGGACGTCGTTGAACGCGTAGAAGGGGGGATCGGCTCGTGAGGCCCACGCGTCGGCCAGCACCCCGCAGCGGGGACCGGACTCCCCTCCCGCGAGTCCGATCCGCCACAACAGTGCTGCGGCGTCCAGCAGTTCCATGGCCAGACCGGCCGACGCGTCGTTGTGCAGGGCCGCGTCGTAGATGCTCAGAGCGGTGCCGGTGTCCCCCGCCTCCAAGGCGTACAGGGCGTAGTGCCACCAGTTGTGGACGTTGAGGTAGTTGCCCCGCGCCCAGTCGTCGCGGCGCGCGTCGAGGTAGCCGATGCCTTCCGACACCCGCCCCTGCATCTCGTAGGTGTGTACCACGGCGTGGATGGCCCAGACGTCGCGAGGGTTCTGCTCGACCGCGGCGAGCCCCGCCTCCTCGGCCAGGCGGTAGTGGCCCGACTCCTCAAGCCCGAACGCGTACATGCCCAGCACCAGGCCACGGTGGGGATCGGCGGTGTCCCAGGCCGAGAGGGCTCCGCCGATGCGGTCGCGCAGGCGGACCGAGTCGCCGGTGAAGAAGTCCAGCTGGTGCCCCACGGCCAGGGCGAGCGCGTCCCTCGGGCACACCAGGGACAGCTCCTCCAGCAGCCCGCCGGCCCGGCGCAGGTCTCCGGCCAGCCACGCCCCGGCCGCGGCGACGTGCAGGCGCTCCCGCAGGGGAAGGGAGGAGGCGTCCACGCCGGCCGCGTACCGGTCGAACCGCCGCCGCGCGGCGAGGGCGTCGCCCGGCTCGGTGCCCAACGCCCCCAGGTAGGCGGCGAAGGACTGGGCGACAGGTGAGGTCGGCGCGCTTTCGAGAGCGTCGTCGACCGCCTGCTCCACCTCGGGGCTGAAGTGGAGCAGGGACTCGACGGCTCTGTCCAGGTGGGCGGCCGTCTCCTGGGTGCACCCGTGCAACGGGTTGCCGTACCGGTCTGTCACCATCGGAGATCACCTCTGCGCGTCGGCGGGGTGGTACGCGAAGCACGGCGGCACGCATGCCACCGCACCCCTCATGAAGCCACCACCGACGCGTCCGGCGCCACCCGGACATGCGTGCCCCGGCGAAGTGCCATGATCTGCCTCGCCGTTTCACGGGCGGCGCGCTGTCGGCCCGGACGGGGTCGGACGCGGCGCCTTCCCGGGGCCGCGAGGGCGACGTCGGCGACGCGCGCGGGGCCCGACGCGCGCGGCAGGACCTAGGATGCCTGGGTTCGAACGGGCAGGACATCGGGGGTACGTGGAATGAGCGGGTACGGCAGCGGTGGGTACGGCGACGGGGCGGGCAGCGGCGGCGGGTACCCGCCACAGGGACACCCCCACGCGCCGCCGACGCCCCCGCAGGGACACCCGCACGCCCAGCCCGGTCCCCCGCGGGGCTATCCGTACGCGCAGTCCGGCCCGCCACCGGGATACCCGTACCCGCAGTCCGGCCCTCCGTCGGCCTACCCGTACCCGCAGTCCGGCCCGCCGCCGGGACACCCGTACCCGCCGGCCTTCGGACCGGTCCCGCCGCGCGCGGTGCCCTCGCGGGCACGGAACATCCTGCGCGGCCTCTACAACCCCCTGTACGCCGCCCAGCGGACCTTCCGTCCCTCGCGCCCCGGGATCGTCGACGACCCGGAGGTCCGCAAGCTCCAGCTGTGGCGGACCGGGCTGGGGCTCGCCGCCTGGGTGGGCCTGATGGTCACCTACAACGCCATCGCGAGCGCCGCCGACGTCCAGGGCGTGGCGAGCGAACGCCTCGACCAGAGCTGGACCAACGTCCTGCTTCTCGTCTGCACCTTCCCCGTCGTGGTCGGCGCGTTCGTGGCAGCCGCACGGGGCGGCCTGCGCCGGGAGTACCTGCGCAGGACCCTGCGCCCCCTCGGCTCGGTGCTGGCCATCATGGCGTCCATGGGCACCTCCGCCCTCGTCATGGCACCGGAGTTCGCGGGACTGCGGGACGCCGTGGGGCTTCCCGGCAGGATCATCATGGTCGTGCTGTTCCTGTGGTCCCTCGGCTTCGCGCTCTACGGCATCGGGCTGTCCCTGGTGCACGTGTTCCGCACCGCAGACATCCACGAGGTGCTGCCGCCGATCCTCGCCGGTGTCCTGGTGTGGGAGATGGCTCTCCTGGATGTGCTCACCGGAAGCTACCCCCAGGTGCCGGCGGGCGTCCGGACGATCTTCATTCTCGGTGCTCCCGTCACGGTGACGGCCCTGTCGTGCTGGGAGCTGTACCGGCTGCGGCGCGACCACGGACTCACGCTCCGCACGGCGTTGCGACGCTGACGCGCTCCCGTCGTACGCCGGACGCGGCGGCGCTCAGCCCGCTGCTTCGAGAAGGGTGCGGCAGGCGACGGCGACGGCCTCGGCGATGCCGGGCATGTCGGGGCGCCAGGTGGGATTGCAGTTGACCTCGCACACGGTGAAGGAACCATCGGCCTCGAAGAGGAGATCGACGCCGGCGACACCGATGCCGATGGCGTCCGCCGCTGCGACGGCCAGTGCCTCCGCGTCCGGATACCGGCCGGTGCAGACGGTGTGGGTCCCGCCCTGCGCCAGGTTGGAGACGAGTCGGTCGTCACCGGCTTCGCGCACGGCGGCGGCCACGGCCCTGCGGTCGACCACGATGACGCGCAGGTCCCGGCCGTGGGAGTGGGCGACGTACCGCTGCAGGAGATAGGGATGCCGGTCGTCCAGGCTGCCCGCCACGGCTCGCAGCCCCTTGTCGTCGGCGGCGAGGAAGACCCGTCGGCCACGGTGGCCGCGCACGGCTTTCACCACGCACGGCTGCGGTGCACCGGCATCGAGGACGTGCGTCAGGGGCGCGTCGGTGTGGGTGCGGGTGTCGGGGACGGGGATGCCTGCGGCGGTGAGCTGTTGCAGCTGCCAGAACTTGTTCACCGCGGCGAGGACCGCCTCGGCGGGGTTGATCAGCCGAGTGCCCATCATGGTCAGGTGGCGCAGCAGGGTGACTTCCCGGTCGGCCGACAGCCGCGGCGTCGACAGGCGGGCGTAGGCCACGGCCGGCGCGGGGACGGGTCGTCCGGCGGTGTCGGCGAGCGTGAGCCGTCCGCCCTCCACGCCGAGCACCAGCCGACTGCTGTGGACGACCGCGGCCCGGTGCCCGAGCTCCGCGGCGAAGGCGGCCATGAGCGCACACGTGACCGGACCCGGGTCTCTGCCACCGACGGCACCCTTCGCGTCCCGGTCGAGTCCGGGGCACAGCAGCAGCCAGGCCCGTGCTTCGCTCCCCGACGACATGCCGGTCCCTTCGTCCGCGGGTGCCCTCCTGCCGGTCCCGACAGATGATAGGGCGCGCGCCCGCCGCCTGCCGCGGCGACGGTCACGACGGCGAACCGCCGGCAACGAAGCACGGACGACGGTTACTTGTGGGTACGAGAGTCTTGCAAGCCGCGCGTGTTTACGCGAACATGCTGCGGCACGGCTCCCACCCGTCCCCCACCGAAGGCCGTCATGAAAAAGTCACTGCTGGGGGTCGCGCTCGCCGCAGCCCTCATCGTCTCCGGGGCACCGGCCACCGCCGCACCGGCCCGCGCGGAGGCGCCCGCTCCCTCGTCCGCCGGCTCCCTGCTCGCCGAGAGCTGGCAGCCGCCGCTCAGCACCCGCGGCCGCTACGTCGTGGACGCCAACGGCGACCGCTTCAAGCTCAAGTCCGTCAACTGGCACGGTGCCCAGGGCTCGTACAACGGCACCGGAGACGTGAACGACCCCGCCGGTCATCACGACGCCGAGAAGTCCGACCAGGTGCCCCTGGGCCTCGACCGGGTGCCGCTCGCCACCATCCTCGCCGACTTCCACCGGCTCGGCGCCAACAGCGTCCGGCTGCCGTTCTCCAACGAGATGCTGCACGACCAGCGGGCCGTGCCGGACGCCGCCGTCGCGGCCAACCCGGGCCTCAGGGGCAGGACCCCGCTCCAGGTCTTCGACGCGGTGATCGAGGCGACCACCGCGGAGGGTTTCGCGGTCATCCTCAACAACCACACCAACACCTCGCGTTGGTGCTGCGGGCTGGACGGCAACGAGCGCTGGAACACCAGCCAGTCCACCGCGCAGTGGGAGGCCGACTGGCTCTTCCTCGCCAAGCGCTACAAGGACGACAAGCGCGTCGTCGGCGCCGACCTCTACAACGAGGTCCGCCGCACGGTCACGGACGACGCCAACTGGGGCTGGGGCAACGACCACGACTGGTGGGCCGCCTCCCAGCGGGTCGCCGACCGGCTGCTCACCGAGGCCGATCCCGACCTCCTCGTCATCGTCGAGGGCATCAACTGGCAGGGCATACCCACCGATCTCACCCCGCACGGGCGGCCCACCCTCGAACCGGCCCGCGAGCTGTCGCACACTCTGGTCGCCTCGAACAAGCTCGTCTACTCGGCCCACTTCTACGGCTACACCGGACCCCACCACACCGGCGCGACCGGCACGGGCGAGACCAGCGACTGGCGCTACCAGGAGCTCCCCCGTGAAGAGCTCTTCCAGACCCTGCGGCGTCAGGCCCTCTTCGTCGCCGACGACACCCGGCGGCACTACACCGCGCCGGTCTGGATCAGCGAGTTCGGCATCGGCGCCGACGAGACCGACCCGCAGGGCCGGACCTGGTTCGCGAACTTCGTCGACTACCTCGTCGACCACGACGTCGACTTCGCGTACTGGCCGGCCGTCGGCTTCACCGGCCACGGACGCTGGAAGCTGCTGGACTATGACGACCAGGGACGGCGCTCCGGCATCCTCGACGGCGACGACTGGCGCACCCCGCACTGGCAGCGGCTCGTCGACGCCCCCGGCAGGGCCGGCGCCGTACCCGTCGCCGACTCCTGGGACATGCTCACCACGGACCACGCCGACTTCGTCCAGTCCCTCCGCGTCCGCGCGAAGGGCGACTGGGACCACGGCGCCCGCAAGACGGCCTGCCCCGACGGTCAGCGGATCGTCGGGCTCTCCCACGACGGCGGACGCGGTCTGTGCACCGACACCGGAACCCGCGGACTCGCCGCACCCGCCGGCGCGTTCACCGTCGTGACCGACGAGCGGTACGTCGCCGACGGCGACTGGGCCGGCGGCTACACCAAGTTCCAGTGCCCCACGAACCAGTTCATGGTCGGCTACAGCCTCCGCGGCCGGGCCGTGTCCGCCGTGCTGTGCTCCGAGGCCGCCCGGGCCCTGCCGAAGACCGGCCGCACGCTCTGGTTCGACCGCGGCGACAACCGTCCCGCCGGCGCCCCCGGAGGAGAGTTCGCACTCGGCACCTACAAGGGGCAGTGCGGCAGCGACGAGTACGCGGCCGGTGTCGCGCACAGCGGCGCCTGGGCGAGGGGCAACAAGCCCGCCGCCCTCCTCTGCCGGTCCCTGTGAGGGCCGGTCGGCCGTAGTCAGGCTGTCTGACGGACCACGGCCGGCAGGGTGCGGCGGGAACCGGGCGAACACGTCCGGTGTCCGCCGCACCCCCGCGTCGGCGGCACGCAGGTACGGCTCAGGGCGCCGCCGCACGCAGGCGGCGACGCCCTCGCCGCCGGGCGCCCGGCAAGCTCCGCCTTCCGTGTCAGCGCAGGCCTCGCCGCTCGTCCTCGGTCACCGTCGGGGCGACCGGGGGAACGACAACCCGGCGGCGGCGCAGGATGCTTGTGTACACGGCGGTGCCGATGATCCCGACGGCCATGAGGATCAGCCCCACCAGATCGAGGTCGACCGCCTCGACCTCCCAGTCGGACGCGAAGGCGAGTACGGCTCCGACGGCGATCAGGACGATGCAGATTCCCAGACCCATGGTTCCTCCCTTGTGGGGTCGGATGTTCCTCGCGTACCCCGGTCCGTGACGCTCACCCTCTCGACGTCGGTAGGACGGGGCCGAGGACACCGGATGTTTGGCGTGCTCGACGGCGGTGAGGCGAACCGGACGAACCTGTTCGACTCACCGATGGGGAGCACATGGAGAGCGTGATTCGTCTGGCGATCTCCGTCGGCGGCTCGGCGCTGGCGGCCTTCGTCGTCTGCCGAGCGGCGGACCTGCTGGCACGGTTCGCCGACGCGCGGCATCCGGAGACGCCGCTGTGGGGGCTGCTGCGCCGCTGCCGTACACCGCTGTACGTCGTCGTGCTGGCCGCCCTGCTCAGATGGACCTACCCGGTGGCGGCCCCGGGGCGGGGGCCGCTCGAAGAGCATGCGGAGGCGGTGAGCCGCGTCCTGCTGTTGTGCCTGATCGGCGGCGGAGCCTGGCTGACGGTACGGACGGTCGCGGCCGTCGTCGAGTCCTCGTACGCGCGGTACGCCGGGCGGTCACGCGACGCCGCCCGGCTCCGCCGGGTCCGTACCCAGGTCACGCTGATCATGCGGGTGGTGTCCGTCGCCGTCGGGGTGCTCGCCGCTGCCGCGGCACTCGTCACCTTCCCCTCGTTCCGCACCCTCGGCACGTCCCTGCTCGCCTCCGCGGGCATCATCGGCATCGTGGCCGGTGTGGCGGCCCAGTCGACGCTGAGCAACCTCTTCGCCGGCTTCCAGATCGCGTTCGGCGACATGGTCCGCATCGGTGACACCGTCGTCGTGGACGGCGAATGGGGTGTCGTGGAGGAGGTGACGCTCACCTTCCTCACGGTCCGGACCTGGGACGAGCGTCGCGTCACGCTCCCCGTCTCGTACTTCACCTCGCGGCCGTTCGAGAACTGGTCGCGCGGCGGCGCGGAGATGACGGGCTCGGTGTTCGTGCACTGCGACCACACGACACCGGTCGCGCTCGCACGGGCGCACCTCGAGAAGTTCCTCACCACGTGCGGCACGTGGGACGGGCGGGGCTGGGACCTCGCCGTCACCGACACCTCGCCGACCGGCATCACGGTGCGGGCGATCGTGACCGCCAAGGACCCCGACGACCTGTGGACGACCCGGTGCGCGGTACGGGAGGAACTCGTCGGCTGGCTCGCGCGGGAGCACCCGGGGGCCCTTCCCAAGGTCGTCACGGCTCCCGCGGCCGACGCCGACCGGATCCTGTCGCCCCACTCCCGTCGCCCGGGGCGGGCGGAAGTGTGACGACAGGGCCCGGACACGCTACGCCGGTGGGGCGGTGCTCTTTCTGACGACGAGGCTGGTCGCGAGCTCCATGCGGGTCACCGCGGGCTCCCCGGCGCGCAGGCGGAGCAGCATCTGCACCGCTTCCTCTCCCATCTCGCGCAGCGGCTGGTGGATCGTGGTGAGGGGCGGGCTCGACCAACGCGCGATCATCACGTCGTCGTAGCCGACGACGGACAGGTCCTCGGGAACGCGGAGCCCGCACACCCGGGCCGCCTCCATGACGCCGAGCGCCTGCAGATCGCTTCCGGCGAAGACCGCGGTGGGTGGTTCCGGCAGCCGCAACAGCTCCATGGCCCGCTCGTATCCGCCTTCGACGTGGAAGTCGCCGAACCGGACCAGGGACGTGTCGTGGACGAGGCCGGCCATGTTCAGCGCGGACCGGTAGCCGTCGAGCCGGGCCAGGGAACACAGCATGTCCTCGGGGCCGGTGATGATGGCGATGCGGCGGTGCCCTAGGTCGATGAGGTGACGGGTCGCGGCGACGCCGCCGGACCAGTTCGCCGAACCGACGGACGGCACGTCGGGTTCGGGGTCGCCCGCCGGGTCGACGATCACGAAGGGGATCGACCGCGCGTCGAGCTGTCGCTTGACGGCGTCGGGGAGCGAGGAGAACACCAGGACCACGCCGATCGGCCGGCGCTGCAGCACGCCTTCGATCCACTCCGGTGCCGGGGCGTGGCGGGTGCCGCTCTCGGTCAGCACGACGCTCGCCCGGTGGGCCTTGGCGAGGTTCTCCACCCCGCGGATCAGCTCCATGGACCACACGCTGTCGAGCTCGTGGAAGACGAGTTCGATGAGGGGCGCCTCCCTGGCGACGCGGGTGGTCCGCCGGTACGAGTGCGCTTCGAGGAGCTGCTCCACCTTGACGCGGGTGGCCGACGATACGTCCTGTCGGCCGTTGAGGACTTTCGAAACTGTCGAAAGTGACACCCCGGCCTGCTGAGCCACCTCTGCCAGCGTGATTCGCCTGCTCTCCTCGTCATCTCGCATCTGAGCAGCATAAAGCACCGCTCTGCGCCTCGACATGGTCACGCTTTGATAACCCCTCACCGGAGGGTTGACCGGTTCGCCACGTCAACTTTAGCGTCCGTCGGCAGTGAAGTTTCGCCAACACGAGCGAAACTCTTTCGAAAGGTGAGGCGATGAAGCGTCACGTACGGCTCCTCAGAACTGCTGTCGCCGGTGGAGCGTCGCTGGCCATGGCGCTGTCCCTGGCAGCCTGCGGCGGCTCGGGGGACTCCGCCGGAGGCGGCTCGGCCGAGATCCACGTCCTGGTCTACGGCGACGCCACCAACAAGGTGGAGAAGCAGCTCGTCGACACCTTCAACAAGACGTCGAAGGTCAAGGCGGTCCTCGACACCGTCCCCGGCGCCGACTACCAGTCCAAGCTGCAGACGATCATCAGCGGCAAGCAGGCGCCCGACGTCTTCTTCAACTGGGGCGGCGGCAGCATCAAGCCCTACGTCGACGCGGGCCTCCTGATGCCGCTCGACGACTTCATCGCCAAGGACCCCGGCCTGCGCTCCCGGTTCCTGCCGTCGGTCTTCGACACCGCGGTCGTCGACGGCAAGCCGTACGGCATACCGATGCGCGGCACGCAGCCGGTCCTGCTGTTCCACAACAAGAAGGTCCTGGCGGAGGCCGGCGTCGCGGCACCACGCACCTGGGACGAACTCCTGACCGCGGTCAAGGCGCTCAAGGCCGAGGGCGTCACTCCCATCGCCCTCGGCGGCGGCGACAAGTGGCCGACCCAGATGTGGTTCCAGTACGTCTACGACCGGGTGGCCGGCCCCGACCTCTTCCAGAAGGCGGTGAACGGGGACAAGGGCGTCTGGGCGAGCGCCGACAGCAGGAAGGCCCTCGGCATGCTCAAGGAGCTGATCGACGCCGGCGCCTTCGGCACCAACTACGACTCGGTCAAGTTCACCGACGGCGGCTCCCCCGCCCTCCTCGCCACCGGCAGGGCCGCCTTCGAACTCATGGGGTCCTGGGAGTACTCCACCCTGCAGGACGCCTATCCGGACTTCGTCACGAAGGACCTCGGCTACGGCACCTTCCCGACCGTCGAGGGCGGCAAGGGGGACCCGGACAACCTCGCCGGCAACACCAACAACTTCTACTCGGTCCTGAAGACCACCGAACACCCCGAAGCCGTCGCCGAGTTCCTCAAGCTCATGTACTCGGACGAGTTCGTCAAGGGGCAGCTCGGCATCGGCAACCTGCCCACCACCACCAACACCCCGAAGTTCCTTGACGGCTCCGCCAACCCCGCCTACTCGACCTACCAGTACGACCTCGTGAAGAAGGCCCCCGCCTTCCAGCTCTCCTGGGACCAGGCCTATCCCCCGGCGGCCACGACCACCATCCACCAGGCCGTCCAGCAGTTCTTCAGCGGACAGGCGGGTCCCGACGCCTTCATCGCCGCCATGCAGACCCTGCCCGCGGCCTGACCCCCGGAACGCCTGACATGACCACTGCCGCAGTCCCCACCGTGGACAGCACCGGGAAGACGGACCGGCTCGGACGGCCCGTCGGTCGCGTGACCGGTGTGGGCCGCCCGGGCATCGCCTGGGCGGCGCCCGCCGCCGTCTTCTTCGGCCTGTTCGCCCTCGTACCGCTCCTCCTGGTCGTCGTGCTGTCCTTCACCCGCTGGAACGGCCTCGGTTCTCCGGAGTTCGCGGGCCTGGACAACTGGAGCCGGCTGCTCGACGACCCCGTGATGGTGAAGAGCCTCTGGCTGAGCCTGGTGTTCACCGTGCTCGGCGTCGTCGTCCAGACCCCGATCAGCATCCTGCTCGGCGTGTGGGCCGCCGGCCGGCAGCGCAACCGGGCCGTGCTCTCCGCCGTCTACTTCCTCCCGCTCCTGCTGTCCATCACCGCGGTCTCCGTCCTGTGGCGCGCCGTGCTGGACCCCAACTTCGGGGTCCCCTCACAGGTGACGTGGCTCTTCGGCGACGGCAACCTGTTCGGCACGCAGACCGGCGCCATCGGTGTCCTCGTCCTCGTCAGCACCTGGCAGTTCACGCCCCTGCACACGCTGATCTACCAGGGCGCGGCGCGGGCCGTCCCGGGGGTCCTCTACGAGGCCGCCCGGATCGACGGCGCGGGCACGGTCCGCCAGTTCTTCCACATCACCCTGCCGCAGCTGCGCAACACGGTCGTCACCTCGGTGATCCTGATGGTGGTCGGCGGGCTCACGACCTTCGACACCGTGTTGATCCTCACCCAGGGCGGGCCCGGCACCGACACCACGAACAGCGCCTACTACATGTACCAGAAGGCCTTCAAGAGCTTCGACTTCGGAGGGGCCTCCGCGATCGCGCTCCTCCTCGTCCTCGTCGCCACTCTCGTCTCCCTGGCCATGGTGCGCCTCACCGGATACGACAGGATGCGCAGCACCATGGAGGGCGTGTGATGAGGGACCGCCCCAACTACCTGGCCGGACTCGGCTCGCTGGTCTGGCTGTTCGTGGTCGGCCTGCCGCTGTACGTCATGCTGGTCGCCACGTTCCAGTCCCGAAGGGACTACGCGGAGAACGGCCCGCTGGCCCTCCCCGAGCGCTTCACCCTCGACAACTACGTCGACGACCTCACCGACGGCTTCGCGCAGTACCTCCTCAACACGGTCGTCGTCACCGTGTGCGTGGTCGGCATCGTCCTGCTCCTCGTACCGCCCCTCGCGTACGCCATCGTGCGCAGCGACGGCAAGGCCACCGGCCGGATCTTCCGGCTCTTCCTGCTGGGGCTCGCCATCCCGTCCCAGGCCGTCATCGTCCCGATGTTCTACCTCATCAACGAGGCCGGCCTCTACGACAACCTCCTCGGCGTCATCCTGCCGACCGCCGCCTTCGCCATGCCCGTCTGCGCCCTGATCCTCTCCGGCGTCATGCGGGACATCACTCCCGAGCTGTACGAGGCCATGACCGTCGACGGGGCCTCCCCCTGGAGGATCTTCGTCCGGCTGGTGCTGCCCCTGTCGAGGAGCGGCCTCTCCACCATCGTCGTCTTCGCCTCGCTCCAGGCGTGGAACGGCTTCCTGTTCCCCCTCGTCCTCACGCAGTCCTCGGAGAACAAGGTCATCACCATGGGCCTCTACGACTTCCAGACGGAACACGGCGTCGACATCCCCGGTCTCCTCTCGGCCGTCGTCCTGTCCATGCTCCCCATCCTGCTCGTCTATCTGTTCGCCCGTCGCGCCCTGGTCCAGGGTCTGATGGGGGTCGGAGGAAAGTGACCGGCACCGTGGCCACACAGCCCCAAGCCCTGTACCGCGCCTGGCGCGACCCCGCTCTGAGCGCGGAAGCCCGCGTGGACGCGCTGATCCGCGAGATGACCCTGAAGGAGAAGGTCGCCCAGCTCTTCGGCGTCTGGGTCGGCGCCTCCGACGAGGGCGCCGAGGTCGCGCCGCACCAGCACGACATGGAGGCCCCGGTCGACCTCGACGAGCTGCTGCCCGACGGCCTCGGCCAGCTCACCCGGCCCTTCGGAACCGTGCCCGTCGACCCCGCCCTCGGCGCCCTCTCGCTGATGCGTACGCAGGCCCGGATCACCGCCGCCAACCGCTTCGGCATCCCGGCCGTCGCCCACGAGGAGTGCCTCGCGGGCTTCGCGGCCTGGGGCGCCACCGCCTACCCCGTCCCCCTCTCGTGGGGAGCCACCTTCGACCCGGCGCTCGTACGGGAGATGGCTGCCGCCATCGGCCGCGACATGCGGGCCGTCGGCGTGCACCAGGGGCTCGCCCCCGTCCTCGACGTCGTCCGCGACGCACGCTGGGGGCGCGTCGAGGAGACCATCGGCGAGGACCCGTACCTCGTCGGGACGATCGCCACCGCCTACGTCCAGGGGCTCGAGTCCGCCGGGGTCGTCGCCACCCTCAAGCACTTCGCCGGCTACTCCGCCTCCCGGGCCGGCCGCAACCTCGCCCCGGTCGGCATGGGCGCCAGGGAGCTGGCCGACGTGATCCTGCCCCCGTTCGAGATGGCCGTCCGGGAGACCGGCGTCCGGTCGGTGATGCACGCCTACACCGACACCGACGGCATTCCCTCGGCGGCCGACGACCGGCTGCTCACCGGGCTCCTCCGGGACACCTGGGGATTCACCGGCACCGTCGTGGCCGACTACTTCGGGATCGCGTTCCTGAAGACCCTGCACGGCGTCGCCGGCACGTTCGGCGAGGCGGCCGGGGCGGCTCTCGCGGCCGGCGTCGACGTGGAACTGCCCACCGTCAAGGCCTTCGGTGCCCCGCTCCTGGACGCGGTCCGGGAGGGACACGTACCCGAAGCGCTGGTGGACCGCGCGGTCCGAAGGGTCCTGCTGCAGAAGACCCGGCTCGGGCTGCTCGACCCCGACTGGAGCCCGGTCCCCCCGGCACTGCGCGAGGCCGACACCACGGCCGGCCCCGAGACCCTCCGCGGCACGATCGACCTGGACCCGGCCGTCAACCGGGCGCTGGCCGGCCGCATCGCCGAGCAGGCCGTCGTGCTGCTCCGCAACGACGGGATCCTGCCCCTGGACCCGCGTACTCCCCGCCGGATCGCCCTGATCGGGCCCAACTCCGAGGCGCCCACGGCCGTCCTCGGCTGCTACTCCTTCCCCGTCCACGTCGGCGGACAGCACCCCGACGTCCCCGTCGGCATTGCCCTGCCCACCCTGCGCGAGGCCCTCGCGGCCGAGTTCCCCGGCGCCGAGGTCCTCGTGGCGCGGGGCACCGGCATCGACGACGACGGTACCGAGGGGTTCGCCGAGGCCCTCGACATCGCCCGCGGCGCCGATGTCGTCGTGGCGGCCCTCGGCGACCGAGCGGGGCTGTTCGGGCGGGGCACCAGCGGCGAGGGCTGCGACGCCGAGTCCCTCGTCCTCCCCGGCGCGCAGAGCCGGCTGCTGGACGCCCTCCTCGACACCGGGACACCGGTGGTGACGACCCTGCTGGCCGGCCGGCCCTACGCGCTCGGCCGTGCGGCCGACGAGTCCGCGGCCGTCCTGCAGTCCTTCTTCCCCGGCGAGGCCGGAACGGCCGCCCTCGCCTCCGTCCTCAGCGGACGGACCGGCCCGAGCGGCCGGCTGCCGGTCAGCGTGCCGCGCCACCCCGGCGCCCAGCCGTCCACCTATCTGGCCTCGCGCCTCGGCCACGGCAGTGAGGTCTCCAGCATCGACCCGGCCCCGGCCTTCGGCTTCGGGCACGGCCTCACCTACACCACCTTCGAATGGAGCGACCTGGTCGTCGAGGACACCGAGGTCCCCACGGACGGGGAAGTGACGCTCGCCCTCACCGTGGCCAACACCGGCGAACGCGCCGGAACCGAACTCGTCCAGCTGTATCTGCACGACCCGGTGGCCTCCGTGGTCCAGCCCGTGCAGAGACTCGTCGGGTACGTACGGGTCGACCTGTCCCCCGGCCGGAGGGCCAGGATCCGCTCGGTCGTCCCCGCGGACCTGGCGTCGTTCACCGGCAGGGCCGGGAAGCGCGTCGTGGAACCGGGCGAGCTGGAGCTGCGGCTCGGCGCGTCCAGTACGGAGCCGCGGCTGACCGCCCGGGTGACGCTGACGGGTCCCGTGCGGCAGGTCGACCACCACCGGCGCCTGCACGCCGACTTCGAGGTCCTCCGGCACGCCGGACGCTGACCGGACGCACGCGACCACCCGACCGCACCGGCCGGGTGGTCGCCGCCGTCCGGGTGGTCGCCCGGGCCTACGCGCCGGCCCTCCGCTTGTTCCACACGTCGAAACCGACGGCCGCCAGCAGGACGAGTCCCTTGATGACCTGCTGCCAGTCGGTACCGATGCCGACGAGGTTCATGCCGTTGTTCAGCACGCCGAGCACGAGCCCGCCGATGATCGCGCCGAGCACGGTGCCGACGCCGCCGCTCATCGAGGCGCCGCCGATGAACGAGGCGGCGATGGCCTCCAGTTCGAAGTTGAGGCCGGCCTTCGGGGAGGCGGCGTTGAAACGGGCCGCGAAGACCAGGCCTGCCAGCGCCGCCAGCATGCCCATGTTGAGGAAGACCAGGAAGGTGACCTTCCGGTCCCGGACGCCGGACAGCTTCGCCGCCGGCAGGTTGCCGCCGATGGCGTACACATGGCGGCCGACGACCGCGTTGCGCATGAGGTAGCCGAAGCCGACCAGGAGCGCCGCCAGGATCAGCAGCACCACCGGCGCGCCCTTGTAGCTGGCGAGCAGCAGCGTGAAGACGAGGATCGAGGCCGTCAGCGCGGCGAGCTTCACCGCGAACAGTCCGGCCGGCAGCACCTCCAGGGCGTACGCGCTCTGCCGACGGCGGTCGCGGACCTCCTGCCGGATCACCACGGCGATCAGTACGAGGCCGAGCACCAGGGTCAGGTTGTGGTAATTGGTCCTGGGGCCCACCTCGGGCAGGAAGCCGTTGGCGAGCTTCTGCAGGCCGTCGGGGAACGGGCCGAGTGTCCGGCCCTCCAGGAAGACCTCGGTCAGGCCGCGGAAGACCAGCATTCCGGCGAGCGTGACGATGAACGACGGCATCCCCGCGTAGGCGATGAGCAGGCCCTGCGCTGCCCCCGCGACGGCGCCGATGGCCAGGCACAGCAGCGCGGCGACGGGCCATGGCAGGTCGTGCTGGACCATGAGCACGGCCGCCACACCGCCGACGAACGCGGTGATCGAGCCGACCGACAGGTCGATGTGCCCGGCCACGATGACGATCATCATGCCGATCGCGAGGATCAGGATGTAGCTGTTCTGCAGCACCAGGTTGGACACGTTGCGCGGCAGCAGCAGGTCGCCGCCGGTCCACACCGCGAACAGCGCCACGATGACGCCGAGCGCGATCAGCATGCCGTACTGGCGCATGTTGCGGCGCATGCCGTCGAGCAGCGGCCGGGCGGTGCGCCCGGCCGGGCGGGACACCGGCTTCTCGGCCGTGACGTCAGCGCTCATCGTCGTTCTCCCTCGTGTCTTCCCTGGTCATGTGGCGCATCAGCACGTCCTGCGTCGCCTCGGAGCGGGGCACCTCGCCGGTGAGCCGGCCCGCGGACATGGTGTAGATCCGGTCGCACATGCCGAGCAGTTCGGGCAGTTCGGAGGAGATGACGATCACCGCCCTGCCCTCGGCCGCCAGCCGGTCTATCACCGTGTAGATCTCGTACTTGGCGCCGACGTCGATGCCGCGGGTCGGCTCGTCCAGGATCAGCACGTCCGGACCGGCGAAGATCCACTTGCTGAGGACGACCTTCTGCTGGTTGCCGCCGGAGAGCCGGCCCACCGGCTCGAAGACGGTGGGCGCCTTGATGTTCATGGAGGTGCGGAACCCCTCGGCGACCCTGCGTTCCCGGTGGGCGTCGACCACGCCCCGCCGGGCGACCTTGCCGAGCGCGCTGAGCGAGATGTTCCGCCCGATGGTGTCGATGAGGTTCAGCCCGTAGTGCTTGCGGTCCTCGGTGACGTACGCGATGCCGTGCGCGACCGCCTCCGGGACGCTGCGGGTGCGGATCGCCTCGCCGCCCTTGAGGACCGTGCCACCCCCGTACCGCCCGTACGAGCGGCCGAACACACTCATCGCGAGTTCGGTACGGCCCGCGCCCATGAGGCCCGCGAGACCGACGATCTCGCCGCGCCGGACCGACAGCGACACCCCGTCGACGACCTTGCGCCGCCGGTCGATCGGGTGGAACACGGTCCAGTCGCGGATCTCCAGGGCCGGGGCGGTGCCCGGCTCCCCCGCGTACGGCGTGCGGTCGGGGAAACGGTGGTCGAGGTCCCGGCCGATCATGCCGCTGATCATGCGGTCCTCTGTGGTGGCCGGATCCGCCACGTCGAGCGTCTCGACGGTCCGGCCGTCGCGCAGGACCGTGACGGTGTCGGCGACCCGCCGGATCTCGCCCAGCTTGTGCGAGATGATGATCGAGGTGATGCCCTGCTCCTTCAACTCCCCCATGAGATTCAGGAGTTGCGCACTGTCATCGTCGTTGAGGGCGGCGGTGGGCTCGTCCAGGACGAGCAGCTTCACCTCCTTGGACAGCGCCTTGGCGATCTCCACGAGTTGCTGCTTGCCGACGCCGATGTCCGCGACGCGGGTCTGCGGGTGCTCGTCGAGGCCGACCCGGCGCATCAGCCGGGCCGCCTCCCTCAGCGTCTCGTTCCAGCTGACGATCCCGCGCGCCGCCCGTTCGTTGCCGAGGAAGATGTTCTCGGCGATGGACAGGTACGGCACGAGCGCCAGTTCCTGATGGATGATCACGATGCCGAGCCGCTCGCTCGCCCGGATGTCCCGGAAGCGGCAGGCCGCCCCCTCGAAGAGGATCTCCCCCTCGTAACTGCCGTGCGCGTGGACGCCGGAGAGGACCTTCATCAAGGTCGACTTGCCGGCGCCGTTCTCGCCGCACAGGGCATGGACCTCGCCCCGCCGGACCGTCAGCGTGACATCCGCGAGCGCCCGGACTCCGGGGAAGGTCTTGCCGATCGAACGCATCTCCAGGACGGGTCCCGTCATGGTCGCCCCCTCCCGGCTACTTCAGGTCACCGGCGGTGTAGTAGCCGCCGCCGACCAGCACCTGCTCGTAGTTGGCCTTGTCGACGCTCACCGGCTGGAGCAGGTAGGAGGGGACCACCTTGCTGCCGTTGTCGTACGTCTTCTCGTCGTTGACCTCCGGCTTCCTGTCGTGCAGCACCGCGTCGACCATGTTCGCGGCGACCTTCGCGAGCTCCCTGGTGTCCTTGTAGACGGTCTGGGTCTGCTCGCTCGCGATGATCGACTTCACCGAGGCCAGCTCGGCGTCCTGGCCGGTGACCACCGGCAGCGGCTTGGACTTCGAGCCGTAGTCGTCGGACTTGAGCGCGGACAGGATGCCGATCGAGATGCCGTCGTACGGCGAGAGCACCGCGTCGACCCGCTCGGTCTTGTACGTGGAGGTGAGGATGTCGTCCATCCGCCGCTGCGCCTGGCCACCGTCCCAGCGCAGGGTGGTCACCTGGTTGAGGGCGGTCTGGCCGGATCCGACGACCAGCTGCTTCTTGTCGATGTACGGCTTCAGCACGCTCATGGCGCCGTCGAAGAAGTACTTGGTGTTGTTGTCGTCGTTGGAGCCGGCGAACAGTTCGATGCGGAAGGGCCCCTTCTTCGCACCGTCCTTCAGGCCGAGCCTCTCGACGATGTAGGTGGCCTGCAGCTCCCCGACCTTCGTGTTGTCGAAGGAGGCGTAGTAGTCGACGTTCTTCGAGCCCAGGATCAGCCGGTCGTAGGCGATGACCGGGATGTCCGCGTCGGCGGCCTGCTGGAGCACGTTGTTCAGGGACTTGTTGTCGATCGCGGCGACGACGAGCGCCTTCACGCCCTGCGTGATCAGGTTCTCGATCTGGGCGACCTGCTGGTCCGGGTCGTCCTCGCCGAAGACCAGCCTCGTCCTGTACCCCTTCGCCTCCAGGTTCCCGACGACGTTCTTGCCGTCCGCGATCCACCGCTCGGAGGACTGGGTCGGCATCGCGATGCCGATGGTGGCACCCTCGGCACCTTCCGAGGCGTCCTTGCCGCCGCCCTCGGCGTTCTGCCCGCAGGCTGCGAGCGCGAGGGAGGCGGTCAGGGCCAGGGCGCCGGTCACGACGGCTCGGCGATTGCGCATGGTCATCAGTCCTCGTTCTTCTCGTCGTTGAGATCGAAGCGATTCAGGGACCCCGGCAGCCGGGAGCCGAGCGGCGCCATCGCACCGTCCGCGCCGTGCCGGGCGAGCAGGTCCAGGGCAAGGCGGCCGCGCCGCACCCGCTCCCTGGCGGTGTCCAGGGCGAGGGTCCGAAGGTGGTGGCCGTAGGGGTAGATACCGGGAGCCCTGGACAGGCCGAACTTCAGGTAGAGCGGTGCGCCGCGCCGGATCAGCTCGGCGACCTCGTACATCCGCACATGGCCGCCGAGGTCGTCGGGCGCCTCGATGTACAGGTCCATGGGCGCCGCGGAGACCCGCCGGATGCCGGTGAGATGATCGAGCGTCAGATCGCTCGGCACGTTGATCGAGTCGGCGCCGAGACCTTCGTACACCGCGTACGAGGCGGGGTTGACCGGGCCGATCAGCGCGGAGACCTTGAACGTGGTGTCCGCAGGGACGAGGCCCTTGAGGCGCGCCCGGTGCAGCGTCCACAGCACACCCTCGTCGGCGACGAGCAGGCACTTCACGCCGAGTTCGGTGGCGCGGACGGCGTCCTCGACGCAGCCGGCGACGGCGTCGTGGCCCCGCGCACGCGGTCCGGCCCCCCGCGAGTCGGTGCGCACCGAGCCGCCGATGTCCCAGGTGCCGCGCGGGCCGGTGAACAGGCAGAGCTCGACGGCGCGTTCGGTGGTCGCGGCGACCATGTCGGCGATCTCCGCGTCGGTCAGCATCCAGACGCCGCTGCCCTGGCTGATCCGGTGTACCGGCACGTCGAGCCGCTCGGCCTCCGCCAGGACCACGGTCAGCGCCTCGTAGCCCTCGCAGGACGGAATCTCGGTGCGCCAGCGGCCGCCGCCGGGAAAGGTGTGCGGCGAGGCGTCGGCGGGTGCCGGAGCGGGCGCCCCGAGGCCGAGCGCGGCGAGCGCGTGCTCGGCGGGCCGGCGGGAGGCCGGGGAGGAAACGTCGGTCACGGACCGTCCTTCATGTTCGATATACCGGACATGGTTCGAAGTGGTGGGCACAGGCCTCCCCGGCCTTGGGCAAGGACGGGGTTGGGGCCGAGGCTCGGGCTCGGAGTCGGGGCTCGGGCTCGGAGTCCGGGCTCGCGCTCGGACTCCGGGCTCGCGCTCGGACTCCGGGCTCGCGCTCGGTCTACGGGTCGCCGCACTCGCGCGTGACCGGGAGCGGCGGTTCGATCGGCCGGGCCGTGTCGACGACATGCGTGCTGATGCCCGTGATGCGCACAGCAGTTGCCCCTTGCTGCTCGTTCGATATTTCGTCAGCCGTTCGAAATTCTGGCGTGACAGTAGGGAGGCGGCACGAGGTGCGTCAAGAGGTCGCGCAGCCCGAGGCCGGACGGTGACGGTCCGCCAGGGCGCGAGCGGCCGAACGCGACGGACCCGCCCCGGAGGACGGGGCGGCCGCCGGGTCGCGAGCGTCGCCGGCCTTGCACGGCCGACCGCTCCGACCCTGTCGTTCGCGTCAACTTCAGGCTGATTCCATTCGAAAACGCTCGTACAGCACGGGTGTCGCAGGGTGCTGTTCACATGGGCGTATTACCCTTCGTTGACTCAAGCTTGGGCTTGCTTTGGTGAATTCTGATGATGGTGCGACCAGCGGGAGGAGCGTTCTCGTCGATGTCCGTCCGTACATCCGCGACTCTGCGCGCGACCCTTCTTCTCGTCCTCGCCCTCGTCTGCGGCACCTTCGTCCTGCCCGCCTCCGCCGGCCCCTCGCCCCAGCTCGAACAGCCCCGCGCCCAACAGGCCGCTGCGGCCGCGACGTACGAGTCCGCATACGCCGGGAGCGGCGAGACCGATGCCCCCAGGGGCTCCGTCCTCCACCGCGACCGGCGGCGGGCCGGCACCGCGGCCGCGGGCCCTCCCGGCCCGCCGCCGCTCGTCACCCGCACCGCACCGGTCACGGACCCGCCGGCCGGCCGTACCGTCGACCCGGACACCCGGCCGAGACCCCTCGCCGCACACGACGCCTCCGCCCTCCAGGTGTTCCTCTGCTGACAGGCCGCACCACCCTGCGCCGACCTGTCAGCCCGACGCGCCCTCACGGCGCGCCAGGAGGAAACATTCATGCAGCCCCTCGTCGACCACGCCCGCCGATTCGGACAGCGCCCTGAGGAGTTCGCCCCGCACGCCGCGGGCCAGTCCCCGGCCGTCCTCTTCGTCACCTGCTCCGACTCCAGGGTCGTACCCGCCCTGATCACCGGCGCCCGGCCGGGCCAGCTCTTCGAGCTGCGCACGGCGGGCGGCATCGTGCCCCCGTACGACACCGGCAACCCCAGCGGGGAGGCCGCCACGATCGAGTACGCGGTCGAGGTCCTCGGCGTCGAGGACCTCGTCGTCTGCGGCCATTCCCACTGCGGCGCGGTGGGCGCCCTCGTCCGCGGCGAGGACCTGAGCGACGTGCCCGCCGTGCGGGACTGGCTCGCCCACGCGGCTCCCGACGGGGCCCCGGGCCGGCCCGACGACCCGGCCGTCACCGACGCCGTCCACGGCCACGTCCTCACCCAGCTGCTCCGCCTGCGCTCCTACCCGTGCGTCGAACGGAGGCTGGCGAACGGCCTCCTCCGGCTGCACGGCTGGTACTACGAGGTGCACACCGGCGCCGTCCTGGAGTACCGCCCCGAGGCCGACGCCTTCGAGGCGCTGTGACCGGGAACGTCCGGATGCCGCGCTCCTTCCCCTTCCTGCGGCAGGACTTCGCCGCCTCCCTCGTCGTCTTCCTCGTCGCCCTCCCGCTCTGCATCGGCGTCGCCGTCGCCTCCGGCGTCCCGGCCGAGCTGGGTCTCATCACCGGCATCGTCGGCGGCATCGTCACCGGACTGATGCGGGGCAGCAGCCTTCAGGTCTCGGGCCCCGCCGCCGGCCTCACCGTGCTCGTGTTCGAGGCGGTCCGCACCTTCGGCCTCCCCGCCCTCGGAGTCATCGTGCTGGCGGCCGGCCTGCTGCAGATCGCCATGGGCCTTCTCCGCTGGGGCCGTTGGTTCCGCGCGATCTCCCTCTCCGTCGTCGAGGGCATGCTCGCGGGCATCGGCCTGGTCATCATCGCCGGCCAGCTGTACGCCGCGGCGGGAATCCCCGCCCCCGACTCCGGTCTCGACAAGCTCACCGGCCTGCCGGGCGCGCTCGTCGACGCCGTGGGCAGCCGCACGGCCGTCATGTCGCTCGCCGTCGGGGCCGCCACCGTCATCCTCGTCGTCGGCTGGCGACGGATGCCACGCCGGGCCCGAGCCGTGCCCGGTGCCCTGGTGGCGGTCCTCCTGGCCGCCCTCGCGACCGCCCTGTTCGACCTTCCGGTCCAGACCGTGCGGGTGAGCGGCATGCTGGAGGCCGTCCACCTGCCGGGCTCCGAAGCCCTCTCCTCGCTCGCCGATCCGGCGGTCCTCGGCACGGTCCTCGCGTTCGCCCTGATCGCCTCCGCCGAGTCGCTGTTCAGCGCGGCGGCGGTCGACCGGCTGCACACGGGAACGCGCACGGACTACGACAGGGAACTCGTCGCACAGGGCGCGGGCAACACTCTGTGCGGTCTGCTCGGCGCGCTGCCGCTCACCGCGGTCATCGTGCGCAGCTCGGCCAATGTCGAGGCGGGCGCCCGGACGAAGGCGTCCCGGGTCCTCCACGGTGTCTGGCTGCTGCTCTTCGTCGCCCTGCTGCCCGCCGTCCTCGCGTACATCCCCCTGGCCGCACTGGCCGGGATCCTCGTGCACGCCGGCTGGAAGCTCATCCCGTTCAAGGGAGTCCTGACGCTCTGGCGCCGTCACCGGGGCGAGGCCCTCATCCTGGTGGCGACGGCGACGGCGATCGTCGCGGTCGGCATGTTCGAGGGTGTCCTGATCGGCCTCGTCCTGTCGGTCGCGAAGGCGGCCTGGGAGGCGTCCCACCTGCGGATCGAGCACAGCGACGACGGACGCGGCGCGGTCCGCGTACGACTCCAGGGGACGATCACCTTCCTGCGGCTGCCCCAGATACTCGACAGCCTGGAGGCCCTCCCCGGTGACCGCAGGGTGGTCCTGGACCTCACCGGGGTCCACCACCTCGACCACGCCTGCCGGGCGGCACTCGAGACGTGGGCCGAACGCCACAGCGGGGGGGGGGGGGGGGGGGGGGGGGGGGGGGAGGGGGCGGGGAGGGGGGGGGGGGGGGGGGGGGGGGGGGGGGGGGGGGGGGGGGGGGGGGGGTGGGGGGTTGGGGGGAGGAGGTGCTGGGGGGGGGGGGGGGGGGGGGGGGGGGGGGGGGGCTGGTCCCCCCCCCCCCCCCCCTTCCGCGCGTCTTCGCTCGCCCCGGGTGCTCCGGAGGTTGCGGGCGCTCCGGTGCTCCGGCGCTCCGGCGCCCCCCCCGTTCCCGGTGCTCCGCGTGCCCTGCTCCTCCGGTTACAGCGCGGGGTAGTCGGTGTAGCCGCGGTGGTCGCCGCCGAAGAAGGTCGCCGTGTCCGGGGTGTTGTACGGGCCGCCGGCCCGCAGTCGGGCGGGCAGGTCGGGGTTGGCGAGGAACAGCGCCCCGTACGCGACGAGGTCGGCGGTGCCGTCCTCGATCAGGGTCAGCGCGTCGCCGCCGGTCGGCCCCTCGGTGGCGGGGTTGAGGATGAACGTGCCGGAGAAGGCCTTGCGCAGGGCGAGGGTCAGCGCGCGGATCTCGGGCGCGGGCTCCGTGACGTGCAGGTACGCGATGCCGACGGGGTCGATCGCGGCGACGAGGGCGGGGTAGAGCTCCTCGGTGTCGGTCTCGGCGATGTCGTTGTAGGTGTTGGCCGGGGAGATCCGCAGGCCGGTGCGCTCGGGGCCGATCTCGGCGGCGACGGCCTTGACGACCTCGACGGCGAGGCGGATGCGGTTCTCGACCGTGCCGCCCCACTCGTCGGTGCGGTGGTTGGAGCCGGAGGCCAGGAACTGCTGGATCAGATAGCCGTTGGCGCCGTGGATCTCGACGCCGTCGAAGCCGGCGTCGACGGCGTTGCGGGCGGCCTCGGCGAAACCGGCGATCGTCTCCCGGATCTCGTCGGCGGTGAGCTCGCGCGGGGCGACGAAGTCGATGAGGCCGGTGCCGGCGAAGAGCTGGCCCTTGGGGGCGACGGCGGACGGGCCGACGGGGTGGAGGCCCTCACCGAGGACGACGGGGTGGCTGATCCGGCCGGCGTGCATCAGCTGGACGAAGATCCTTCCGCCGCGCTCGTGGACGGCGTCGGTGACCTCGCGCCAGGCGGCGACCTGCTCGGCGCTGTGCAGGCCGGGCGTGTTGGGGTAGCCCTGGCCGACGGCGCTGGGCTGGGTGCCCTCGGTGATGATGAGGCCGGCCGAGGCGCGCTGGGCGTAGTACTCGGCGACGAGCGCGGTGGGGGTGCGGGTGTCCCCCTCGGCGCGGCTGCGGGTCATCGGGGCCATCGCGATGCGGTTGGCGAGCGGGGTCCCCGCAAGGTCGATCGGGTCGAAGGCGGTGGTCATGGCTGTCCCCTTCACGAACTTATGTGGTCGGCCAAGTATCTGGTCCGGATGTCACTGTAACCCATTGATTGGCCGGCCAAGGTAATCTGTGGGAAGACCTTCACGAGGAGCCCGCGATGTCAGGAACCGACCCCGTCTGTACCGAGACGGCGCCCTCCGCCGCCCACGGCGGCCCCGTCAGCGTCGCACTCGCCCGGGTGGCCCGGATGCACCGGATCGCCGCCGGGCGACGACTGCGGGAGCTCGGCCTCTACCCGGGCCAGGAGATGATGATGATGCGGCTCTGGGACTGCGGACCGGTCCGTCAGTCCGAGCTGATCCAGTCCCTGGGGGTCGACGCCTCGACGGTGACCAAGATGCTCCAGCGCATGGAGCACTGCGGCCTCGTCCTGCGCCGCCCCGACCCCGCCGACCGGCGTGCGGTCCTGGTCGAGGCGACGGACGAGGGCCGGTCGCTGCGCGCCGGCGTCGAGGGCGTCTGGTCCGACCTGGAGCAGGCCTCCCTGAGCGGGCTCGGCCCGGCCGACCGGGCCGAGCTGGAGCGGCTCCTCGGCGTCGTGGCGGACAACCTGCGCGAGGAGGCGGGCGAGGCGGGCGAGTGCCCGGCCCCGCCGGGCGGCTGCTGAGCGGGACGCCCCGGGAGGCGCGACCGACCCCGATGCGGGGACGGACCGGCGGAGGCACGGCGCCCCCGCGGGCGCGGTACGGGTGTCAGCCCGCCAGGACCTCCAGGGCGCGGTCCACGTCCGCCGCCGTGTTGTACAGATGGAAGGACGCGCGCAGATTGCCCGCGCGGACCGAGAGCAGGACGCCCGCCTCGCGCAGCGCGTCCTCGCGGTCCCCGAGGCCGGGAACGGCGACGACCGCCGACTCGTCCATGACCGGGGCGTGGCCGAGGGCGACGAGCCCGGCGCGGAAGCGGGCCGCGAGCCCCTTCACGTGGGCCTCGATCCGCTCGACGCCGATCTCCTCGAGGAGCGCGAGCGAGCGGGCCGCCCCGTGGTACGAGAGGAACGCCGCCGGCTCGTCGAAACGGCGTGCGCTGCGGGCCAGTTCGCGGACCGGGCCGTAGCTGTTCACCCACATCTCCTCACCGGTGACCCAGTTGGCGTGGATCGCGAGGAGCGAGTCCTGCGCCTCCTCGGTGACGGTGAGGAAGGACGCCCCTCGCGGGCAGAGCAGGTACTTGTATCCGCCGGCGACCGTGTAGTCCCAGTCCCCCGCGCGCAGCGGCAGCCAGCCCGCCGACTGGGTGGCGTCGAGGAGCGTACGGGCGCCGTGGGCGGCCGCCGCGGCCCGGACCGCTGCGAAGTCGGCGGTCCGGCCGTCCGCCGACTGCACGGCCGAGAAGGCGACGAGCGTGGTGTCGGGGCCGACGGACTCGGCGAGCCGGTCCAGGGGCACGAACCGGGTCTTGAGGTCGCCGCGGATCGTGAAGGGGGTGATGACGGAGGAGAAGTCGCCCTCGGGGAAGAGGATCTCGGACCCGGCGGGCATCGACTGGGCGATCATGCCGCAGTGCACGGCGACCGAGCTGCCGACCGCGACGCGCTCGGGCGCGACGTCCACGAGCCGGGCGTACGTCGCGCGGGCCTCGTCCACGATCTCGAAGTCCCCGGCGCCGCCCGGGCGTCCGGCGGCGGTCTCCTCCGCGAGGGACACGACGGCGTCGATCGCGCGGCGGGGCAGCAGCCCGCAGGCGGAGGTGTTGAGGTAGGTGTTCCTGGGCGCGAACTCGGCGCCCCCGAGGGGCTTCTCCAGAGGATCCATGCCCCCCACCCTGGATTCCCCACCGTCACCCGTCAATTGGGTTCGATCGTGGGGAATCCCCAAGCCGCGCTTATCGCCGCAGGTGGGAGAGGGTGTGGATGATCATGCGCCGTCCCGGATGTGGTCGGTCACGCGCCCGGGACCTCGCAGCTGCCGTCGGTGTCGCAGACCGCCGCGTCGCCGCCGACGGTCTGGAGGACCCGGCCCTGCCAGGCCTGCTCGAGGGCCTGGGTGAAGACCTCGGCGGGCTGACCGCCGGAGATGCCGTAGCGGCGATCGAGCACGAAGAACGGCACGCCGTTCGCGCCGAGTTCGGCGGCCTCGCGCTCGTCCTCGCGTACGGCGTCGGCGTAGGCGGAGTCGTCGGCGAGGACGGCCCGCACCTCGGCCTCGTCGAGACCGGCCTCGACGCCCAGCGTCACCAGGGTCTCGGCGTCGAAGACGGAGCGCTCCTCGGCGAAGTTGGCGCGGTAGGCCAGGTCCAGGAGCTCGTTCTGCAGCCCGCGGTCCTTGGCGAGGTGGAGCAGCCGGTGGATGTCGAAGGTGTTGCCGTGGTCGCGGCCGTCGGTGCGGTAGCCGAGGCCCTCGGAGTGCGCGTTGGACGCGACGTGCGCCTCCATGGCACGGGCCTCGTCGAGGGTGCGGCCGTACTTCTTGGCGAGCATCTCCAGGACGGGGCCGGTGTCGCCCTTGGCACGGTTCGGGTCGAGCTCGAAGGAGCGGTGCACGACCTCGATGTCCTCGCGGTGGGCGAAGGCCTCGAGTCCCTTCTCGAAGCGGGCCTTGCCGATGTAGCACCAGGGGCAGGCGATGTCGCTCCAGATCTCGACGCGCATGTGACTTCTCTCCGGGGGGTTCGGCGGGGTGTTCGGGGTGTTCTGTCGCGACAACCACCCCGCCGGCGGATTTCATTCCGTTTCCGCTCCCAGTGTGAGCCGGAGCACGAGGTGGTCCCCGTCGCGCGGGGTCTCCGGGTCGGGGGTCCAGCCGCGGGCGGCGTAGAAGGCCTGGGCGCGCTCGTTCTTCTCGAAGACCTCCAGGCGCACCTCGGTCACCCCGGCGGCCCGCCACGAATCGGCGCAGGCAGCGTGGAGCTCGGTGCCGACGCCGCCGCGCCAGCAGGCCGGGAGGACGTGGAGCTGGGTGAGGTGCATGTGGCCGCCGCGCTCCCCGAACGCGGCGATGCCCGCGAGCTCCCCGTCCCGTACGGCGCAGAGGACGGCCCCGCGCTCGACGGCGGCGGCCCAGCCGGACCGGGAGCGGGCGATCTCCTCGGGCCCGAGGAAGTCGGCGTCGGGGATGTGGCCCCGGTAGTAGGTCGCGCGGGCCTCGGTGTGGAGGGCGACGACGGCGTCGAGATCGGCGGGGGTGGCGAGTCGGATCATGGTTCTTCAGGACGCACGGGACGGCGGGACGGTTGCGGCGGAGGTGGGCACGGTGGCCGCCAGGGCGGCGCGTCCTTCCTCACCCTGACGACCCTGGCCTCCCGCCGGCCGCCGGGCCGCGAGGCCGAGCGGTCTCAGGCGCCCTTGCGGTACTGCCCCGGGGCCAGCCCGTACTCCCGCTTGAAGGCCTTGGCGAAGGCGAACTCCGAGGAGTAGCCGGAGCGCCGGGCGATCGAGCGGAGGGGGAGGTCGGCGGTGCGCAGGAGGCGGCCCGCCGTGGTCATGCGCCACCAGGTGAGGTACGCGAGGGGGGCGCGGCCGACCAGGGTGGTGAAGCGGCGGGCGAAGGCGGCGCGGGAGAGGCCTGTCAGGGCGCCGAGCTCTTCGACCGTCCACGGTCGCGCGGGGTCGTCGTGGAGGGCGCGGAGGGCGCCGGCGACGGCCGGGTCGGCGAGGGCGGCCGACCAGCCGGTGGAGCGGTCGGCGCGTTCGGTGAGCCACCAGGTGCGGAGCAGGTACAGCAGGAGGGTGTCGAGCAGGGCGGGGACGATCGCGTCGGATCCCGGCTGGGGTTCGGCGAGTTCGGCGCCGAGCAGGTCGACGGCGGCGCGCAGCCGGGGGTGGGCGCCGACCCGCGCGGGGATGTGCACATACGGCGGCAGGTCGGTGAGGAGCGGATGGGCGCGGGCGCGGCTGAGCTGGTACGCGCCGCACAGGAGCAGGGTCTCCTCGGCGCCGATCGGGCCGCGGACGGGCGGGGTGGGCCAGGAGCCGTCGGGGGCGGGGAGGGCGTCGACGAGCGGGGTGTCGGGCCGGTCGGCGAGGCCGTGGCCGGTGCCGTGGGCGAGGAGGACGACGTCACCGGGGCCGAGCCGGACGGGGGCGGTGCCGTCCGGGGGCAGGAGCCAGGCGGTGCCCTGGAGGACGACGTGGAATCCGGCGCCCTCGCTGGTGGGGAAGCGGATGCCCCAGGGGGCGAAGTTGACCGTGCGGGAGGAGTGGGGCCGTCCGGTGCGCATGGCGGCGATGGCATCGCTCAGTACGTCCATCCCGGCACCGTACTCCCCGTCGATGCACGCGAGACGATCGGACATCAGGGGGAGTCAAGGGGACATGGATCGTCTTCCCTCCTGCTTCTAGCGTCTTCCTCATGACGACGACAGGCATGACCACGAAGGCCGTTCTCTTCCACGAGGTCGGCGGACCGGACGTCCTCACCGTGACGGAGGTGGCGCTGCCCGCCCCCGGGCCCGGCGAGGTGCTCGTCCGGGTCGAGGCGATCGGGATCAATCGCGCCGAGGCGCTGTTCCGCTCGGGCACCTACTACTACCCGGCGACCCTCCCGGGTTCGCGCCTCGGCTACGAGGCGGCCGGGGTGGTCGAGGCGGTCGGGGCGGGGGTCACCGCGTACGCGCCGGGTGATCCGGTGATGGCGGCGGCCGACTTCGACTTCGGGACGCACGGGGTGTACGCGGAGCGGGTGGTGCTGCCGGAGGAGCACCTGGTGGCCCGGCCCGAGGGGGTGGACGCGGTGACGGCCGCGGCGGTCTGGCTGACGTACTCCACCGCCTACGGCGGCATGGTACTGACCGGCGGTCTCGGCGCCGGCGACCACGTGGTGATCACGGGAGCGTCCAGCGGGGTGGGGACGGCCGCGATCCAGACGGCGCTGCGGGTCGGAGCCGTACCGGTCGCGACCACGCGCGGCGAGGACAAGCGGAAGCGGCTCCTGGAGCTCGGGGCCGCGCGGGTGATCACGACGGACACCGAGGACGTGGTCGGGGAGGTGCGGCGGATCACCGGCGGGTCGGGCGCGGACCTCGTCTTCGACGCGATCGGCGGGCCGGGGTTCGCCCGGCTCGGCGAAGCGCTGCGGCCGGGTGGCACGGCCGTGCTGTACGGCTGGCTGGACCCCCGGCCGGCGGCCCTGTCGACGAACTGGCCGCAGACGGTCCACGCATACGCCAACGGCGCGCTCGTCAGGACCGGGGAAGGGCGTCGCCGCGTGGCCGCGTTCATCGGCTCGGGGCTGCGCGACGGCTCCCTGGCGCCGGTGATCGCCGAGACCTTCGACGGTCTGGAGCGGATCACCGACGCCCATCGGCTGATGGAGTCCGACGCTCACCTCGGGAAGATCGTGGTGCGCGTCGGGGGGTGACGTCCGGTGGCCGTGCTCAGTGGCGGGGCAGGCCCAGGGGGTTGTCGTCGCGGAGTTCCGGCGGGAGCAGGTGGTCGGGGGTCGACTGGTAGGTGACCGGGCGCAGCCAGCGCTCGATCGCGGTCGCGCCGACCGAGGTGGCGGTGGAGGTGGTGGCCGGGTAGGGGCCGCCGTGGTGCTGGGCGGCGGCGACGGCGACGCCGGTGGGCCAGCCGTTGACGAGGACCCGGCCCGCGAGCGGGGTGAGCTCGGCGAGGAGCGGGGCCGCGTCCTCGTCCTGGCCCCGCTCGGCGATGTGCAGGGTGGCGGTGAGGTTGCCGGGCACCCGCGCGAGGGCCTCGGTGATCTCCGTGCGGGAGTCGTAGCGGGCGACGACGGTGACCGGGCCGAAGCACTCCTCCGTGAGGTCCCGGCGGTCGCCGTCGACGAGGGTCCGTACCGTGACCGCCATGAAACCGGCCTTGACCGTGTGCGGGCCGCCGGGCTCCGGGTGGACCGGTGCGGTGACGTCGCCGTCCGTCGCCATCTCGTGGGTGCGGGTGAGGAAGGCGTCCCGCATCCGGCGGTCGAGCATCACGGCCGGCTCGGTGTCGCGCAGGGCGTCCGTCAGCGCCCCCACGAACCGGTCGCCCGCCTCGCCCGAGGGGGCGAGGACGAAGCCGGGCTTGGTGCAGAACTGGCCCGCGCCCAGGGTCATGGAGCCGGCGAGCCCGGCGCCGATCTCCTCGGCCCGCTCCTCGACGGCGGCGGGGGTGAGCACCACCGGGTTGAGGGAGCCGAGTTCGCCGTAGAAGGGGATGGGGACGGGCCGGGCGGCGGCCGCGTCGAAGAGGGCCCGTCCGCCGCGCACCGAGCCGGTGAAGCCGGCGGCCGCGACGAGCGGGTGGCGGACGAGTTCGACGCCCGCGTCGAAGCCGTGCACGAGCACGACGACGTCCTCGGGGAGGCCTGCCTTGGCTGCGGCCCTGCGCAGCAGCGAGGCGCAGAGTTCGGAGGTGGCCGGGTGGTCGGGATGGGCCTTGATCACCACGGGGCAGCCGGCCGCGAGGGCACTCGCGGTGTCGCCGCCGGGGACGGAGAAGGCGAGGGGGAAGTTGCTGGCGGCGTAGACGGCGACGACGCCGAGCGGGATCTTCCAGCGGCGCAGGTCGGGCCGGGGCGGGATGGCTCCGGGGTCGGGCAGGTCGATCCGGATGTCGAGGAAGGACCCCTCGTGGACGACCTCGGCGAACGACCTCAACTGAGCTGCGGTGCGCGCGAGTTCGCCGTTGAGCCGCACCGGGCCGAGGGCGGTCTCGGCGTCCGCGGTCTCGACGATCTGCTCGCCGGCCTCCTGGAGGAGGTCGGCGGCGGTACGGAGGAAGGCGGCCCGTACGGACCGGTCGGCGAGGGCCTCACGGACCTCGTACGCGGCGCGTACGGACCGGTCGACGTCCTCCGCCGTGGCCTCCACCGCAACCCGCTCGCGCGGCTTCCCCGTCCGGGGGTCCACACTCCACACTGGTTCTGCCGCCACTGCCACGCCCCTGTTCGCTATTCTGAACACAGTTCCCGTAGATGAACGCATCCGTACGGGACTCTAGGGACGGCCCGGCCGTCTCCACAAGGGGCTCTGTCCGGCCGACCGGCCGGGGGACGACGGCACGACGGAAAAGGGGCGAGGGTCATGGCGACTGCCGACGTGGGCGGAGCGCAGGTGAAGTCCGCAGTGCGGACCGTGGAGCTGCTCGAGTACTTCGCCGGACGCCCGGGGATGCACTCGCTCGCCGCCGTCCAGGAGGCCGTCGGCTACCCCAAGTCCAGCCTGTACATGCTGCTGCGCACACTGGTCGAGCTGGGCTGGGTCGAGACGGACGCGACCGGCACGCGGTACGGCATCGGGGTGCGGGCGCTGCTGGTCGGCACCTCGTACATCGACGGCGACGAGGTGGTGGCCGCCTCCCGGCCCACCCTGGACCGGCTCTCCGACGACACCACCGAGACCATCCACCTGGCGCGGCTCGACGGCACGAACGTGGTCTATCTGGCGACCCGTCAGTCCCAGCACTACCTGCGGCCGTTCACCCGGGTCGGGCGCCGGCTGCCCGCCCACTCGACCTCGCTCGGCAAGGCGCTGCTCGCCACCCACACCGACGACCAGGTGCGCAAGCTGCTCCCGGAGACCCTCCCGGCGCTGACCGAGCACACCATCACCGACCGCGAGCAGCTCATCGAGGAACTGCGCGTCATCCGCGAGCAGGGCATCTCGGTGGACCGCGAGGAGAACACGCTGGGGCTGCGCTGCTTCGGCGTCGCGATCCCGTACCGGACCCCGGCACGCGACGCGATCAGCTGCTCGGTGCCGGTGGCGCGGCTCACCCCTGCGCACGAGCAGATGATCAAGGACGCGCTCTTCGACGCGCGGGACCGGCTGACGCTGGCGACCCGCCGCCTCTGACCGCACGGACACGCGACCGCGCGATCACGCGGTCGCACCGTCACGCGGTCGCACCGCCGGCCGCACCTCACACGGTCATCCGCGCTCGGCGAGCGCCTTCTGCCAGACCGGGCTGTCCACGTAGTGGTTGTCGTACTGCTCCGAGGACGCCTTGATCTCCTCGAAGCCCGCCTCGCCGCGCATCACACGACCGAGCAGACGCAGGTAGTCGAAGCGGGCCATCCCGGGCGTGAAGACGAACAGCACGTCGGCCTCGGCGCCGGGAGCGGCCGCGAAGGCGTGCGCGGTGTGCGGCGGGACGAGCAGGAAGTCGCCCTTCTCCAGGACGGACAGCTCCTCGCCGACGAGGACCTGGAGCGAGCCGTCGATCACGTAGAACATCTCCGACGCCTTGGTGTGGAAGTGCGCCGGGGCGCCGACCGCTCCCTTCGCGAAGGTGGAGCGGTAGCTGGTGAGCTGTCCGCCGGTGGCATCGGAGTCGGCGAGCAGGGTCATGACACTGCTGGGGTCCGCGGTGGTCTCGGCGGCGGCGGCACGGGTCAGGAGCGGGGCGAAGGGCGCGTTCTCGTTCATGATCACTACCCTAGGGGGCTATTGACCCCCGGGGAGGGTGCAATTGATCTAGAGAATCACGGGTCAATTTCGCCACCCTCCTCGCCGGCCCGCCCTCCCCCCGGCCCGTCTCCCTCCCCCGGCCCGTCTCCCTCCCCCGTGCGGCGGAGGCGGATCACCGGTGGGCAGGACGTGGCGCCCCGGGTCCCGGCGCGAGCCTGGAGCCATGACCGAGACCGAGCTCCTCCCCTCCCCCGCGCTCCGCGCCGAGGACCGCCCCGGCCACGCCCGCCGGGCCCTGCGCGCGCTGGCGATCGTCGCCTGCCTCCCGTACGTCTCGCTCAAGACCGCCTGGGTGGCGGGCAGCGAGATCGGCATCCCCGCCGGAAGCGAACTCCTGGAACACCGGCAGCTGATGGCCGTCGCCAACTCGGTCTCGGTACTGGCCGACGTCCTCGTCGTCGTCCTCGCCCTGCTCCTCACCCAGCGCTGGGGCCGGCGGGTGCCCGCCTGGCTCCTGGCGCTCCCCATGTGGGCGGCGACCGGGCTGCTCGCCCCGATCATGACCGCCTACCCCACCCAGCTCGCGGTCGCCCTCCTCACCGGCGACGAGCAGGCCGCGGCTCCCGCCGAACCCTTCCTGCACTCCTGGGTCTTCGCCGTCGTCTACGGCGGCTTCATCCTCCAGGGCCTCTCCCTCGGGACCCTCTTCGTGCTGTACGCGAGCGGCCGCTGGGGGCACCTCTGGAGCGGCCGGCTCGGCGGGCTGTCCGCCCGCGTCCCCGGGCCCGTCGTGCGGGCCGCCGCCCTGGTCGCCGCCGTCGTCGCGCTCTTCCCCCTCACGCTCCACGTGGGGTGGCTGTCCGGGAAGACCGTAGGCCTCTCGCCCCGGCAGATCGCCGAGCGCGACGCCGACTTCACCGTTCTGGAGTTCCACCGGATCGTGTTCGTCCTCGTCGCCGTGGCCTTCACCCTGTTCCTCGTCCTGCGGCGGCCCGCCCGGCCGAAGGTGCGCACCGTCCTGGCACTCGCGTGGACCGGCTCGGGCGCGGTCGGCTGCTGGGGCGCCTACATGTCGCTGGTCGCGCTGATGCCGGAGACCGATCCCGCCAAGCAGGTCACGGCCCTGATGCAGCTGACCTACGCTGGCGAAATGATCACCGGACTCCTCCTCGCCGCCTGTCTGGCCACGGTCCTGCGGCGCCGGAGCGCCGAGGCGTGAGACGGTGCGCGGTCGCCCTCCTCGGGCAGCGGGCCAGGCGGCGCTGGCTCCATCTGATCGTGGGCGGCGCACTGTTCATGCCGTTCTGGATGGTCGGCACCGTGGTCGTCGGGATGCTGCTCGGCGAGGGCGGGCTGTTCACCGGAAGTCTCGGGCTGCAGTTCGGGGCGTACGCGGTGGGGCTTCCGCTCGTCGCGGTCGCCGCGCTCTTCCCACTGGCCCGGCCGATGTCGGTGGCGACGGCGCGGGCGCTGTGCGGGGTTCCGGCGGAGACGCTGGCGGACGGCCCGGCCCGGGGCCGGGCGGCGAAGGCCCGGGCCGCCGGCTGGTTGACGCTGCACCTGGGCGCCGGGGCGCTGATCAGCGGGGCGAGCCTGGCGCTTCCGCCGTTCGCGGTGTCCGTGCTGGCACTGCCGTTCTCGTCGGCGCTGCGGGAGTCGGAGCTCGGCCGGCTCTGGGGGCTCGACCGCCCCTGGTGGACCTGGGCCGCGATCCCGGCGGGGCTGCTGATGCTGCTCGCGCTCGCCGCCGCGGCCGCCGCGACCGGAGCCCTGCTCGCCCGGCAGGCGCCCCGGCTGCTCGGGCCGAGTCCGGCGGACCGGCTCGCGGCGGCCGAGCGGCGTGCGGCGGAGGCGGAGTCCCGCAACCGGCTGGCCCGGGAGCTGCACGACTCGGTCGGTCACGCGCTGAGCGCGGTGACCCTCCAGGCGGGTGCGGCACGCCGGGTCCTGGACGGTGGCGACGGGGCGGACCTGGCGTTCGTCCGGGAGGCGCTGACCGCGATCGAGGAGACCACCCGGCGCACGGTCGGCGAGCTGGACTGGGTCCTCGGCCTGCTGCGGCGGGGCGACGACTCCGAGGAGGGGCCGGGGCCCGGGCCGGGGCTCGACGCCCTGGACGCCCTGGTGCGTGGCGCGGGACCGAAGGTGGCGCTGACCGTGTCCGGCGACCTCGCCCCCGTACCGGAGACGCTGTCCCGGGAGGCGTACCGGATCGTTCAGGAAGGGCTGACGAACGCCGGCCGGCACGCGGGCGGGGAGCCCGTGGCCGTACGGCTCGACGCCCGTACCGAGGAGTTGGAGATCACCATGGAGAACCCCCTGTCCGCACGGCCGCCGGTCGTCCGCCCGAACGGCGGCCGCGGTCTGCGCGGCATCACCGAACGGGCCCGGCTGCTCGGCGGCACCGCCGAGGCCGGCCCGGCGGACGGCGTCTGGCGCCTCGCGGTCAGGATCCCCCGATGAGCGCCCCCGTCAGGATCGTGCTCGCCGACGACGAGCGGATGGTGCGTACGGCCCTGCGGGTCATCCTCGACGCGGAGCCCGGCCTGGAGGTCGTCGGCGAGGCGGCCACCGGCGCCGAGGCGGTGTCGGTGGTGCGGGCCGAGCGGCCGGACGTGGTCCTCATGGACGTGCGGATGCCGGAGATCGACGGGATCCGGGCCACCGAGCAGATCCTCGCGGGAATGACGGATCCGCCCCGGATCGTGGTGGTGACCACCTTCGAGAACGACGCGTACGTGTACGACGCGCTGCGCGTCGGCGCGGCCGGCTTCCTCCTCAAGCGGGCGGCGGCGGAGGAGCTGGTGAGCGCGGTGCGGCTGGTCGCCCGGAGCGACTCGCTGCTCTACCCGGCGGCGGTACGCGGCCTGGCCGCCGAGCACGCCCGCAACCGCCCGCCGGTGGCACCTCCCTGGGTGGCGCGGCTCACCGAGCGGGAGGCGGAGGTGCTGCGTCTGGTGGCGACCGGCCTCACGAACGCGGAGATCGCGGCCCGGATGGGCGTCGGCGCGGCCACGGTCAAGACGCACGTGGCGTCGGTCCTGGCGAAGTCGGGCGCCCGCGACCGCACACAGGCGGTGATCCTGGCGTACGAGTCGGGGTTCGTCCGGGCGGGGTGACGGCTGCCACACGAAGGACCGCCCCGGATGAAGGTTCGCTGAGAAACCGGCCACATCCGGAACGTCCCCCGCCGAGCCGTTCGTCCCCACAAGTGCGATGAACAAGACGATCAGGCGCACCTCGGTCTTCGTGCTGCTCCTGGTGCTCGCCCTGCTGGGCCGGGCCACCTGGGTGCAGGCGTACGAGGGGAAGGCGCTCGCGGACGACAGCAAGAACCGGCGGAAGACGATCGCGCAGTACGCGCAGCCGCTCGGGAACATCGTCGTGGCCGGTTCGCCGGTCACCGGCTCGAAGAAGACGGAGGGAACGGACCTCGAGTACCGCCGTACGTACACGGACGGAGAGCTGTACGCGGCGGTGACCGGTTACAGCTCGCAGGCGTACGGCGCCACCCAGCTGGAGGGCATCTACTCCGACGTCCTCGACGGCACCGACGACCGTCTGAAGAACCCCCTCGACGCCCTCACCCGCAAGCAGCAGCAGCCGGGCACGGTCGTCACCACGATCGACCCGGACGTGCAGAAGGCCGCCTACCGGGCGCTCGGGGACACGAAGGGCGCGGCCGTCGCCGTCGACCCGGCCACCGGCCGGATCCTCGCGATGGTCTCCACCCCGTCCTACGACCCGTCGAAGATCTCCGGGACCTCGAACGGCGACACGTGGAAGGCGCTGACCACCGACGAGGACAAGCCCCTGGTCAACCGGGCCCTGCGCCAGCCGCTGCCGCCCGGCTCCACCTTCAAGCTGGTCGTGGCCGCGGCAGCCCTCGAGGACGGTCTGTACGGCTCGGTGGACACGGCGACGGAGAGCCCCGACCCGTACACCCTGCCGAACACCCGGACCGTGCTGAAGAACGAGAACGCGTCCGCGCCCTGCGAGAACGCCACGATCCGCACCGCTCTCCGCTACTCCTGCAACAACGTCTTCGCCAAGCTGGCGGCCGACCTGGGGCAGGACAAGGTGAAGGCGATGGCGGAGAAGTTCGGCTTCAACGACGCCGAGCTCGACGTCCCGGTCCGCGCCTACGCGAGCGTGTACCCGTCCGGCATGGACGAGGCGCAGACGGCGCTGACCGGCATCGGCCAGTTCGACGTGACCGCCACCCCGCTGCAGATGGCGATGGTGTCGGCGGCGATCGCCAACGACGGCCTGCTGGCCGCGCCGCACATGGTGTCGAAGGTCGTCGACTCCGAGGGCGACCCGCTCACGAGCTTCGAGGACGGCGACAGCGAGCGGATCGTCTCCTCGTCGACGGCCGAGCAGCTGCGCAGCGCGATGCGGACCGTGGTCGAGGAGGGCACCGGCACCAACGCGGCCGTCGACGGAGCCGAGGTCGGCGGCAAGACGGGTACCGCTCAGCACGGCGAGAACAACAGCAAGACGCCGTACGCCTGGTTCACCTCGTACGCGAAGGACCCCTCGACCGGGAAGCAGGTCGCCGTCGCGGTGCTGATCGAGGACTCGGGCGCGGCCCGCTCCGAGGTCAGCGGCAACGGTCTGGCGGCTCCCGTGGCGCAGAAGATGATGGCGGCGGCGCTGAAGTGAGGTGACCTGCCGAAGTGACGTGCCGGGGACCCCGATTGGCCGTCGGGACCCGTCACACGATATGCAGGGTCACGCTCGTGTCCGAGCACGCATTCGAACCGCTGATCCTGCACTCACCTCGCGGAGGACCGCCGTGCGCCTGCCCCGTTCCCTGTCCGGCTGGACGATCGCGGTCTTCGGCGTGCTCGCCGCCGCACTGGGCGTGGTGGGCCTGGTCGCACCGGACGCGCTGCTCACGGTGATGGGCTTCGAGCCGGTGCCCGACGGCGGGCGCGCGGACGGCGACCACACGCTCGTCTTCCTCACCGCCTCCTCGATGGCCGCGCTCAACATGGGCGTGTACTACGTCCTCGCCGCGCTCGCCGACTGGAAGCCGTTCTTCCGATGGACGGTCCCCTTCCGGCTCCTCACCTGCGCGGTCTTCACCCTCGCGGTCGCCGGTGGCCGCGCCCCGGCCGGATTCCTGGGCGTGGGCCTGTGGGAGGGCCTGGGCGCGGTGGTCACGGGGCTCGCGCTGCGGTACGAGAAGGCGCACGCGGAACCTCCGTACGAGGAGCAGAGGGCCGGCGCATGACGCGCGACGGGCACGCGGGGACGCCCGGCGACGGCATCGACGCCATCGCCTGGGGCTCCCTGAACCACGCGTACGGACCGGCCACGGACGTACCGGGGCACCTGCGGGCCCTGTACCGGCCCGACGACGCCGTCGACGCCGCCGACGCACTCCTCACGAGGGTCTACCACCAGGGCGGCGGCGTCTTCTCGTCCGCCGTGGCGGCGCTGCCGTTCGTGGTCCGGGCGGCCGCCGACCCGGACGTGAGGGCACGGCCGGACCTCCTGGAGCTGGTCGCGTGCCTCGCCCATGACGGCAACAGGCTCTCGGAGGGCAGGAACGCCCCCGGCTGGGCGGAGGCCTGGGACCTGGCCGTCACGGCGCTGCTCCCGCTGCTGCACGACGCCTCCCCCGAGGTACGGGCGCAGGTCGCCGAGGCCCTCTCCGAGGCCCGGAGGCGGGCCGACGAGGTGCTGACCGCCCTGTGGACCCGCTGGCCCCTGGAGTCCGTCCCCGAGGTCCGGCACCGGATCGTGACGGCGGCCGGTGAACTCGCCGAGCACGCCGAGCGGGAGCGGGCCGGGACCGTGCGCCGGCTGTGGGAGCTGACGGAGCCGGGGGCGTACCCCGGGGTGCGCCTGCGGGCCGTCGAGGCCCTGCGGGCGGTCGCGCCCGACGACGACCCCCGCTACGCGCGCGTGGTCGCCGAGGTCCTGGACGGCGGCGACCTCGGCGGCCGGTCGGTCTCCCAGGCGATCGGTCTCCTCGGCGAGGACCGGGCCGGGCGCTTCGCCCTGGTCGAGCGGCTCCTCGGGAGCGGGGACGCGGCGGTCCGGCGCGGGGCCCTGGAGGCGGCGGCCGGGGAGCTGAGCCGCCGCCGCTCGGCCGTACCGGAGCTGCTGCCGCCGGTGGCCGCCCGCCTCGCCGACACCGAACCCGACAACCGGCTCTTCGCCGCGCGGGTCCTCGGCATGTGCGGGGCCGCCGCCCGGCCGTGGGCGGACCGGCTGGCCGGCATGGTCACCGACGAAGGCGAACCGTATCTGCCCGCGCAGGACCACGCCTTGTGGGCGCTCGCCCGGCTCGGCGACCCGCGCTGCGCGGCCCCGCTCGCGCGCCGCCTCGCCGGGGAGCGTCTGGGATTCTCGTTCTTCGAAACGCACTCCCCCAGCTGGTGGACCCATGAACTCGGTCTGCTCGGGACGCTCGCTCCGCTCGCCGCGCACGCCGGCGTCCTGCTGCCCCCGCTGCGGGCCCGGCTCGCGGCCGTGCGCTCGGTCGACGAGGCCCGGGCGCTGTGCCAGGTCCTGACCGCGTGGGGTCCGGTGGCGGCGCCCGCGGTCCCCGAGCTGTGCGCGCTCCTCAGGACGGACGGCGCCGTATGGGCGGCAGAGGCCCTCGCGGCGATCGGCCCGGAAGCCGCGGCGGTCGTGGACCGGGCGCGGCTGCGGGCCCTCATCGACGCCCCGCCGAAGGGGCAGGGGTTCGCGCCGCGCTCGCTGGCCCTGGCGTACGGCAGGCTGACCGGTGACCGGGGGCCCGCGCTCGCGCTGCTCCTGCCGCGACTGGGCGAACCGTCCGGGCACGACGACGCGGCGATCCTGCTCGGCGAGCTGGGCGCGGCGGGCGCGCCGCACGTCGCCCGGCTGCGCGAGCTGCTGCGCGCGGACGCGACGGGGTGGCTGCCGCTGCGGACCGGCGAGGCGCTGTGGCGGATCACCGGCCGCGCCGACGAGGTGGTGCCCGCCCTGGTGGGGGCGATCGAGCCGTACACCGGCGGCGGTGTCCTGCCCGCGGTCACCGGGACGGTCCGGCTGCTCTCCGAGATCGGCCCCGCCGCGGCCCCCGCCGTACCGGCCCTGCGGGCGTTCCTCGACGCGGACGAGCGTCCGGTGGAGCACGGGAGCTGGCGGTCGGTACCGGACGACGACGCGCTGTGCGAGGCGGCCCGTACAGCGCTGCGCGCGATCGAGGGCGGCACCTCCCCGGCCGGCTAGGGAGGATGCCCGATCCCCCGGGGCCACCTCAGAGACCAGCCTGTGGCCATGCGCTGGTATCTGACAGGCGTCGTCGTGTCCGGATTCGGTACGACGGCGATGTGGCTGGTCTCCGGGATCTGGGTCAAGTCCCTGACCGGGTCCGACAGTCTGGCGGCCCTGGCCGCCTTCGCCCTCTGGGCGCCCGTTCTCCTCGGGCCGCTGCTCGGCACGCTCGCGGACCGGGTGCGGCCGCGGCCGCTCGTGATCGTCCTCGACCTGGCGGCGGCCGCGCTCCTGCCGGTCCTCCTGTGGGTGGACTCGGCGGACCGGGTGTGGCTGCTCTTCGCCGTCCTGGTCGTGTACGGAGCGCAGGGCGCCCTCCACGAGGCGGCGGAGCAGGCCCTGGTCGCGACCGTCGTGGACGAGAAGCGCCTCGGCACCTTCAACGGGCTGCGGATGACCGCGAACGAGTCGACGAAGCTGATCGCCCCGCTCGTGGCGGCGGGCCTCTTCGCCGCATACGGCGGGGCGACCGTCGCACTGCTCGACGCGGCGAGCTTCGCGCTCGCGGCGGGCCTCTTCGTGCTGATGCCCGTACGGGAGGAGCGTCCGGCACGGCCGGAGTCCCGGCACCTGTGGCGGGAGACCACCGAGGGCGCCCGGCTGCTCCGCGCCTCGCCGGTCCTGCGGCCACTGGTCGCGACGGGGGCGTTCACGATGCTGCTCGCCGGGGTGAACGGCGCCGCGGTCTACGCGGTCGTCGACCGGGGGCTCGGGCACGCCCCCGCGTACGCCGGGGTGCTCTACGCGGTGCAGGGCGTGGGCTCGGTCCTCGCGGGCCTGGTCACCGGCCCGCTGCTGCGCCGGATCCCCGAGCGGACGCTCGCCGTCGCCGGTCTCGCCCTGTTCGCCGTGGCGGTGGGCGTACGGGCGCTGCCGTACGAGGCGACGGCCCTGGCGGCGAGCGCGGCCATCGGCCTGGGGTTGCCGTGGGTGCTCGTGGCGGTGGTGACGGCCGTGCAGCGGGAGGCACCCGCGGAGGCGGTGGGCCGGGTGGCCGCGACCGCGCACACCCTGGTCATGGCACCGAACGCGCTCGCGCTCGCCCTCGGCGCGGGCCTGGTCGCCCTGGTCGACGTCCGCGTCCTGCTGCCGCTGCTCGCGCTCGCGGGGACGGGCTGGGCGGCGGCGGTCGCGGTACGGGGGCGGCGCGGGCGTGGCCGGGAGACCCGCACCGTGGACACCTCCCTCCCGGTCGGCTGACGGCCCCCTGCTCCGCCCCATGTCCCCGGGAGGTGTCCTCCCGGTCGGGCCGGGCACCCCGTGGCGCTCGCGGTGGGGGGCACCCCGTGCCGCTCGCGGTGCGGGGCGACCGGTGGGCGGCGAGCATGGAAGAAAGCTCGGGCGCGGCGGGAGGAGGGCAGTGTGACGGCCGGTTCCTTCCCGGGGACGACGGGGCGGGTGGGCGTACCCCTGGACGGCAAGGGCCTCCTCGACGTCCTGGGGGTCGCCGCCGTGGTCATCGACGCCCACGGCCGGATCGTGCTCTGGAGCCCGCAGGCCGAGGACCTCTTCGGTTTCCGTGCCGACGAGGCCCTCGGCCAGTACATGGCCCGGCTGGTCGTCGGAACGGACCACCGGGAGGAGGCGATGCGCCTCTTCGGCGAGGTGCTCCGCGAGGGCACGACCTGGGCGGGCGTCTTCCCCGTGCGGCACAAGGACGGCAGCGTGCGGAACGTGGAGTTCCGCAACATGCGGCTCACCGACGACCTGGGGGGCCTGTACGCGCTCGGGATCGCCGCCGACCACTCCGCCGTCGAACGGGTCGAGGCCGAGCTCGCGCTCTCCGACCGGCTCGTGTCCCAGTCGCCGATCGGCCTCGCCGTCCTGGACACCGAACTGCGCTACGTCCTCGTGAACCCGGCCCTGGAACGGATCAACGGGATCCCGGCCGCACTGCACCTCGGACGGCGGATCGGCGAGATGGTGCCCGAGGTCGACGCCCCGGCCCTCGAGGCCGCGCTGCGCGCCGTCCTGACGACGGGCACACCGCTGCTCGACCATCCCACCGTCGGACGGACCCCGGCCGACCCGGACCACGACCACGCCTGGTCGGTGTCCTTCTACCGCCTGGAAGGGCCGGAGGACCGGATCCTGGGGGTCGCCGCCTCCGTGATCGACGTGACCGAGCGGATGCGGGCGGACCAGGACGCCGACCGGTCCCGGCGGCGGCTCGCCCTCATCGCGGACGCCTCGGCCCGGGTCGGCACGACCCTGGAGGTGGAGAAGACGGCCGACGAACTGGCCTCGGTGGTGGTCCCGGAGCTCGCCGACATCGCCGCCGTCGACGTCCTCGACTCCGTCCTCGCCCTGCGCAGACCCGGCGCGCCGGAGGAGGGGCCCGAACTGTTCCGGGCGCTCGCGGTGAAGGCCGCCGGCCGGACGGACGCGCTGCCGGCGGCGGACCCGCCCGGGGCGATCACCATGTACGGGGCGGACCGGCTCGTCACCCGGTGTGTGCACACCGGGCTGCCCGTCCTGGTGGAACACATCGGCCCCGGTGACCTGTCCCGGATCGCGCGGAGTCCCGAGGCGGCGGAGCTGCTCGCCCGGGCGGGGGTGCACTCGTATCTGGCGGTGCCGCTGATCGCCCGCGGCGAGGTGCTCGGCGCGCTCGACCTCAAGCGGGACCGCAACCAGCTGCCCTTCGACGGGGACGACGTGCTGCTCGCGACGGAGCTCGCGGCCCGCGCGGCGGTGAGCATCGACAACGCGCGCTGGTACCAGAGCGTGCGGAACTCGGCGGTGACCCTCCAGCGCAGCCTGCTGCCCGGCGCACCGCCCGAGCGGGCGGGTCTGGAGGTCGCGGCCCGCTACCAGCCCGCACAGGCGTCGAGCGAGGTCGGGGGCGACTGGTACGACGTGATCCCGCTGCCCGACGACAAGACGGCGCTGGTCGTCGGGGACGTGATGGGCAGCGGGATCGACGCGGCGGCGACCATGGGCCGGCTGCGGACCGCCACCTGCGCGTTCGCCGACCTCGACCTCCCGCCCGCCGAGGTCCTGCGGCATCTGGACCGGATCACGGAGGGCCTGGAGCACTACATCGCGACCTGCCTCTTCGCCGTGCACGACCCGGCCCTCGGCCGCTGCCGCATCTCGAACGCGGGGCACCTGCCGCCGGTGCGGATCCCGGCGGACGGCCCGGCCGAACTGGTGACCGCACCGCCGGGGACACCGCTCGGGGTGGGCGGCGGCACCTTCCGTACGACCCGGGTCGCCTTCCGGCCCGGGGACCGGCTCGTCCTCTACACGGACGGTCTGATCGAGACCCGCCACGAGTCGATCGACGACCGGCTCGCCCTGCTCGTGGGCCTCCTCGACGACATGCGCGGGCCCCTCGAGGAGACCTGTGACCAGCTCCTCCGGGCACTGCGCCGGCCCGGTGCGCCGGACGACGTGGCGCTGCTCATCGCCCGGAGCACGGGATGACGGCCCGGGACGGGGCGCGAGGGAAGGCCGCCGGGGCTCGGGGAAGGGCCGCCGGGACGCAGGAGAGGCACCCCGGTGAGCGCGGGACGGGTCTGCGGAGCGTGGCCGGGCAGGTGTTCGCCCTGGAGGCGCTGATCGCGCTCCTGGTGATCGCGGCGGCCGTGTTCGTGACGTTCTACCAGGCGCGCAGCGACACGGAACGGGATGCCGAGGTCCGCTCGCTCGCGGTCGCGGAGGCCTTCGCGAAGGCACCCGGCGTCGACGCGGCGCTCGCCGCTCCCGACCCGACGGCCGTGCTCCAGAAACGGGCGGAGGAGACCCGGCTGGCGACAGGGGTGGACTTCATCGCCGTCCTGAGCCGGGACGGCGTGCGCTACACCGACTCGGACCCGGAGCTGATCGGCCGCAAGGCGACCGGCGATCTCAACCGGGCGGTGGTGGACGGCGAGTCCTACACGGAGCTGTTCCGGGGCGCGCCCAACGACGCCGTACGGGCCGTGGTCCCCGTCGTGAACGACGAGGGCCGCATCGTCGGCATGGTCACCAGCGGCGTCGAGGTGGTGAACATCACGGACGCGGTGCGGGACCGGCTGCCGCTGCTCGTCGGCGCCGCGGGCGGCGCGCTCGTGCTCGCCGTGGGCGGGGCCGCCCTGGTGAGCCGGCGGCTGCGACGGCAGACGCACGGCCTCGGCCCGGCCGAGATGACCCGGATGAAGGAGCACCACGAGGCGGTCCTGCACGCGGTCCGCGAAGGCGTCCTGATCGTGGGCCCGGACCGTCGGCTGCTGCTCGCCAACGACGAGGCGCGCCGCCTGCTCGGCCTCACGCCGGACATGGAGCGGCGGCACGTCTCGGAGCTCGGCCTCGACGCCCGGACGGTCGAACTCCTGGAGTCGGGCCGGTCGGCGACGGACGAGGTCCACCGGGCGGGCGATCGTCTCCTCGCGGTGAGCGTGCGGCCCACGCTGCCGGCCGGGCGGGAGTCCGGCTGTGTGATGACGATGCGGGACACCACCGAGCTGGCCGCCCTGACCGGCCGGGCGGCGGTGGCCCGCGGCCGGCTCCAGCTGCTCTACGAGGCGGGGGTACGGATCGGGACGACCCTGGAGGTCGTCCGGACGGCGGAGGAGCTGGCGGAGGTCGCGGTGCCGCGGTTCGCGGACTTCGCGACGGTGGAGCTGCTCGAACCGGTGCTGCGCGGCGAGGAGCCGCCGCCGTCCGCGCCCGCGACCACGGAGATGCGGCGGACGGCGCTGAGCGGGCTGCGGCCCGACCAGCCGCTCCAGCCGGTCGGGGACACCATCAGGTTCGACGTCCCCAGCACCCCGATGGCGACGGCCCTGAGCGCGGGGCACGCGATGGCCCAGGCGGAGCTGGCCTCGGCGGAAGGCTGGCGGGAGCAGGACCCGGAGGGGGCGGCGCAGGCCCTCGCCTACGGCATGCACTCGCTGCTCACGGTGCCGCTGCTGGCCCGTGGGGTGGTCCTGGGGATGGCGAACTTCTGGCGCGCGGACACGCCCGAGCCGTTCGGCGACGAGGACCTGTCGTTCGCGGAGGAGCTGGCGGCGCGGGCGGCGGTCGCGATCGACAACGCGCGCCGGTTCACCCGGGAGCACGCGATGGCGGTGACGCTCCAGCGGAGCCTGCTCCCCCGGGTGCTGCCGGTGCAGAGCGCGGTGGACGTGTCGTACCGCTATCTCCCGGCGAAGGCGGGGGTGGGCGGCGACTGGTTCGACGTGATCCCGCTGCCGGGCGCGCGGGTGGCGCTCGTCGTCGGGGACGTCGTCGGGCACGGGCTGCACGCGGCGGCCACCATGGGGCGGCTGCGGACGGCGGTGCACAACTTCTCGACCCTCGACGTGCCGCCGGACGAGCTGCTCGGACACCTCGACGAGCTGACGGGCCGGATCGACGACCGGGAGTCGGAGGGGCCGGACGGCGAGGAGCGGCGGCGGGAGGAGGGCATCACCGGCGCGACCTGCCTGTACGCGATCTACGACCCGGCGTCGGGGGTGTGCACGGTGGCGAGCGCGGGTCATCCCGGTCCGGCCCTGGTGGGTCCGGACGGGCGGGTGGAGTTCCCCGAGCTGGCGCCGGGGCTGCCGCTGGGGCTGGGTCTGGGCGATGTGCCGTTCGAGGCGACGGAGCTGGTGCTGCCGGAGGGCAGCAAGCTGGTGCTCTTCACGGACGGGCTCCTGGAGGACCGGGGGCGGGACCTCGACACGGGTCTCGGCCTGCTCAGGTCCGCTCTCGCCCGCCCGGACCGGAGCCCGGAGCAGACCTGCGCGGACGTCCTCGCGACCCTGCTCTCGCCCTCGCCGCGCGACGACATCGCGCTGCTCGTGGCCCGTACCCGGCTGCTCGACCGCGAGCGGATCGCCGAGTGGGAGGTGGCGCGCGACCCGTCGGCGGTCTCGCCGGTACGGAACGCGGCGGCGGCGAAGCTGTCGGAGTGGGGGCTCGACGGGCTCGCGTTCACGGCGGAGCTGGTGCTGAGCGAACTGATCACGAACGCGGTGCGGTACGGGGCGGACCCGGTCCGGGTGCGGCTGCTCCACGACCGGACGCTGATCTGCGAGGTGTCGGACGGCAGCAGCACCTCGCCGCATCTGCGGCATGCGGCGGCGACGGACGAGGGCGGCCGCGGGCTGTATCTGGTGGCGCAGTACGCGGAGCGCTGGGGCACCCGCTACGGCCGGCGGGGCAAGACGATCTGGGCGGAGCTGCGGGTGGGCGCGGACGACGCGGAACCGGTCGTGCCGGTGGTGCCGGATCTGGACGCGCTGGAGGATCTGGCCTGGTGAGGGCCGGGGCGAGGGCGGGGCAGGGGGCGGGGCAGGGGGAGCGGGGGTGGAGCGTGGCAGGCCGAGGGCGAGGCCTGGAGCGGGGTACGGGTGGGGGCCGGGGCGGGAAGCGGATGAGGCCGGGGGCCCTGACGAGCTCCGTGGTATACCAGATTGCGGCACTGTCCGCCGTACGCCGTCGACCGCTCCGAGGAGACTCCCGTGACCCCGCCGCCGCCCCGCACCGCGACCCTGTTCCACGACGTACGGCCCTTCGGCGGCCCGGCCGGCGACCTGGTCTCCGTGGACGGCGTGCTGGTGCCGGAGGTCCCGGAGGGCGCCGTCGTCGAACGGGTCGACGGCGGCGGGCGGCTCGCGCTGCCGACCCTGGTCGACGCGCACATCCACCCCGACAAGACGTCCTGGGGCGAGCCCTGGCGCAGCAGGCGCCCGGCGGACGGCATCGCCGAGTACGTCGCCGGGGACGTGGAGCTCGCCCGCGCGCTGCCGACGCCGGTGGGCGAGCGGGCGCTGCGGTTGATGTCGCACGCGGCGGCCCGGGGCACGCGCGCGATGCGCGCCCACGCGGACGTCGCCCCGGCCTACGGCCTCTCCGGGATCGAGGGGGTGGCCGAGGCGGCGGCGAAGCTGGCCGGGATCGTGGACGTGGAACTCGTCGCCTTCCCGCAGCACGGCGTGGTCCGGACGCCGGGGGTGGCCGAGCTGCTCGCGGAGGCGGCGGCGAGCGGTCTGGTGACCCACATCGGCGGCATCGACCCTGCGGGCTTCGACGCCGAGGGCGGGGCCGCCGGTGGCGATCAGCTCGGGACCGTCTTCGCGCTCGCGGAGAACACGGTCTGGGTCTCGACATCCATCTGCACGACCGGGGCGAGCAGGGCCTGGCCCCGCTGCGGGACATCGCGGCCCGCACACGCGCGCTGGGGCTCCAGGGCCGGGTGAGCGTGGCGCACGCCTTCGCGGTCGCCGGCCTGTCGGGCCGTGCGCTCGACGAGACGGCGGACCTCCTCGCGGAGGCGGACATCGCCCTCACGACGGTCGCCCTGTCGGTGACGACGATCCTGCCGTTCCGGCGGCTCGCCGAGCGAGGAGTACGGGTCGGGCTCGGCTCGGACGGGGTCAGGGACAACTGGAGCCCGTTCGGCAACGCGGACATGCTGCACCGCGCGTGGCTCGCGGCCTGGGCCCTGGACCTGCGGCTCGACGAGGACCTGGAGGCCTGCTTCAGGCTGGCGGCCGACGGCGGCGCGGCTCTTATGGGCCTCCCGCGGGCGGATCTCCGCCCCGGCTCCCCGGCCGACTTCATGCTCCTCGACGGGGAATGCCTCCCGCAGGCGGTGGTCGACCTCCCGCGCCGCGACGTGGTGGTCCGCGCGGGCCGGGTGGTGGCCCGGGACGGCCGCCTGGTCTGACGGTCGCGGAGGTACCGATCACCGAGGTACCGAGATACGGGTACGGGGCGGGGCCCGCGAGACAGTCCCCGCCCCCGTACCCCCGTACCGGATCAGTCGCGTTCCACGTCGACCGTCGTCAGGGAGGCGTACCGCTCCGGGTCCGTGCGCCGGATGCGGAGGGCGACCAGGAAGCCCGCCACCAGGACCACGGGGAGCGGGACCAGGAGGGCCGTGTTCACGGCGCCCGTGCGGCCCGTCAGGAGGTCGAAGTGGACCACCGCGAGGACGGTGAGGACCGCGAGGCCCGCACAGGAGACGAGCGGGGCCCAGACCACCCGGGCCGCCGAGAGGCCGTGGCGGTCGCGACGGAAGTAGGCCCAGACGGCGAGCGCGGCGAGGGCCTGCATGCCCATGATGCCGAGGACGCCGACGCTGTTGGTCCAGAGGAAGACCTCGCCGTACGGGTCGGCGGCCAGGAGCGCGCCGGCGCCGATGATCGCCAGGTTGAAGGCGGTCTGGGCGACGACGGCCCCGCCGGGCGAGCCGTGCCTGCCGGAGACCGCGCCGAGCCGGCGGGGCAGCAGGCCCTCGCGGCCGAGGGCGTACAGATAGCGGGCGGCGGCGTTGTGGAAGGCGAGGGTCGCGGCGAAGGCGCTGACGACGATGAGCCCGTGCATGGCGTCCGCCAGCCAGGGTCCGGCGTACAGCTCGGCCGCCCGGAAGGTCAGTTCCGGTCCGTCGGCGGCGCGGGCCAGTTCCACGGCCTTGTCGGTGCCGAAGGCGCCCATGATCAGCCAGCAGCCCAGCGAGTAGAAGACCGCGAGGAAGCCGATCGCGATGAAGGTGGCACGGGGCACGGTCCGACGGGGCTCGCGGACCTCCTCGGCGAAGATCGCGGTCGCCTCGAAGCCGGTGAAGGCGCCGATGACCAGGACGAACATGCCCGCGACCCCGCCGGCGGCGAGCGTCGACGGCGCGAAGGACGCGGTGTCGAGGGCGGCCGTGCCGCGCTCGCCGATGATGCCGCCGTCCATGACGACGAGCGACAGGACCTCCAGGACCAGGGCGATGCCGAGGACCTTGGCGCTGAGCGTGACCTTCAGCCAGCCGAGCACGCCGACGGCGAGGACGCAGACCCCCGAGAGCAGCCACCACGGCACGTCGACGCCGGTGGAGTCGCGGATCGATCCGGCGGCGAAGTAGCCGAAGGCCGCGGCGACTCCGGGCGTGACGAGGTTGTAGGAGACGACGGCGACGTACGCGGTGCCGACGCCGAGGGTGCGGCCGAGGCCGCGGGCCACGTACGCGTAGAAGGCCCCGGCGTTGCGGACGTGCAGGCTCATCGCCGTGAACCCGGCGGCGAAGAGAGCCAGCAGGGCGCCCGAGATCAGGTACGCGAGCGGGGCCCCGGGGCCGCCGATGCCGATGGCGAACGGCGCGACCCCGGCGAGCACGGTGAGCGGCGCCGCGGCGGCCACGACGAAGAAGACGAGGTCGAAGGTGCCGATCCGGCCGGAGGCGAGCCTCCCCGCCTCCGGCGTCGCCGCCCGGTTCGTACGAGGGGTGGTTCCGGTGCTCATCTCGCTCCTCCTGAGGCCGGTACGAGTACGGGGTAGGTGTCGTCCGCGAAGGGTCCGACGACCCGACCGCCGTGCAGCACGAGCAGTCGGCGCGGGTGGGAGGCGACGGCCTCGGCGACGGAGCCCGCGGCGACCGCGACGAGGTCGGCGCGGCTGCCCGGGGTGAGGCCGTGGCCGGTGAGCCCGAGCGCGGCGGCGGCCTCGTCCGTGACGAGGGAGGCGGCGGCACCCAGTTCGGCGTCGGTCATGAGTCCGGCCCTGAGGCCGATGATCGTGGCGCGTTCGAGCATGTCGGCGGTGCCGTACGGCCACCAGGTGTCGCGGATGTTGTCGGAGCCGGCGAAGACCCGGACGCCGTGCTCGCGCAGCCGCAGGACGGGCGGCATGGGGCCGCTGGGGCCGTTGGTCATGATGGCGACCCCGGCGGCCGCCAGGGCCGCGCAGGTGCGGTCGAGTTCGGCGTCGTCGACGTCGCCGAGGGCGTACGCGTGACTGACGGCGACCTTGCCGCCGAGGCCGAGGGCGGCGGTGCGGGCCGCGATGTTCCGCAGCTGGGCGGTGCCGGTCTCGCCGCCGTCGTGGAGGTGCAGGTCGACGCCCTTGCCGTGGCGCCGGGCGAGGCCGAAGACGATGTCGAGCTGGCCGTCGGCGTCGCGGTCGAACCCGACCGGGTCGAGGCCGCCGATCAGGTCGGCGCCGTCGGCGAGGGCCGCGTCGAGGAGGTCGACGACGCCGGGCGCGGTGACGACCCCGCTCTGCGGGAAGGCGACGAGCTGGATGCCGAGCCGGTCGCGGAAGTCCTCCCGCACGGCGAGGAGGGCGTGCAGATGGTCGAGGCCGGTGTCGGGGTCGACGTCGACGTGGGAGCGGACGTGGCCGGTGCCGAGGGAGACCATCCGGCGGGCGAGGGCGGCGGCGCGCTCGGCGACGGGCACCTCCTCGGTGCGGCGGGAGGCGCGCTCGGCGGCGATCTGCTCGCGCAGGTCGGCGGTGGCGCGGTGCGGGCGCCAGGGCGCGCCGAGGAGGGTCTTGTCGAGGTGGGCGTGCCCGTCGACGAGGGCGGGCAGCAGCAGCGCGCCGGCGAGGTCGAGGGCGCCGGGCGGGGTGGGGCGGCCGGGGACGTGGTCCTCGACCGCGTGGACGCGGCCGTCGCGGAGGTGGACGTCGACGGTGCGGCCGTCGGGGAGCGTGCTGCGGACGAGCGCGGTGGGCTCCTCGACGGCGAGGGGTTCGTCGGGTGCGGGGGGTTCGTCGGGTGCGGTGGGCGGCGGGGCCGGGGCCTCGCTCATGGCTTCTCCTTCGCGGATTCCGTACGGCTCGAAGGGGCCATGGCCGAATCTCCCCTGGTGAGCGCGGTGCGGCGCCAAGGTAACTGGTATACCGAATACCAGGCAACGGTTTACGGAGGCCGATCTTCCCGGGCCGGGGCCGACGGTTCCCCCGCGAAGGGGTCTGCGAAGATCGAAGGAGCACCACATCCACCCGACTGGAGCCGCCCCCATGACCGTCCACCGCCCCGCCGACCGCGGCACCGCCATCGGGGACACCCACCAGTCCCTGCGGGAGCGGGTCTACGTGGAGCTGCGCGAGCGGATCATCGAGGCGGAGTACCCGGCGGGCATGCGGCTCGTGGAGCGGGAGATCGCCGACGAGCTGCGGGTCTCCCGGGTGCCGGTGCGCGAGGCGATGCAGCGCCTGGAGTCGGAGGGCTTCCTCTCGGTGCAGCCGCGCCGGGGTTCGGTCGTGGCGGAGTTCGGCCCGGAGGACGCCGAGTACCTCTTCGACGTACGGGAGAACCTGGAGGGCCTGGCCGCACGACTCGCCGCCCGGCACGCGAGCCCCGCTCGACTGCGGGACCTGGAGCGGCTGCTGGCGCGGGCCAGGAAAGCGGCGGAGTCCGGACGGCTCCGCGAGGCCGTCTCCCTCAACGCCGACTTCCACCGGCAGATCGTCGAACTCTCCGGCAACCCGCTCCTGGTGGACCTGATGGCCCCGCTCGACTCCCGGCTGCGGCGGCTCTTCCGGCTCACCTCGGCACAGTCGGACGGCGAGCCGATGTGCGGGGCCCACGAGCGGCTCTACGAGGCCGTCCGCGACCGCGACGAGGACGGCGCGGAGACACTGGCCCGCGCCCATGTCGCGGACACCCGAGCCTCCGCCGCCCGCCTGCTGGCCGCGGCGCCGGCGGAGCCGGAGCAGGCCTTCTAGGTCCTCTCGTCAAACTCCCGCCTCCGGGCGACGACGGGCGTGTGACGACAGGACCCGGGGACCGCGGGGGCGTCCTGCCTGATCGGCAGGCCCACCCCAGCACTCCCCGGGAGGGGTGCTAGCCCAGCTTTCGCAGGGCCGTCCGGACGGCGGCCAGGTCCTCGTCCGCGGCCAGCCCGGCGTGGTAGAGCCGCAGTTCGGTGGCGCCCGCCTCGCGGGCCCGCTCGGCCTCGTCGGCCAGCCGGTCGGGCGCGCCGCCCATGCCGGTGACGACGGACAGGTTCGCCGCGAGGACGGTGTCCGCGCGCGCGTGGGCCGCGAATTCCGCGACCCGGTGCGGCCGGGCGACCACCCCGTCCGCGAGGCCCAGGATGTGCGCCGGGTCGGTGCCGGCGTCGGCTCCGCAGCGGTACGGGTCGGGGTCGGCGTGCAGCAGGACCCGGAAGCCGGGCGGGGCCGCGGCCCGTACGGCGGCCACGGCGGACTCCTGGAAGGTGCGGGCGGTCCCGGCACGCCAGGCCCGGGCCGGGGCCTCCGGGGCGCCGAGCCCGCCCGCAGGACCCGATCCGGCCCATACCGGCTCCAGGGCGCACCGCACGGCGGCGGCCAGCTCGTCGGGATCGGCGCCCTCGCCCGCGTACCCCTCCCGGCAGGAGGGGCAGAAGCAGAGCGACATCAGGTACTGCGCGCGCTCGCCGAGGGCGACGCCGCCGGTCTTGTCGTGGGCGTGGAGGTGGGCGAGGCCGTACCAGCCGCAGGACTCCAGCTCGGTGCCGGTGGCGCCCGGCCGTACGGCGGCCTCGGCGGCCAGGTCCACGAGCAGGGCGCGGACCTCGGGGCGGGCGACGCAGGGCGCCCAGGGGTAGCGGTCGCCGTAGGCGTTGACGACGGAGGTCTCCGGATGTTCGGCGCCGAGACGGGAGTTGTGGGCGAGCACGACCCAGCTGTGCACCTCCAGGCCGGTGGGCGCGAGGGCTTCCACGGCCCGTCCGAAGGCGTCGCCGGGTGCCCACTCCCCCGCCGGGTACGGGCGGAGCGGCCGGCCGGCCCAGCGGTCCGGGTCCGGCGGGTAGAGCACGGCGGCGTGCTCGGCGGTGACGATCCGGTGGGCGGGGTGACGGGGGGTCAGCGCGCGGGTGGAGTGGTAGGCGGCGGCGAGGGTGACCTGTGCGAGGCCGAGTTCGGCGAGCAGCCCGGGCGCGGCGGGATCGCCGTCGACGTCCCAGGGGTAGACGAAGGCCCCGGCACGCAGGCCCCCGCCACCTCCACCGGCCCCGTCGGCCCCGCCACCTCCACCGGCCCCACCGGCTCCGGCCGCCACGTCCGCGCTCACGCGCCGAGCTCCTTCAGGGCGGCCCGTCCCTGCTCGACGAGCAGCATGAGGGCGTCGACGTGCTCGGGCGCGGGCTCGCTCAGCGGTGGCCGTACGTGTCCCACGTCCAGGCCTCCCCTCCGTACCGCCGCCTTGACGAGCGAGACGGCGTATCCCCGGCCCTGGGCGCGGAGTTCGACGAGCGGCCGGTAGAAGTCGTCGACGAGCCGGTTCACGGTGGTGTCGTCGCCGGTGGTGAGCGCGCGGTGGAAGGCGAGGGCGATGTCGGGCGCGAAGCAGAAGACGGCGGAGGAGTAGAGGGCGACGCCGATGCCCCGGTAGGCGAGGCCGGTGAGTTCGGCGGTCGGCAGGCCGTTGAAGTAGAGCAGGTCGAGGCCCTCGGCGCGGACGGCGCTGACGATCCGCTGCATGAGGTCGAGGTCGCCGAGGCCGTCCTTGAGGCCGATGATCCCGTCCGTACGGGCGAGGGCGACGGCGGTCTCCGGGGTGAGGATCGCGTTGTCGCGCTGGTAGACGATGACGTCGAGCGGCGTCGCGGCGGCGAGTTCGGTGTAGTGGCGGAGCAGTCCGGCCTGGTCGGCGACGACGAGGTACGGCGGCATGGCGAGCAGCCCGTCGGCGCCGGCCTCCTCGGCGAGCCGGGCGTACCGGACGGCGAGGGCGGTGCCGTAGCCGGCTCCCGCGACGACGGGGACGCGGCCGGCGGTCTCCTCGACGGCGGCGGCGACGCAGTCCCGGAACTCCTCGGGGGTGAGGGCGTGGAATTCGCCGGTGCCGCAGCAGGCGAACACGGCGGCGGCGCCCGCGTCGACGCCCGCGCGCACATGGGCACGGAAGGTGTCGAGGTCGACGGAGCCGTCCGGCGCGAAGGCGGTGACGGGAAAGAACAGCAGGCCGTCGAGCCGGCCGGCGAGCGGGGCAGTGGTCACGGTCGCTCCCAGGGAAGTCCGTCGTGCAGGGCCATCTCGTGCACAGTTATGACTGTCATCCATATTCTTGAACGCTGACGCCTCGCACGCTAGAACAGCACGGAAGGGCCGGTCAAGGAGAGAGAGCGCCCTGTCGAAGACTCTTGACGCTCCGTCGGGCCGCTCCCTAGCGTGTCCACGGTTGTGAATTCCACTCACGTGAATGCCACGGCATGCAGTTGAATGCCACCGCATGCCGATCGACGGAGGAGATCCGCTCCATGGCCGTACCCCGCACCGTCCTGCTCACCGGTGCCGCCGGAGGCGTCGGCACGCTGATGCGGGAGCTGCTGCCCCCGCACGGCTACGAGCTCCGCCTCCTGGACGTCGTCCCCGTGCCGGGGGCGCCGGACGCGATCGTCGCCGACCTCGCGGACCGCGCGGCACTGCGCGAGGCGGTCCGGGGCGTCGACGCGATCGTGCACCTCGCCGGCATCTCCCTGGAGTCGACCTTCGACAAGATCATGGCCGCCAACATCGCCGGCACGTACAACCTCTACGAGGCCGCCCGCGAGGAGGGCGTCCCGCGCGTGGTGTTCGCCTCCAGCAACCACGCCGTCGGCTTCACCCGGCAGCCGCGCGAGGGCGACCCGCTCGTGCCGGTCGACACCCCGCACCGCCCGGACACCTTCTACGGCCTGTCCAAGTGCTTCGGCGAGGACCTGGCACAGCTCTACTGGGACCTGCACGGCATCGAGACCGTCTCGGTCCGCATCGGCTCCTGCTTCCCCGAGCCCACCTCGGTCCGGATGCTGTCGATGTGGCTCAGCCCGGCCGACTGCGCCCGCCTGCTGCACGCCACGCTCACCGCCGGGGACGTGGCCCACACGATCGTCTACGGCTCGTCCGCCAACACGCGCGCGTGGTGGGACCTCTCCTCGGCCCGGGCTCTCGGCTTCGCCCCGCAGGACGACTCGGAGGTCTACGCGGAGAAGCTCATCGCCGACAAGGGCTTCCCTCCGGAGGACAGTGCCGACGCCCTCTACCTGGGCGGCCACTTCTGCGTGACTCCGCCGCAGTGGCCGCATTGAGCAACGACAGGAGCACCTCATGGACCACCGCCCACTCGCCCTCGTGACCGGCGTCGGCCGCACGGTCGGCATCGGCGCGGGCATCGCCGACCGCCTCGCGGAGTCCGGCTGGGACGTCGCCTTCACGTACTGGGCCCCCTACGACCAGCGCATGGAATGGGGTGTGGAGCAGGGCGCGGCCGCGGCCATCACCGGGCGACTGGCCGAACGCGCCGCCGCCTGCACGGCCGTCGAGGCCGACCTCGCCGACCCCGAGGCGCCCGCGCGCGTCTTCGACACGGTCGAGGAGCGGCTCGGACGCCCGGTCACGGCCCTCGTCATGTGTCACTGCGAGTCGGTCGACTCCGGGCTCCTGGACACCACCGTCGAGAGCTTCGACCGCCATTTCGCGGTCAACACGCGCGCGTCCTGGCTGCTGATCCGGGAGTACGGCCGACGGTTCACCGGCACCCAGGGGACCGGCCGCGTCGTCGCCCTCACGAGCGACCACACCGTGGGGAACCTCCCGTACGGGGCGAGCAAGGGCGCTCTCGACCGCATCACCCTGGCCGCCGCGCGCGAGCTCGCCCACCTCGGGATCACCGCCAACGTCGTCAATCCGGGTCCGGTGGACACCGGCTGGATGTCGGCGCCGCTCCGGGAGCAGATGACCCGGCAGACGCCGCTCGGCCGCCTCGGCACCCCCCGGGACACCGCGCACCTGGTCGACTTCCTCTGCTCGCCCGAAGGGCAGTGGATCAACGGGCAGCTGTTGATGAGCAACGGAGGGCTCGCGTGAGACTCCCGGCGTGAGGGCCGGGAGCGGCAGGAGCGAGCAGGGGGCACACAGGAGTACGCAGGACCCGGCCGGACTGATACGGGGGAGCCGGCCGGGGCCCGGGTCACGGCGCACGCTGGCAGCCGGACCTGCTCACCGTAGGCCCGGCCGAAGATCATCGCGAGCCGCTGAACGCGACCCCTGTCCGGAATGCGCGGCGGGTTGATGCATGGAACCCACCGGTCAGCGAACTTCGCGCCCCCTTGCGCGCCCCGGCGCACGCCACAGCTCAGGCGACGGGCACACGGGCCCGCACACGACGGCGGACGACCCCCTCAGCGGCACCCGCGCAGGGTCTCCGACGGCGACTCCCCGAACTTCTCCCGATAGCGCGCCGCGAAGCGGCCCTGGTGGGCGAAGCCCCAGCGCCAGGCCACCTCGCTCACGCCCACCTCGTCCGGCCCGGCCGCCCGCAGCTCCTCGCGGACCCGGTCGAGGCGGACCTCCCGCACGTACGCCATCGGCGACATCCCCACGTACTCGCGGAACGACTCCTGGAGGCGGCGCACGCTCACCCGGGCCAGGGCGGCCAGCTCGGTGGTCGTGAACGGGTGCTCGGGGCGCTCGCGCACCGCGTCCATCACCCGCTTGACCGGGGCCGGCCGCCGCGGCTCCCCCGGGTGCGCGAGCGCCTCGCGCCAGGGGTGCTCGGCGGCGAGCAGCAGCCCGTTGAGCAGCGCCTCCTGCAAGGGGCGCGCCACCAGCTCGTGCCGGGCGAGGCCCTCTCCGGCGAGCGCCTCCGCGGCGACCTGGCGGGCGAAGCGCACCCAGCTCAGACCGGGACCGCGGGTGATGTCCAGGCCGGGCGCGAAGACGAGCGGGCCGCGCGGCGGGCGTCCGATCAGCGCCTCCAGACGGTCGCGCAGCTCGGCCGCGCCGACCTTCACCGACAGGGTCCTGCAGTCCCCGGTCCAGCGGTCGAGGAAGGTGTCGCCCGCCGGGTCGAGCAGCAGGGCCTCGCTCTCCGTCGCGACGATCGGGGCCCCGCCCTGGCGCATCTCCATCCGCCCGCTGAGCGGCGCGTTCAGGTGGTACGCGCCCAGCTCCCCGAAGCTCATCCGCACATCGGCCCCGCAGCTCAGGTCGCCGATGACCAGCGGGCCGAGCACGACCGTGTCGAAACGCGCCGCGAAGGGACGTCGCTCGCGGTCGACGAGGTCCATCCGGTTCGCGTAGTAGCGGGCGTCGAGCTCCACGCGCGCCTCGTCCACGTCCTGTGTCCGAAAACAGTTCCCGTCGACCGCGCCCACCGTGCCCCCCACCCCCGCCGGTACCGCCGGCCCCTCCGCCCCCACTGCACCCATGGGTCGAAAGAATATTCATATGACGGATCTGACCGGGAACGGCAGGATGCCCGGCATGCCACGACCCCACGGATTCACGTACGAAAAGCGCCGGGACGGCTCGGTGGTCCTCACCCACCAGGGACGCGCCGCAGGTGTACTGCGCGGCGCCCGCGCGGAGAAGTTCCTCGCCGAGGTCGAGTCGGGCGACGCCCAGCTCGTCATGGCCCGCTGGACGGGCTCGTACCGCTTCGGCAACGAGCGGCAGGCCAAGAACCACCCGCGTCATCAAGGTGGCCGAACCGGCCGAGGGTAAGGGAACGGCAAAGGCACCCGGATCGTTAGCCCAGGCATGACCGCTATGACCCCCGGCTCGAACATCCCTCTCACCGCCGCGCGCGTGGCGGTGGACGTCGCCGCCCCGGTGCGGCTCGACGTCTCGGGCCTGCTGCTCGGCGCCAACGGCAAGGTGCGCTCGGACGACGACTTCATCTTCTACAACCAGCCGTCCGGCCCCGGTGTCACGTACCGCTCCGGCGGCGGCGCCGCCCCCGACGCGATCGTGGTGGACACCGGCGCCGTCCCGGCCGGTATCGAGAGGATCGTCGTCACCGCGAGCCCCGACGCCGCGGGCCAGACCTTCCAGGGCATCGAGCCCACCGCCACCCTTCGCAACGCGGACGACGGCACCGTCCTCGCCACCTTCACCCCGCCGCAGCTGGCCACCGAGACGGCGCTCGTCGTCGTCGAGATCTATCTGCGCAACGGCGCGTGGAAGGCCCGCGCCGTCGGCCAGGGCTATGCCAACGGCCTGGCGGGCATCGCGACCGACTTCGGCGTCTCGGTGGACGACGAGCCCGCCGCCGCCCCGGTCGCGGCCGCCCCTGTCGCCCCGCCCGCCCCCGTCGCCCCGCCGGTGGCGCCCCCGGCCCCGCCGGCGCCGCCCGTCGCCCCGGTGGACCCCCGGATCGCCGCCACCACGCCGTCCGCTCCCCCGGCCGCCGCCTCCGGCAAGATCAACCTCGACAAGGGCCGGGTCAGCCTCCAGAAGAACCAGACGGTGTCCCTGGTCAAGGGCGGCCGTCCGCTGCTCTCCCAGGTCAAGATGGGCCTCGGCTGGGAGCCCGCGTACCGGGGCAAGGACATCGACCTGGACGCCTCCGTCATCGCGTACGGCCCGCAGCGCAACCACCTGGACAGCTGCTACTTCGGCAAGCTGTCCATCCTCAACGGCTCGGTGAAGCACTCCGGCGACAACCTCACCGGTGAGGGCGCGGGCGACGACGAGGTGATCGTCGTCGACCTCGGCCGCCTGCCCGCCGATGCGACCGGTCTGGTCTTCACGGTGAACTCGTTCTCCGGCCAGAAGTTCACCGAGGTCGCCAAGGCCTACTGCCGGCTGATCGACGCGGCGACGGGCGAGGAGCTGGTCCGCTTCGACCTGACCACCGCCGAGCCGCAGACCGGCGTGATGATGGCCAAGCTGATCAAGCAGTTCACCGGCGAGTGGGAGATGACGGCGATGGGCGAGTTCGTGAAGTCGCGGACCGTCCGGGGCATGGTGAAGCCGGCCGCCCAGGCACTCTGAGCGGCCGGACCCCCGGTTCAGAACAGGGCGCTGTACGCGTTGAGGGCGGGCTGGCCGCCGAGGTGGGCGTAGAGCACGGTCGAGTCCCGGCCGATCTCTCCCCGGTCCACCAGATCGATCAGTCCCGCCATCGACTTCCCCTCGTACACGGGGTCGGTGACCATGCCCTCGGTGCGGGCGGCGAGCCTCATCGCGTCGAGGGTCGCCTCGTCCGGGATGCCGTACACCCCGGCGTGGTAGCGCTCGTCCAGCTCGACGTCGGCCGCCGTCACCGGGCGCTCGACGCCGATGAGGGCGGCGGTGTCCCGGGCGATCCGGGTGATCTGCTCGTGCGTCGGACCGGGCTTCGCGGAGGCGTCGACGCCGATGATCCGGCGGGCCGGTCCGCCCTCCTCCTCGGCGAGCGCGGCGAAGCCCGCGACCATCCCGGCCTGGGTGGAGCCGGTCACCGAGCAGACGACCACCGTGTCGAAGAAGACGCCGAGTTCACTCTCCTGCTCCGCCACCTCGTACGCCCAGTTCGCGAAGCCCAGCCCGCCGAGCCGGTGGTCGGAGGCGCCCGCCGGAATCGCGTACGGCTTGCCGCCGCCCTCCTCGACCTCCCGCAGGGCCAGCTCCCAGCTCTCCTTGAAGCCGATCCCGAAGCCCGCCTTCACCAGGCGGACGTCGGCGCCCGCGAGGCGGCTGATCAGGATGTTGCCGACCTTGTCGTAGACGGAGTCCGGCCAGTCGACCCAGCTCTCCTGGACGAGGACGCAGCGCAGCCCGGCGCGGGCGGCGACGGCGGCGACCTGCCGGGTGTGGTTGGACTGGACACCGCCGATGGAGACGAGGGTGTCGCAGCCCTGGGCGAGGGCGTCGGCGACGAGGTACTCCAGCTTGCGGGTCTTGTTCCCGCCGTACGCCACACCGGAGTTGCAGTCCTCGCGCTTGGCCCAGAGGGTGGCGCCGCCGAGGTGGTGGGTGAGCCGTTCGAGGGGGTGGACCGGCGAGGGCCCGAAGAGGAGCGGATAGCGGTCGAAGTCGGTGATCGGCAAAGCGGCTCCCGGTGAGTGACGGCTGCTGGTCGACGTTCCTGGACGCGGAGACGGGCACGGACGGACGCCAGCGCGGACGCGCGGGCCGGAGGTGGGGACGGGCGGGCTACGGAGCCGCGGACCCGGGCGACGTGCGGGAGGTGGAGGACGTGGGCGGCGTGGGAGGCGTGGGCTCCGTGGGCGCCGGAATGCCCGTCACCTCCGCCACCTCGATGGCGTCGTCCGCGAGCTGCTCCAGGGCCGCCCAGATCTCCGTGGTGACCCGTACCGCCTCCTCCGCGTCCCCCGCCGCGCACGCGTCGATGAGCCGCGCGTGCAGCTCGGCCGAGCCACAGCTCCCGGCATCGCCGAACAGGCGCCGTTCGACACGGCGGATCAGGGGGGTGTACCGCGCGATCGTGGCGGCGGCGGCATGGTTGCCGCTGGCGACCACGAGGACCTGGTGCAGCTCGTCGTCGGCGTCGAGGGCGGCCTCGACGTCGGAGGCGCGGACGGCGGCGGCGAAGCGCTCGTTGGCCTCGCGCATGGCGCGGACGCCCTCGGGCCCGAGCAGGGGCACTCCGGTCCTGGCGGCGAGTTCGTGCATGACCCGGACCACCGAGGCGGCGTCCCGGACGACCCGGCTGACCGGCCGGGTGACCCGGGTGTAGCTCTGCGGCTTGGACTCGACGAGCCCCTCGTCGCCGAGCCGGGCCAGGGCCTCGCGCACGGGTGCCCGCGAGAGCCCCAGCCGGTCGGCGAGGTCGGCGTCCTTGAGCGGAGCACCGGGGGCGAGGTCACCGCGCACGATGGCCTCGCGCAGTGCCTCGTAGGCCCGGTCTCTCAGCAGGGTCCGGCCCACGGGCCGTAATGCGTCCATGGACTGACATGTTAAATGTCAGTCCATGGAGCTGACCAGAGGTCAGAAGTGAAGGTCGGGTGCGGGTCAGCGGCGCGGCTGGCGGCGCCACGGACCGGTGATCGCCACCATGATGCCCGGGTCCTGGATGTTGGCGAACAGCGTGTCACCGTCGGGCGAGAAGGTCACGCCGGTGAACTCGCTGCCGTTGAGGTCGTTGCGCGCGATCGGGTAGGTGCGCCCCGAGTCGGTGGCGCCGAAGAGGTGCTGGACGCCCTCGCCGTCCTCGGCGATGACGAGCCCGCCGTACGGGGAGACGGTGATGTTGTCGGGGCCGTCGTAGGCGCCGTCCACGTCCGGGTTCGCGTTCACGCCGAGCAGCACCTTGAGGGTGAGCGTGCGCCGCTTGGGGTCGTAGAACCAGACCTGTCCGTCGTGCGCGGCGCCGGGGCTCTCCTCGCGCGCGTAGGAGGAGACGACGTACGCGCCGCCGTCGGCCCACCACATGCCCTCCAGCTTGCGTGCGCGGGTGATCTGCCCGTCCGTGAACTGCTTGCGGACGGAGACGGTACGGCCGTCACGGTCCGGGACGTCGACCCAGTCCACGCCGTAGACGGTGCCGATCCGGCCCGCCCGGGAGAGATCGTCCACGAAGCGGCCGCCGGAGTCGACGCACTTGGCGGCCTGGAGCACACCGGCGTCGTCGGCGAGGGTACGGAGCTTGCCGCGGCCGTGCTCGAAGCCCTTCGGCGGCACCCAGCGGAAGAGCAGTCCGTTGGGGTTGGAGGCGTCCTCGGTGAGGTAGGCGTGGCCGCGCTTGGGGTCGATGACGACGGCCTCGTGGTCGTACCGGCCGAAGGCCTTGACCGGCTTCGGGGCGCGGTTGGCGCGGCGGTCGCGCGGGTCGACCTCGAAGATGTACCCGTGGTCCTTGGTCATGCCGTTGACGCCGGCGCGGTCCGAGTTCTCCTCGCCCGTCAGCCAGGTGCCCCAGGCGGTGCTGCCGCCCGCGCAGTTGGTGGAGGTGCCGGCGATGCCGACCCACTCGGCGACGGTGCCGTCGCGGTGCACCTCGACGACCGTGCAGCCGCCGGCCGCGGCCGGGTCGTAGACGAGCCCCTCGGTGAGCGGGACCGGGTGCTCCCACTTGTCGCGGATGCCCTTGAGCTCGTGGTTGTTGACCAGGTACGTGGTGCCGCGCGGTCCGGCGAAGGCGGCGGTGCCGTCGTGGTTGGAGGGCGTGAACTCGCCGGACTCCAGCCGGGTCACACCGCTGTGGGTGATGACGCGGTACGAGAACCCGGCGGGCAGGGCGAGCATCCCCTCGGGGTCGGCGACGAGCTCTCCGTACCCGAGCCGGTGGCCGTGACCGTGGCCATGACCGTGGTCGCGGTCGTGACCGTGGTCGTGACCGGCTCCGTACGTCTCCGGGTCGTCGGAGGCGAGGGCCTCGGGCGCGGTGGCGAGAGCACCGACGACACCGGTGAGGGCGAGGCCCGCACCGGCGACGGCGGACTGCTTCGTGAACTCTCTGCGGTTGAGGGGCATGTGTGGCGTTCTCCCTGTGCTGGCCCGGATGTCGCGGGCCACCCTCCCGCGCCGCCACGAACACCACCTGAACGCCACGGGAACACCGCCCGGCGCACAACAGCCCGGCGCACCGCCCGGCCGGCAGCCCCGCTGTCAGCCCCACGTACGGCCCGGCGGCCACGACCACGTCCTCCCGGCCGCCGCGGCCAGGCCGCGCCCGCCCGGCGCCCGGTGCCCGGCCGCCGGTCCCCCGGCCGGCCGGTCCCCCGCAGCCGGCTCCCCGACCGCTCCGCGCCGCTACGACCCCGAACGCGACCGGGCCTTGAAGGCCGCCTTGCGGGCCTCCTTCGCCGCGCTCTTGTCGCGGTGCAGACGTCCCATCGCCTCCAGGACCTCGGCGGTCGCCGGGTGCTCCACCCGCCAGGCCGCCTCGAAGAAGCCACTGTGGCGCCCGGTGAGCCCCTCGATCAGCTCCTGGAGCTCCTCCAGGTCCCCGTCCGCGTCGAGCTGGGCCGCGATCGTGTCGATCGCCAGCCAGAAGATCATCGACTCCGGCGGCGCGGGCACGTCCGCTGCGCCACGCTCGGCGAGCCAGACCCGTGCGAGGCCGCCGAGTTCCGCGTCGTCCAGGACCTCCCGTACCGCGGGCTCCGCCTCCGCGCCCACCAGCGACAGCGTCTGCTGGCAGTGGAGGCGGCGCAGCGGCGAGCCGGCGTCCGAGCCGCGCGCGGCGTGCAGCAGCTCGCGGGCGGCGGCGAGCGGGTCGCGGCCGGTCAGCCAGGCGGCGGTCTCCTCGCGGGCGGCGGCCTCCGGGTAGCCGGAGATCCCGTCGAGCAGCGCGTCGGCACCCTTGTCGGCGAGGTCGCCGACGGCGGGGGCGCCCACGCCGGCCTCCAGCATCCGGGCCCGGATGCCGTAGAGACCGAGCTCGGTGAGCCGGACCATGCCGTACCGGGTGACGTCCTCGTCGTCGATGGGCGGCGCGGGCTCCTCGCCCTCCTCGGCCATCAGCGCCTCGTCGACGGGCTGGTACTCGACGAGCCCGATCGGTTCGAGCAGCCGGAACTGCTCGTCGAGCCGCATCATCGCGTCCGAGACCTGCTCCAGGACGTCGTCGGTCGGCTCGCCCATGTCGTCGGGGACGACCATCGACGCGGCGAGCGCGGGCAGCGGCACCGGGCCCTCGCCGGGGCCGCCCTCGCTGACGGTGAGCAGGTAGAGGTTGCCGAGGACGCCCTCCAGGAACTCGGCCTCGATCTCGGGGTCCCAGTCGAGCGACTCGATGTCGATCTCGCCGTCCTCGCCGACGATCGCGTCCAGATCGTCGAGGACCGGGGCGACGGCGTCGGCGAAGACCGCGTCGAAGCCGTCGAGCCAGAGCGCGAGAACCTCCTGGGGCGAACCGGCCGTGACGACCGCGAGGTTGTCACCGACGGAGGCCCGCCCGGGGGCGTCGCCCGCCTCGTCCTCCTCGCCGTCCTCGACGTTCACCAGGCCGGTGTCGACGGCGAGGCGCCAGGCGTCGCCCGCCGAGATCTCGCCGTCCTCGTCGTCGGCGAGGCCCAGGACCTCGACGGCCTCGGGCAGTTGCTCGTCGACGAGCTCGCCGCCCGCGTCGACCCGGGTGTCGGGTCCGGCCCAGCGGGCGAGCCGCACCGCGTTCGCGAGGAGGGGGGCCGCCAGCGCGTCCCGCGCCAGCTCCGCGTCCGCACGCAGCCGAACGGGGGGAAGGGTGGGGTGCTCCGCTGACATCTGGGGGGTCTCCTCGACGCGTCCGTGGGTGAAGGCTTGCGGGTGAACGAAAGGGGCTCGGAGGCGGGCTCCGAGCGCGGCTCTCAGCGTAGACGCATCCGGGGGGACGTCCGTCGGTTCATGTCTCCGTCAGCCTTCGTACACCCGTCGACTCTTGACAAGTTGGCCGCCATGCAAAGAGATTGACGCGCGTAGATTCATCTGCCGTTCCTCCAAGTACCCTCGGAGTCCCCTGATGCCTTCCTCCATACCGAGATCTGCCGGCCGCACCGTCGCGCGCTCCGCCGCGGTCTCCGCCGTCGTCGCCGCCGCCCTCGCCGCGGGTCTGCTGGCCGGTTCGACGAACGCCGCCGCCGAGGACACGGCCGGTGTCCGCATCCACGACATCCAGGGCACCACGCGCGTCTCGCCGCTCGTCGGCCAGCAGGTCACCGGCGTGACGGGCGTCGTCACCGGCGTCCGCACCTACGGCTCGCGCGGCTTCTGGATCCAGGACCCCGAGGGCGATGCCGATCCGGCCACCAGCGAGGGTCTCTTCGTCTTCACGAGCTCCGTCCCGACGGTCGCCGTCGGCGACGCGGTCAGCCTGAGCGGCACGGTCACCGAGTACGTGCCCGGCGGCCTGAACTCGGGCAACCAGTCGCTGACGCAGCTCTCGAAGCCCGTCGTCACCGTGGTCTCGCAGGGCAACGCCGTCCCGGCCCCGGTGACCATCTCGTCCTGGTCGGTGCCCGACGAGTACGCCCCCGAGGGCGACCCGGCCGCCGCCGGCTCGATCAACGGCCTGGCCCTGGACCCGGAGACCTACGCCCTGGACTACTACGAGTCCCTGGAGGGCACCAACGTCCGGATCGGCTCCTCGCGCGTGGTCGGCGCCACCGACCCGTACTCCGAGCTCTGGGTCACGGTGAAGCCCTGGGAGAACCGCAACCTGCGCGGCGGCACGGTCTACGGCTCGTACGAGTCGCAGAACACCGGACGGCTCCAGATCCAGTCGCTGACCCCGATCGCCCAGCAGCCGTTCCCCAAGGCGAACGTCGGCGACCGGCTGACCGGCACCACCGAGGGCCCGCTCGACTTCAACCAGTTCGGCGGCTACACGATCACCGCCCGCACCCTCGGCACGGTCGTCGACCGCGGCCTGGAGCGCGAGTCCACGGACGAGCAGCACAAGAACGAGCTGGCCGTGGCCACGTACAACGTGGAGAACCTCGACCCGAGCGACCCGCAGGAGAAGTTCGACGCGCTCGCGAAGGCCGTCGTCGCCAACCTCGCCTCGCCCGACATCCTCGCCCTGGAGGAGATCCAGGACAACAACGGCGCCAAGAACGACGGCACGGTCGCCGCCGACCAGACGGTGAAGAAGTTCACGGACGCGATCGTGGCGGCCGGCGGCCCGGCGTACGAGTGGCGCTCGGTCGACCCGGAGAACAACAAGGACGGCGGCGAGCCGGGCGGCAATATCCGTCAGGTCTTCCTCTTCAACCCCGAGCGGGTCTCCTTCACGGACCGCGCCGCCACCGACCCGAGCTCGGCCACCGGCGTGACGGGCCGCAAGGGCCACGCCGCCCTGACGGTCTCCCCCGGCCGGATCGACCCGGCGAACACCGCATGGGAGAGCAGCCGCAAGCCGCTCGCGGGCGAGTTCGTCTTCCGCGGCCGTACGGTCTTCGTGATCGCCAACCACTTCGGCTCGAAGGGCGGCGACGAGTCCATCGTCTCGCACCACCAGCCGCCGGTCCGCTCCTCCGAGGCGAAGCGGCTGCTCCAGGCGCAGTCCGTCAACGGCTTCGTGAAGCAGCTCCTCGCCGTCGAGAAGCAGGCCGACGTCCTCGTCGTCGGCGACATCAACGACTTCGAGTTCTCCGGGACGACGAAGGCGCTGACCGACGGCGGCGCGCTGTACCCGGCCGTGAAGTCGCTGCCGCGCAGCGAGCGCTACTCGTACGTCTTCCAGGGCAACAGCCAGGTGCTCGACCAGATCCTGACGAGCCCCGGCGTGCACCACTTCGAGTACGACAGCGTCCACATCAACGCGGAGTTCGCCGACCAGGACAGCGACCACGACCCCCAGGTCCTGCGCTTCCGCCCGTAGTCACCCGGGACGGCCCGGCGCGGCGACGAGCCGCTCCGGGCCGTCCGGCCGTGTCACACGCCCGCGCTCAGGCTGAGCGCGGGCGTGTACCGCTTCACCCGGCTGCCCACGAGCCCCGGGTAGTGGTGCACCCGCGCCCAGGCCCCGCCCATCCGGCCGTCGTCGGCCAGCCACTCCTCATGGGCCCGCTCGCTCTCCCACTCGGCGTAGTTCAGGACCCGCCCGCCGTCGGTGGCCAGATGGAACTGGACGCTGTTCCCGCCGGTCCCCGGCCGCAGCGCCGCGTCCTCGTCCATGGCGGTGAACACGGTGTCCACCCAGGCCCGCCGGCGCCCCGCGTCGGGCCCGTCGAAGTCGACCTCCACGACCACGACGACACCGGGCAGCTCTCCCGTGCTCGTCGCGTCGAGGACGGCGGACCGGTGGATCGGCGCGTAGCGGCGGAGCTCCACCCGCTCGATGCCGGGCACGGCGGCGTCGATCTCGGCGTTCCGGTCGTCGCGGTAGGTGCGGACGAAGTCCTCGTAGGCCCGCTCGTCCGTCCACTGCGAGTAGTGCAGCAGGGTGTCCCCGTCGGTGCCGGCCTGGACGCTGTACGAGAGCAGCCCGAGGTCGGGCCATTCCCTGCTCTCCCAGGCCTTGCGGATGGCGTCGACGGCCGCACGCTGACGCTCGGGGGTGCCGACCCGCCAGGTGCTGACGAGGACGGCGCCGACACCGGGGCGGTGGAGGTCGGGGCGGGCATCGGGGTGGGCGACGGCGTTCATGGGGGTCTCCTGTTCCTGGGGGTTCCGGGGGTTCCGGGGGTTCCGGGGGTTCCGGGGGTGCCTGGGGTGCCCGAGAGTTCCCCGTGGCTTCCTCGGATGACTCCACCGTCGTACCTCAACCTTGGTTGAGGTCAACCCCCGTTCCCGTGCGAGACTTCGCGCCATGCCTCTTCGCGACCTGAACCTGCGCCCCGCGACCCGCGTCGAACTCCCCGCCGTCCTCGCGCTCCTGGCCGACGAGGACACCGTCGTGGACCCCGCCTCGGTCACCGTCACCGAGGCGTACGAGCGGGCCTTCGCGGACATCGAGGCCGATCCGCGCAACGAGATGCTGGTCCTGACGGACGGTGAGCTGGTCCTGGGCTGCCTCCAGGTCACGTACATCCCGGGGCTCGGCCGGGGCGGCGCCGAGCGGGCCCTGGTCGAGGCGGTCCGGATCCGGGCCGACCGGCGCGGCGGCGGTCTCGGCCGCGAGCTGATGGAGCGGGCCGCGGCACGCGCGCGGGACCGCGGCTGCGCGCTGGTCCAGCTGACCAGCGGCAAGCGGCGGACGGAAGCCCACCGTTTCTACGCCTCCCTGGGGTACGCGCGCAGCCACGAGGGCTTCAAGCTCGTGCTCTGATGCCCGGTCCGGCCTGCCCGACAGGACCTAGCCGAGCAGGTGGCCGCCGCCGTCCACGAGGAGCACCTCGCCGGTGATGTACGCGGAGTGGGCCAGGTCGTGGACGGCCCCGGCGATGTCCTCGGCCCGGCCGACCCGGCGCAGCGGGACGACCTCGGACACGTGGGCCTTGGCCGCGTCGGCGCCGTCGACCCCGTCGAACCAGGGGGTGTCGATGAGGCCGGGAGCGACCGCGTTGACCCGCACGTCGGGGCCGAGGGTCTTGGCGAGCAGCTTCGTCATGTGGTTGACGGCCGCCTTGGAGACGGCGTACGGGATGGAGCTGCCGCCCGGCCGGACACCGGCCTGGGAGGAGACGTTGACGATGGCGCCGCGGGTCTTCCGCAGGTGCGGGACGGCGGCGGTGACGGTCTGCCAGACGCCGATGACGTTGACGTCGTAGAGGTGGCGCCAGACCTCGGGCGAGGCGGCTTCGAGGTCGTCGTGCGGGATGAACCGGGTGGTGCCCGCGCAGTTGACGAGGAGGTCGAGACGGCCGAGGGTCTCCACGGCCCGCTCGACGAGGGCCGCGGCCTGGCTCTCGTCGGAGACGTCCGCCCGGAGGTAGACGGCGCCGGGCAGTTCGGCGGCGAGGCGTTCGCCCGCCTCGACGGAGCGGGCGGAGTTGACCACGACCCGGTATCCGGCCTCGGCGAGGCGGCGGGCTACGGCGGCGCCGATGCCCGAGGACGAGCCGGTGACGAGGGCGACGCGTCCGCCGTCCGTGCTGTGTGCGCTCATGCTGTGCTGTTCTCCATGTCCCCCTGTCGCGCCCGTCGATCATGCCAGAGCCCTCACGCTTAAGTGACCGTGATCTTTCAGCCGAAGCAGATCTAAGTGGACCTTCACCGTGCATTCCGCCCAGACTTCGGTGATGAGCACTTCCCTCACCCACCCGGCACGCCCCTTCGGCCGCGCGCTCTGCGCGATGATCACCCCGTTCGCCCCTGACGGCGGGCTCGACCTCGACGAGGCGGGCAAGCTGGCCGCCCGGCTCGTCGGCGAGGGCTGCGACGGTCTGGTCCTGAACGGCACCACCGGTGAGTCGCCGACCACCACCGACGCCGAGAAGGCCGCGCTCGTCCGCGCCGTCCGGGAGGCCGTGGGCCCCGGTCCCTCGGTCCTCGCCGGCGTCGGCACCGCCGACACCCGCCACACCGCCGAACTGGCCCGCCAGGCCGAGGCGGCGGGCGCGGACGGCCTGCTCGTCGTCACCCCGTACTACAGCCGGCCTCAGCAGTCGGCCGTCGAGGCCCACTTCCTCAAGGTCGCGGACGCGACCGGTCTCCCGGTGATGGTCTACGACATCCCCGGCCGCACCGGGACCCGCGTGGAGACCGCGACGCTGCGGCGGCTCGCCGAGCATCCGCGGATCGTGGCGGTCAAGGACTGCGCGTACGACCTGCTGGGCTCGGCCCGGGTGATCGCGGAGACCCCGCTCGCGTACTACTCGGGCTGCGAGGAGATGAACCTGCCGCTGTACGCGGTCGGCGGCGCCGGCTACGTCAGCACGGTGGCGAACGTGGTGCCCCGTCAGCTGCGCGCGGTCCTCGACGCCTTCGACGCGGGCGACACCGCGGAGGCGGCCCGGCTCAACGCCCGGCTGCTGCCGCTCGCCGAGCGGATGATGGCCGCGGGCCTGCCCGGCACGGTGACCGTCAAGGCGCTGCTGGGCGGTCCGGTCCGCGAACCGCTGCAGCCCGCCGACCGGGAGTCGGTCGACGGGCTGCGTGGTCTGTACGAGGCGCTGCTTCAGGCGGAGTCGGTGGTGTAGGTCCTGCCGAGGACGGCGGCGTGCTCCAGGACGTCCTCCAGCGGGTCGTCGATCTGACCCGTGTGGAGCGAGAGGCTGGGCCCGTTGGTGACGGTGGGCCCGCTGTGGGTGTGCGTCTCGTCCGCCGTGGCCGTCCCGGCCGGTAGCAGGACCGCCGCCAGGGTGAGCACTCCTGCGACCATGGGCTTCGTCCTCATGTCGACTCCTCGCCTCGTCTGCGTGCAGTGACTCTGCGTTCTGTTAACGCAGAGTCACCGGTTCAGTTGTGGCTGTGGAGGATGTCGTTCAGCCCGCCCCAGACCGCGTTGTTCGGTCGGGCCTCGACGGCGCCGGTGACCGAGTTGCGGCGGAACAGGATGTTCGAGGCGCCGGAGAGGTCGCGGGCCTTCACGACCTCGCCGTCGGGCATCGTGACCCGGGTGCCGGCGGTGACGTACAGACCGGCCTCGACGACGCACTCGTCACCGAGCGCGATGCCGACGCCCGCCTCGGCGCCGATCAGGCAGCGCTCGCCGATCGAGATGACGACGTTGCCGCCGCCCGAGAGGGTGCCCATGGTGGAGGCGCCGCCGCCGATGTCGGAACCGTTGCCGACGACGACGCCGGCGGAGATCCGGCCCTCGACCATCGAGGTGCCGAGGGTGCCGGCGTTGAAGTTGACGAAGCCCTCGTGCATGACGGTGGTGCCGGCCGCGAGGTGGGCGCCGAGGCGGACCCGGTCGGCGTCGGCGATCCGGACGCCGGCGGGCGCGACGTAGTCCGTCATCCGCGGGAACTTGTCGATGCTGGTGACGGCGAGGTGCAGGCCCTCGGCGCGCGCGTTGAGGCGGACCTTCTCGATGTCGTCGACGGCGACCGGACCGAGCGAGGTCCAGGCGACGTTGGCGAGGAGGCCGAAGACGCCGTCCAGGCTCTGGCCGTGCGGCTTCACCAGACGGTGGCTGAGCAGGTGCAGACGCAGGTAGGCGTCGTGCGCGTCGAGCGGCTTCTCGTCGAGCGAGGAGATGACGGTACGGACGGCGACCACCTCGACGCCGCGGCGGGCGTCCACGCCGAGGGCCTTTGCGGCGCCTTCGCCGAGGGCGTTCACGGCCTCGTCGGGGGTGAGCCGCTCGGTGCCGGCGGGGCCGGCCGCCCCGGTCAGCTCGGGGGCGGGGAACCAGGTGTCGAGAACGGTGCCGTCGCCGGCGATGGTGGCGAGGCCGGCGGCGACGGCGCCGGTGGTGCGAGGAGCAGTGGTCATGACGGAAAACCTAACCGGCGGGGCCCCGCGCGGGCCAACCGGTCTCAGGTGTCGGTCGAGCGGGTAGGCGGTTCCGACGAGCGCGGGAGGGCCCGTCTCGGTCCTTCCTTCAGGTCGGCCGCGCACCTTGCCCGGATACCGAAAGGCTCCCGCTCACGCCGGGCGCAGCACCCGTGTCAGCATCACGCGCGCGTACTCCTCGTCGTACGGCTCGCCGGTGAGCAGGGACTGGAGGCAGATGCCGTCCACGAGGGCGACCAGGGCGCGTGCGGTGACCGGGTCGGTGCGACGGGACAGGGCGGCGACCACGGTCTCGGCCCACTCGGCGGCGACCGGCCGGAGCGCGGGGCGGCGCAGGGCGGCGAGGTAGAGCTCGTACTCCAGCTCCACCTGGGCGCGTTCACCGCCCATCCACTCCCCCATGAGGCGGGCGAGCGCGGCGGCGAGGTCGGTGTCCGGCGCGTTGAGGGCGGGATTCCGGCGGAGCAGCTGCGCGAAGTCCTCGTTGGCCTTGCGGAGGGCGGCGACGAGGAGTTCGTCGAGGGAGGCGAAGTGGTACGTGGTCGAGCCGAGCGGCACGTCCGCCTCGGCGGCCACGGTGCGGTGGCTCAGCCCGGCGATACCGGACCGTCCGGCGACACGGAGGGCCGCGTCGACGATCCGGTCCCGCCGTTCGGGGTCGTGGCGGCGTGCGCGGGCCATCAGTGGGCACCGCCCAGGTTGAGGACGACGACCCCGGCGATGATGAGCGCGATCCCCGCGATCTTGGCGAGGCTGAGGGTCTCGCCGAGGAAGAGGATGCCGATGGCGGCGACGGCGGCGGTGCCGGCGCCGGCCCAGACGGCGTACGCGGTGCCGACCTGGAGCGTCTTGAGTGCCTGCGCGAGGAGCGCGAAGGCGACCACATATCCGATGCCGGTGACGAGCGAGGGCCAGAGCTTGCTGAAGCCCTCGCTGTACTTCATGGAGGTGGTGGCGAGCACCTCGGCCGCGATGGCCCCCGCGAGCAGTCCGTAACCCATGCGTACAAGCGTACACAACGATGCGTACGGGCGTACACAACACTGCCCGATACGGTGTCCCGCATGACGACTCCCCCAGGGCCGCCGCCCTACGGTCCCCCAGGGCCGCCGCCGCCCTACGGCTACGGCTATCCGCCGCCGCCCCCGCCGCCGAAGCCCGGCGTGATACCCCTGGCGCCGCTCAGCTTCAGCACGATCCTGACCGGCGCCTTCACCACCTTCGGCCGCTACTGGAAGCAGCTCCTCGGGGTGGGGGCGGCCGCCTACCTCGGCGCCCTTCTGGTCGTCGGAGCGGCGATCGGCGTCGCGTACCTGGCCGTCGGCGACGGCTTCCCCGCCGTGTTCGACCTGCCCGCGGGGCAGGAGCCGCGATGGGACGACGTCCGCCCGCTGATCATCGCCTTCGCCTGCGTCTGGCTGGTCGCCATGGCCGTGTTCGTCGGCGCGAGCGCCCTGGTGGCGGCGGCCTGCCCGGCCGTGGTCCAGGAGGCGGTGCTCGGCCGGCCCACCTCCTTCGGTGCCCTCTGGCGCCGGTCCTGGGCCCGGGTGCCCGCCGTGCTGGGCACCGTGTTCCTGACCACCGCGGCGCTGCTGGTCCCGATGATCCTCTTCCTCGGCGCCTTCGCCGCGATGGTGGCCGCGCTCGTCGCCGACCTCGGGGACCTGGACGGCGGCGCGACGGCCTCCGACGTCTCGTTCACGATCCCCCTGCTGCTGCTCCTCGCCGCCGTGGCGGTCCTGCCGTTCGGCCTGTGGATCTGGGTGAGGTTCAGCCTGGCCCCGGCGGCCGCCGTGATGGAGGGCCAGGGCCCGGTCGCCTCGATGCGCCGCTCCGCGCACCTGGTCCGCGGCGACTGGTGGCGGGTGTTCGGCTGCCTGTTCGCCGCCGGGATCATGGCCTCCGTCGTCGGCATGCTGATCCAGCAGCTCCTGTCCGCCCTGGCGTCGGCCCCGCTGTCGTTCAGCGACTTCTCCGGTGAGGACTCGGCCGCCGTGGTGGGCTCCATGGTCGTCATCCTCACGGTGCTGATCATCGGCCAGCTGGTCAGCCAGGCGGTCGTCTCCGTCTTCCCGCCACTGGTCACCGCGCTGCTCTACGTCGACCAGCGCATCCGCAAGGAGAACCTGGCGCCGGAGCTGGCCCGCGCCGCGGGACTCGGCTAGCCGAGCCGCCGGCCGGCCCGCAGCCGGCCCCGGACATGCGAGACGGCCGTGCCCCGAAGGGCACGGCCGTCTCGTGTGTACGAGGGTCGATCAGACGTTGAAGCCGAGCGCGCGCAGCTGCTCGCGACCGTCGTCCGTGATCTTGTCCGGGCCCCACGGGGGCATCCAGACCCAGTTGATCTTCAGCTCGCTGACGATGCCGTCCGTCGCGGACTTCGCCTGGTCCTCGATCACATCGGTCAGCGGACAGGCCGCCGACGTCAGGGTCATGTCCAGCGTCGCGATGTTCGACTCGTCGATGTGGATGCCGTAGATCAGGCCCAGGTTGACGACGTCGATGCCCAGCTCGGGGTCGACGACGTCGTACAGCGCCTCACGGACTTCTTCCTCGGAGGCCGGCTTCATCGTGGCCTCGGCGTTCTCGGTCATGCCGACTTCCTCTCCGCCGCGTCGCCCAGAGCCTGGGCGGTCGCGTCCTTCCACGCCATCCAGCTGAGCAGCGCGCACTTCACACGGGCCGGGTACTTGGAGACTCCGGCGAACGCGACCGCGTCCTCCAGGATCTCCTCCATCGCGTCGTCGGGCTCGAGCTGGCCCTTGGACTGCATCAGCTCCAGGAAGGTGCCCTGGATCTTCTGCGCGTCCGCCAGCTCCTTGCCGACGAGCAGCTCGTTGAGGACGGACGCCGAGGCCTGGCTGATGGAGCAGCCCTGGCCCTCGTACGACACGTCCTCGATGCGCGAGCCGTCGTACTTCACGCGGAGCGTGATCTCGTCGCCGCACGTCGGGTTGACGTGGTGCACCTCGGCGTCGCCGTCCCGAAGACCGCGCCCGTGCGGGTGCTTGTAGTGGTCCAGGATGACGTCCTGGTACATCGAATCCAGCTTCACGAGCCGTCCCCTAGCCGAAGAAGTTCCGTACGTGCTCCAGACCCGCGACCAGGGCGTCGACCTCGGCCGGGGTGGAGTACAGATAGAACGACGCCCGCGTGGTCGCAGGAATTCCGTACCGCAGGCAGACCGGCCGCGCGCAGTGGTGGCCGACCCGGACCGCGATGCCCTCTTCGTCGAGGACCTGGCCCACGTCGTGCGGGTGGATGTCGCCGAGCGTGAAGGAGATCGCCGCGCCGCGGTCCTCGGCCGTGGTGGGGCCGATGATCCGCAGGTCCGGAACCTCCTGGAGGCGCCGGACGGCGTACTCGGTGATCGCGTGCTCGTGGCGCGCGATGTTCTCCATGCCGATCGCCGAGAGGTAGTCCACGGCCGCGCCGAGGCCGACGGCCTGGGCGATCGGGGGCGTACCCGCCTCGAACTTGTGCGGGGCCGGCGCGTACGTCGAGGAGTGCATCGACACGGTCTCGATCATCTCGCCGCCGCCCAGGAAGGGCGGCAGGTCCTCGAGCAGCTCCTGGCGGCCCCAGAGGACGCCGATGCCCGTCGGGCCGCACATCTTGTGGCCGGTGAAGGCCACGAAGTCGGCCTGGAGCGCCTGCACGTCCAGGACCATGTGCGGGGCCGCCTGGGAGGCGTCGATGCAGACGAGCGCACCGACCTCCTGGGCGCGACGGATGATCGTCTCGACCGGGTTGACCGTGCCCAGCAGGTTCGACACCAGCGTGAACGAGACGATCTTGGTCTTCTCGGTGATGACCTCTTCGATGTTCGAGAGGTCGAGACGGCCGTCGTCGGTGAGGCCGAACCACTTCAGCTTCGCGCCCGTGCGCTGCGAGAGCAGCTGCCACGGCACGATGTTGGAGTGGTGCTCCATCTCCGTGATGGCGATCTCGGTCTCGTGGTCCACGCGGTAGGGCTCGTCGGCCCAGCCCAGCATGTTGGCCACCAGGTTGAGCGACTCCGAGGCGTTCTTGGTGAAGATCACCTCGTCGCGGCTCGGCGCGTTGATGAAGGCCGCGACCTTGTCACGGGCGCCTTCGTACAGCGCCGTCGCCTCCTCGGCGACCGTGTAGACGCCGCGGTGGACGTTGGCGTTGTGACGCTCGTAGTACGTGTTGAGCGCGTCGAGGACCTGCCGCGGCTTCTGCGAGGTCGCCGCGGAGTCGAGGTACACGATCTTCTTGCCGTCGTGGACCACGCGATCCAGGAGCGGGAAGTCCTTGCGGATCGCCTCGGTGTCGAGGAGGCCGGAGAGCCCCTGATGGGCAGATGTCACGCGGATGCGCCACCCTTCGTGCTGTAGGCCTCGTAACCCTCGTTCTCCAGCTTGTCGGCGAGCTCGGCGCCGCCGGACTCGACGATGCGGCCCTCGGAGAAGACGTGCACGAAGTCGGGCTTGATGTAGCGGAGGATCCGCGTGTAGTGGGTGATCAGCAGGGTGCCGACCTCACCGGTCTCGCGGACTCGGTTGACGCCCTCGGAGACCTGGCGCAGCGCGTCGACGTCCAGGCCGGAGTCGGTCTCGTCGAGGATCGCGATCTTGGGCTTGAGGAGCTCCAGCTGGAGGATCTCGTGGCGCTTCTTCTCACCGCCGGAGAAGCCCTCGTTGACGTTGCGCTCGGCGAAGGCCGGGTCCATCTGGAGCTGCTCCATCGCGGACTTGACCTCCTTCACCCAGGTGCGCAGCTTGGGGGCCTCGCCGCGGATGGCGGTGGCGGAGGTGCGCAGGAAGTTGGAGACCGAGACGCCGGGGACCTCGACCGGGTACTGCATGGCCAGGAAGACGCCGGCGCGGGCGCGCTCGTCGACCGACATCTCCAGGACGTCCTCGCCGTCGAGGGTGACGGTGCCGCCGGTGATCGTGTACTTCGGGTGGCCGGCCAGCGAGTACGCCAGGGTCGACTTGCCGGAGCCGTTGGGGCCCATGACGGCGTGGGTCTCGCCCTGCTTGATGGTCAGGTCGACACCCTTGAGGATCTCGCGGGGGCCGTTCTCGGCCTCGACGGAGACGTGCAGGTTGCGGATTTCAAGCGTTGCCATGGGTGACTCAGGACTCCTGGGTGACGGAGACGAGCACATCGTCCCCTTCGATCTTTACGGGGTATACGGGGACGGGGCGCGTCGCGGGAAGGCCGGAGGGCTTACCGGTGCGGAGGTCGAAGCTGGAGCCGTGCAGCCAGCACTCGATGGCACAGTCCTCGACCTCGCCCTCCGAGAGGGAGACGTTCGCGTGCGAGCAGATGTCGTTGATCGCGAACACCTCGCCCTCGGTGTGCACGACCGACACCGGCGTGCCGTCGACCTCGACCCGCTTCGGGGTGTCGGCCTCGAGCTCGCTCAGTGCGCAGACTCGGACGAAGGCCATCAGACGGAGGCCTCCAGCTCGGCCTCGATCTTGGCGATGAGGCGCTCCTCGACGTCCGGCAGACCGATCTGCTGGACGAGCTCCGCGAAGAAGCCGCGGACGACGAGGCGGCGGGCCTCGGCCTGCGGGATGCCGCGGGACATCAGGTAGAAGAGCTGCTCGTCGTCGAAACGACCGGTGGCCGAGGCGTGACCGGCGCCGGCGATCTCGCCGGTCTCGATCTCCAGGTTCGGTACGGAGTCGACCCGGGCGCCGTCCGTGAGGACCAGGTTCCGGTTGAGCTCGTACGTGTCCGTGCCCTCGGCAGCGGCCTGGATGAGCACGTCGCCGATCCAGACGGCGTGCGCGTCCTGGCCCTGCAGCGCGCCCTTGTAGGCCACGTTGGACTTGCAGTGCGGAGTGTTGTGGTCGACCAGGAGGCGGTGCTCCTGGTGCTGGCCGGCGTCGGTGAAGTACAGACCGAACAGCTCGGCCTCGCCGCCGGGCGCCGCGTACGACACCCGCGGGTGGATGCGGACGACGTCGCCGCCGAAGGTGACGATGACGGACTTGAAGGAGGCGTCGCGGCCGACCAGGGCGTTGTGCTGGGCGACGTGGACGGCCTTCTCGTCCCAGTCCTGGACCGAGACGACGGTCAGCTTGGCGCCGTCGCCCAGGACGTAGTCGACGTTGGCGGCGAGCACCGCGTCGCCGGAGTGGTCGAGGACCACGACGGCCTCGGCGAAGGCGCCGAGCTCGATGACCTGGTGGCCGAAGGCGACGCCGCCCTCACCGTGCACGGTGATGCGGATCGGCTCGGTGAGCACGGCCTCCTTGGCGACGGTGACGACCGAGGCCTTCTCGAAGGAGGAGTACGCCTGCGCGGCGACGCGGTCGACGGGCGTGCCGGCCTTGCCGAGACGCTCGTCCTCGCGGCCGACGGTCTCCACGGTGACGCCCTCGGGGGCCTCGATCTCGACCTTGACGCCCTCGCCGGACGCGACGGCGGTGCCGTCGTGCAGGCCGCGGAGGCGCGCGAGCGGGGTGAACCGCCACTCCTCCTCGCGGCCGTGCGGGACGGGGAAGTCCGCGACGTCGAAGGACGGGGGCGCGCTCATGCGCGTGGCGACGGTGGACTCGGCGGCCACCGCGATCGAGCCGGCGGTGGTGGAGCCCGCCGGGATGTTCTGAGCCTCAGCCATGGCTGTCGTGTTGCTCTCTTCCTGCGTTAAGAAATCAGTCGCTGCGTGGGGTGGGAGCGGGGTGGGGCTTTAGCCCACCGAGCCCTCCATCTGCAGCTCGATCAGCCGGTTGAGCTCCAGGGCGTACTCCATCGGGAGTTCCTTGGCGATGGGCTCGACGAAGCCGCGGACGATCATCGCCATGGCCTCGAACTCGGTGAGGCCGCGGCTCATCAGGTAGAAGAGCTGGTCCTCGGAGACCTTGGAGACGGTGGCCTCGTGGCCCATGGAGACGTCGTCCTCGCGCACGTCCACGTAGGGGTACGTGTCCGAGCGGGAGATCGTGTCGACGAGCAGCGCGTCGCAGAGCACGTTGGACTTGGCGCCCGGGGCACCCTCGCCGATCTCGATGAGACCGCGGTAGGAGGTGCGGCCGCCGCCTCGCGCCACCGACTTGGAGACGATGTTGGAGGAGGTGTTCGGGGCCATGTGGACCATCTTGGCGCCGGCGTCCTGGTGCTGGCCCTCGCCCGCGAAGGCGATGGAGAGGGTCTCGCCCTTGGCGTGCTCGCCCATCAGGTAGACGGCGGGGTACTTCATGGTGACCTTGGAGCCGATGTTGCCGTCGACCCACTCCATGGTGGCGCCCTCGTAGGCGACGGCGCGCTTGGTCACCAGGTTGTAGACGTTGTTCGACCAGTTCTGGATGGTCGTGTAGCGGCAGCGGCCGCCCTTCTTCACGATGATCTCGACGACGGCGCTGTGCAGCGAGTCCGAGGAGTAGATCGGAGCGGTGCAGCCCTCGACGTAGTGGACGTAGGCGTCCTCGTCGACGATGATCAGCGTCCGCTCGAACTGGCCCATGTTCTCCGTGTTGATACGGAAGTAGGCCTGGAGCGGGATCTCGACGTGCACGCCCTTCGGCACGTAGATGAACGATCCGCCGGACCAGACGGCGGTGTTCAGGGAGGCGAACTTGTTGTCGCCGACCGGGATGATCGTGCCGAAGTACTCGCGGAAGAGCTCCTCGTGCTCCTTCAGCGCGGTGTCGGTGTCGACGAAGATGACGCCCTGCTCCTCCAGGTCCTCGCGGATCTGGTGGTAGACGACCTCGGACTCGTACTGGGCGGCGACACCGGCGACGAGGCGCTGCTTCTCCGCCTCGGGGATGCCGAGCTTGTCGTACGTGTTCTTGATGTCCTCCGGCAGGTCCTCCCAGGACTCGGCCTGCTTCTCGGTGGACCGCACGAAGTACTTGATGTTGTCGAAGTCGATGCCGGAGAGGTCGGAGCCCCAGGTCGGCATGGGCTTCTTGTCGAAGAGCCGCAGACCCTTGAGACGCAGCTTCAGCATCCACTCGGGCTCGTTCTTCTTCGAGGAGATGTCGCGGACGACGTCCTCGTTCAGACCGCGCTTGGCGGTGGCGCCGGCGGTGTCGGAGTCGGCCCAGCCGTACTCGTACCGACCCAGGCCCTCGAGCTCGGGGTGGCTGATCTCGGTGGTCATGCGGGGTTCCTCCCGGCCGTGCTGGCGGATGCTGATTCGGTGGTCTGTGGGGCGCTGTGCGGGATGAACGTGGTACAGACGCCGTCACCATGCGCGATGGTGGCCAGACGCTGGACGTGCGTTCCCAGGAGGCGGGAGAAGAACTCCGTCTCCGCCTCGCACAACTGTGGATACTGCTCGGCGACGTGCGCCACCGGGCAGTGGTGCTGGCATAGCTGCTCGCCGACCGGCGCGTTCCGCGCAGTGGCAGCGTACCCGTCGGCGGTCAGGGCCTTGGCAAGCGCCTCGGCCCGGCGCTCGGGTTCGACGGCCTCGACGGCTTCGCGGTAGGCGTCCGCCTGGGCCTCGATCCGGTCGCGGGCGAAGGCGGCCACGGCCGCCTCGCCGCCGGCGTTGCGCTCGATCCACCGGAGCGCTTCGACGGCGAGCGAGTCGTACGACTGGTCGAAGGCGTCCCGGCCGCAGTCGGTGAGCGCGAAGATCTTCGCGGGGCGGCCGCGGGCGCGCGCCCCGTAGACGCGCTGCTCGCGGGCTTCGACGACGTTCTCGGCGACCAGCGAGTCGAGGTGGCGGCGGACGGCCGCCTGGGTGAGGCGAAGGCGTCCGGCGAGATCGGCGACGGTCGACGGCCCGTGATCCAGGATCGACCGAGCGACCCGGTTGCGCGTCGAACGCTCACGGGTCGCGAGTTCCTCCACGGGAGCCGCGCCAACGTTTTTCACAACGCCATTGTTGCGTAATTAATCTCGGACTGACAAGCCGCGCCGGATGCGGCGACGGTGCGGTGCGTCACTCAGGTAAGGCTTACCTGACCTGCGGAAACGATCATTCGTAGGACGAATCACACCCCTCGGCCACGCTCCCCCGCCCACCGGATCCGGCCGCCCCGGGAAGCAGTACATGCAGGCCACAAGGGCTCCGCGGCCCTCGGCACCACCCGGCACGACGAAAAGGAGATCGCCCCCGGATCGCCCGAACCGGTCACTCCGGGCACCCCGGCCCCGGGGCCGGAAGGCCCCCCGGCCCCTCTCTAGACTTCCCGTCATGCGAAACGAGTCCGTCGGGTCCGCCGTCCAGGTCCGTGGCCTGGTCAAGCGGTACGGCAACAAGACCGCCGTCGACGGCCTCGACCTCGACGTGCGGGCCGGCACCGTGACCGCCGTCCTCGGCCCGAACGGGGCCGGCAAGACCACCACGATCGAGACCTGCGAGGGCTACCGGAAGCCCGACGCCGGCACCGTGCGCGTCCTCGGCCTCGACCCGGTCGCCGACGCGGCCGCACTGCGCCCCCGCATCGGCGTCATGCTCCAGACCGGCGGCGTCTACTCCGGCGCCCGCGCCGACGAGATGCTCCGCCACATGGCGAAGCTCCACGCCCACCCGCTGGACGTGGACGCGCTGATCGAACGCCTCGGCCTCGACTCCTGCGGCCGCACCACCTACCGGCGCCTCTCCGGCGGCCAGCAGCAGCGCCTCGCGCTCGCCATGGCCGTCGTCGGCCGCCCCGAGCTCGTCTTCCTCGACGAGCCGACCGCCGGACTCGACCCGCAGGCCCGCCGCGCCACCTGGGACCTCGTGCGCGAGCTGCGCACCGACGGGGTCACCGTGGTCCTCACCACCCACTTCATGCAGGAGGCGGAGGAACTCGCCGACGACGTCGCCATCGTCGACGCCGGCCGGGTCGCCGCCCAGGGCAGCCCCGAACAGCTGTGCCGCGGCGGCGCCGAGAACACCCTCCGCTTCACCGGCCGCCCCGGACTCGACATGGGCTCGCTGCTCAAGGCGCTGCCCGACGGCTCCGCCGCGGCGGAGCCCCTCCCGGGCACGTACCGGATCACCGGCACCGTCGACCCGCAGCTGCTGGCCACGGTCACCAGCTGGTGCGCCCAGCACGGCGTCATGCCCGACGGCATCTCCGTCGAGCGCCACACTCTCGAGGACGTCTTCCTCGAACTGACGGGCAAGGAACTGCGGTCGTGAGCACTGAATCGGTCGTGAGCACCGGTACGTACGCCCCCCGGCCGGGAGGCGCACCCGTCGGCCGCATGATCGCGGCGCAGACGGCCCTGGAGACCAGGATGCTGCTGCGCAACGGCGAGCAGCTGCTGCTCACCGTGATCATCCCGTCGCTGCTCCTGGTGCTCTTCTCCACCGTCGACATCATCACGGTGCCCGTTTCGACGACGGGGGGCGCCGGCAAGGCCGTCGACTTCCTCGCCCCCGGCATCCTGGCGCTCGCCGTCCTGTCGACCGCGTTCACCGGCCAGGCCATCGCGACCGGTTTCGAGCGGCGGTACGGGGTGCTCAAGCGGCTCGGCGCCTCACCGCTCCCCCGCTGGGCGCTGATGACCGCCAAGACGCTCTCCGTCCTGGTGACCGAGGTCCTCCAGATCGCCCTCCTGACGGCGATCGCCCTGGGCCTCGGCTGGTCCCCGCACGGCGACCCGCTGTCGGTCCTGGTCCTCCTGGTCCTCGGCACGGCCGCCTTCTCCGGCCTCGGCCTGCTGATGGCGGGGACGCTGAAGGCGGAGGCCACCCTGGCCGCCGCCAACCTGGTCTTCCTGCTGCTCCTGGTGGGCGGCGGCGTCATCGTGCCGCTGGAGAAGTTCCCGGACGCGGCCCGCTCGGTCCTGGAGCTGCTCCCGATCTCGGCCCTCTCCGACGGCCTGCGCGCGGTCCTCCAGGGCGGCGCGGCCCTGCCCTGGGGCGACGCGCTCACGCTCGCGGTCTGGGCCGTCCTCGGCCTCGGCGCGGCGGCGAAGTTCTTCCGCTGGGAGTAGCGGAGGGGTCCCAGAGGGTGACGTTTCCCGACAAGGCACCCCTCGTGAAAGCGTGCACAAGCCCCGGCCTACGATAGGGCCCGTGCTGACCCCCCTCGCCTCCATCGCCAGGCGCTGGACTCCGTCCCCCGGGACGCTCCGGCGCGCCGCGCTCTCCGCCGTCGTGATGAGCGTGCTCATCATCGTCACCGGTGGCGCGGTCCGGCTGACCGGATCCGGTCTCGGCTGCGACACCTGGCCGAAGTGCACCGACGACAGCCTGATCGTGACACCCGAGCAGGGCTACCGCGGCGTGATCGAGTTCGGCAACCGGATGCTGACCTACGTCCTGTCGGCCGCGGTCGGCTGGGCGATCATCGCCGCCCGGTCCACCAAGCCGTGGCGGCGCGGGCTGACCCGGCTCGCCTGGGCCCAGTTCTGGATCGTGATGAGCAACGCCGTCATCGGCGGCATCACGGTGTGGATGGGCCTCAACCCCTGGACGGTCGCCGGCCACTTCCTCGCCGCCAACGCGCTGCTCACCGTCGCCGTCGTCACCTGGCACCGGACCGGCGAGGGCGACACCGCCGCCCGCCCGCGCGTGCCGCGCCCGGTCCGCAAGCTGGGCTGGGCGATCACGATCACCTCGGGCCTGCTGATCGCGCTCGGTACGACGGTGACCGGCGCCGGCAAGCACGCCGGTGACAGCAGTGACGTGCCGCGCATGCCGTGGGACTGGACGGACGCCGCGCACCTCCACGCCATCGCCGCCTGGGTCGTCTGCGCCCTGGCGCTCGCGATGTGGCTGGTCCTGCGGGTGGTGGACGCCCCGCTCGACACCCGGGCCCGCGCCCGCGACCTCCTGATCGTGCTGCTCGCGCAGGGCGTCGTCGGCTACGTGCAGTACTTCACCGGGGTCCCGGAACTCCTGGTGGCCGCGCACATGCTCGGCTCGTCCCTGATGTGGATCGCGGTCCTGCGCCTGGCCCTGAGCCTGCGCGAGCGCCCGGCCCCCGCGGCGGACATCCCGGCCCAGGCGGACCCCCAGCTCGCGACCGCCTGAGGCTCTCTCCGGAGAACGTCCGGAACCCTACGAGTCCGCCAGGACCCCCCGCTCGACGGCGGGGGGTCCTGGCGGATTCGGCTATGCGGACACCGGCGCGCGCAGCAGCGCGTCGGGCAGGTACCCGGAGCGGACGCCCGGCTCCCAGCCGTGGGCCAGGTGCGCGAGCGCGGCCAGCGCGACGGCGCCCACCGGCAGCAGGGTCCTCGGCCCGGGATCGGCCCCGACGCCCGCCCGGTGCTCCTCCAGCCGGTCCGCGAGCGCCTGCTCGAAGGCCTCGCGGTCGTCGTCGAGCAGCACGCGCAGCAGCCGCTGGTCCGGGCCGAGCGCACCGGCCGCATCGAGGGCCCGCGCCGCGCTCGCCCGCTCCTCCACGTCGGGCCGGCGCACCGGGACGGCCCCGGGTACGGCGCCGGGGTACCGCCCCTCCTCCACGGTCAGATACGCGCAGAGGGCGTCCATCTCGGCGAGGTCCGCCGGCTCCGAGACCGAGTCGAACCGCGAGTACGGCACCCCCTCGCGGATCGCGGGCGCGTAGTCCCTCACGAGCAGCGGACCGATCACCCGGCGCCGCTCCCAGGCCAGCCCGCTGATCAGGCACAGGGCGAACGTGTCGACCCAGGTCCGGGCGGTGGGTACCTCGTGCCCCTGGTCCGTCCCTTCGTCGAAGAGCAGGTCGGCGCTGGAGACCGTCTCGTCGACGAGGGGCAGCGGGACGTCCCAGTCGCCGTCGGGGAAACAGCCGATGCCCAGGACGCCGAGGGCGCACTCGGCGGCGGTGAGCAGCACCGTCCGTGAGGATTCCGTGCCGAGCGCGGGGTCCTCCAGGGTGCGGGCCCCTACGTGGTCGAGGAGTTCGTCGCGCGCCTCCCCGAGGAGCGACAGGGACACCCCGTTGTACCGGAGGTCGTACGAGCGGCGGTGGAATCGCCTCCAGACGTCCTGGAACGTCTGCCCGGTCCTCGCTCCGTCGACCTGGTGCGCTGTCACTTCCCGCATGGCGTCCGCTCCCCCGTGATCCGTTGATCGTGCCCGGGAACGCTATCAACGGCGACCGACAGCGGGTCACGCCAGCCGGTAGACCCGTCGTGCGTTCCCCGCCGCGATCATCGTGGCGACCCGCTGGGCGTCCGTGCGGGACCAGGCGCCGTCCATGACCCATTCGCCGAGCACCCGGGTGAGGGCGGTGCGGAAGACGTTCGCGGCGACCACATGGAGCTCGGGCAGGCCGTGGGCACCGCTGGAGAACAGCAGCTTCCCGAACGGCGCCCGCTCCAGGACCTCGGCGAGGACGGCCGCCGCCCGCGCCCCGGTGTGGGCGAGGACGGGGCCCAGGTCCGCGTGGACGTGCGGGTGCACGGCGGTCAGGTGCGCGGCGGCGCGGTGGTACGGGTAGGAGTGGAGCAGCACCAGGTCGGTGCCGAGCCCCGCGGTGGCGGCGGCGAATCCGGCGAGCGCGGCCGGGTCCCGGTCCCCGGTGTGCAGCTGCAGGGGGCGTCCGGCGGTGACCGCGATCCAGAGCAGATGGCGGAGCAGCACGGGGTCGGTGAGCGGGCCGCCGGCCGGGCGTCCGGCGAGCCAGCGCCCCGCGGCCCCGCGTACCTCTCCGGGTCCCGGGGGTTCGGGCGTGTAGGTGAGTCCTCGGCGTACCCCCGCCACGGAGGTGAAGGCCACGGCGTGGACGGCGGCGCCGTGGACGGCCTCGGCGAGGTTGGCGAGGAAGGCCTCGACGGTCCCCGAGGTGTCGGCGACCTGCTCGGCGAGGGGTTCGAGGCGGACGATCTCATGGGCCTCGGCGGCCCCGGTGACGCCGAGCTCGGCGGGTCCCGTGAGGTCTTCGGGGAGGCCGGTGTCGACGAGGTACGTGGCGATCCCGGAGGCCCGCAGCAGCCTTCGGCCCGCCTCGACGACGCCCAGTTCGCGGCGGCGGGCGAGATACCGGGCCGGGGCGCAGTGCGCTTCGAGACCGAGCAGCGGCGGGCACCACCGGCGCACGGCGAAGCCGGTCTGGGTGTCGAAGAAGGTGGTGCCCGCGGCGGGCAGCGCGCCGCCCCCGCCGAGCTGGGCGCCGAGGCGGGCCTCGAAGGTGCCGAGGCCCAGCTCCGTACGGAGCACCCCGTGGCAGTACTGGTCCACCAGGCTCGGCGTGTCGATCATCTCGGGGGGCTCCCTGTGTGGCCGTGTCGCTTCTCCACACGTCCTAACGGGTGAGCCCCGCACGAGGTTGTTGCCTCAGCTGTTGGAGGGTCCGCCGATCTGGATACCGGCCATCCGGGTCCACTCGTACGGGCCGGTGGCGACCTTGGCGGCGAACTCGCCGTCGAACTCCTCGTGGAGGGTGAGGCCGGCCTTCTCGGCGGCCTGCTGCGCGATCGCGTACGTCGGCGCGACGAGGTCGCCCCAGCCGCCGTCGGTGCCGACGAGGACGATCCGGGTGCCCGCCTGGCCGATGTGCGCAAGGTGTCCCTCGGAGCCGCCGTGCTCCTTGGAGAAGGCCTTGATCTCCTTGGCGAGCCTCGCCGCCCTGCGCTCTGCCTGCTTCGTTTCTGCCATGAAAAGGATGCTACCGAGGGGTAGATCTACTGGCGACGGCCGGGTCACGTGGCCTATCCCACGTGACCCGGCCGCCGGCCGAGCAGATCATCTGAGCGGAGACATCGGACGGGACGTCCTGGAAAGTCCGCCCTGGGGCGTCCCTACCGGAGGAACGGGTCCACCGCGACCGCCACGAAGAGCAGCGACACGTAGGTGATGGACCAGTGGAAGAGGCGCATCTCCTTGAGCTTCGCGCCGGTGGCGCCCGCCTTGGCGCGGTTGAGCAGGCCGTGCGCCTCCCAGAGCCACCACCCGCCGGTGAGCAGGGCGACCGTCAGGTAGAACCAGCCGGTGTAGCCGAGCGGCGTCAGCAGCAGGGAGACGGCGACCATCACCCAGCTGTACGCGACGATCTGCTTGGCGACGACCTTGTTGGAGGCGAGGACCGGGAGCATCGGCACGCCGGCGCGGGCGTAGTCGTCCTTCACCTTCATCGACAGCGGCCAGTAGTGCGGCGGCGTCCAGAAGAAGATGACGAGGAAGAGGATGACCGCGGCCCAGGACATCGAGTCGGTGACGGCCGACCAGCCGATGAGGACCGGGAGGCAGCCGGCGATCCCGCCCCAGACGATGTTCTGGGTGGTGCGGCGCTTCAGGATCATCGTGTAGACCACGACGTAGAAGAGGAGCGCACCGAGGGAGAGGGCGGCGGAGAGCCAGTTGACGAGCAGGCCGAACCAGAGCGTGGAGACCACGGCGAGGGTGAGGCCGAAGACCAGTCCCTCGCGCGGCGTCAGGACACCGGTGACCAGCGGTCGCTGGGAGGTGCGGTCCATCAGCGCGTCGATGTCGCGGTCGATGTACATGTTGAGCGCGTTGGCGCCGCCCGCGGACAGGTAGCCGCCGAAGCAGGTGGCGAGCACCAGCCACAGGTCGGGCACGCCCTGTTCGGCGAGGAACATCACCGGAACGGTGGTGATGAGCAGCAGCTCGATGATCCGCGGCTTGGTCAGCGCCACGTATGCCTTGACGCGGGCCCCGAACGGCCGATGGCCCCCCGGGCTGGGAGTCAAGACGACCCCTGCGGGTCGGGACTCGACGGCCGTCACGCACACCCCTGACAGAGAAATTCCCAGCAAGCCCCCCGGATGAAGGCGGGGTGAAGCTTGCGCGTACCACGCCACTGTAGACGTTGCCCAGACGCCGATCTTCGCGGGGGTGGGGTCGTGTTGAGGGGGTGTGTCCCAAGGCGTGGACACGCCTCGGGAGGCGAAGTCACACGGGCGGCGGCAGTCTTGCTGTGTCCGCTCATCTGAGGGGCATGCACACGAAAAGAGGGACGTTCCGGCGGGGGTAGGCTCGACAACGCCGGTACACCCTCAGTCACCGGCTTCAGACATGTGGAGAGGAGCCCTGACCCAGGGTGAGCACTAAGCCGACCACCACAGACCTCGAGTGGACCGAGTTGGACCAGCGGGCCGTCGACACCGCCCGCATCCTGGCGGCGGACGCCGTACAGAAGGTCGGCAACGGCCATCCCGGTACGGCGATGAGCCTGGCGCCCGCCGCGTACACCCTCTTCCAGAAGGTGATGCGGCACGACCCGGCCGACCCCGAGTGGGTCGGGCGCGACCGGTTCGTCCTCTCCGCGGGACACTCGTCCCTGACCCTCTACACCCAGCTGTACCTGGGTGGCTTCGGGCTCGAGCTGGACGACCTGAAGGCGTTCCGTACCTGGGGCTCGAAGACCCCCGGACACCCGGAGTACGGTCACACCGCCGCGGTCGAGACCACCACGGGCCCGCTGGGCCAGGGTGTCGCCAACGCCGTGGGCATGGCGATGGCCGCCCGCTTCGAGCGCGGTCTGTTCGACCCGGAGGCCGCCGCCGGCACCTCCCCGTTCGACCACCGCATCTACGCGATCGCCGGTGACGGCTGTCTGCAGGAGGGCATCTCCGCTGAGGCGTCCTCGCTCGCCGGCCACCAGAAGCTCGGCAACCTGATCCTGCTGTGGGACGACAACCACATCTCGATCGAGGGTGACACCGAGACGGCCGTGTCCGAGGACACGATGAAGCGGTACGAGGCGTACGGCTGGCACGTCCAGCGCGTCGAGCCGCAGGCCAACGGCGACCTGGACCCGGCGGGGCTGTACGCGGCGATCAAGGCCGCCGAGGCCGAGACCGGGCGCCCGTCGTTCATCGCGATGCGCTCGATCATCGCCTGGCCCGCCCCGAACGCGCAGAACACCGAGGCCGCGCACGGCTCGGCGCTCGGCGACGAGGAGATCGCGGCCACCAAGCGCGTCCTCGGCTTCGACCCGGAGCAGACCTTCGAGGTCACCGACGAGGTCATCGCGCACACCCGTTCGCTCGGCGACCGCGGCCGCGAGGCCCGCGCCGCCTGGGAGAAGTCGCTCGCCGAGTGGCGTACGGCCAACCCGGAGCGCGCCGCCGAGTTCGACCGCATCCAGGCGAACGAGCTGCCGGCCGGCTGGGCCGAGAAGCTCCCGGTCTTCGAGCCGGGCAAGGGTGTCGCCACCCGCGCCGCCTCGGGCCAGGTCCTCAAGGCGCTCGGCGCGGTCATCCCGGAGCTGTGGGGCGGCTCGGCCGACCTCGCCGGCTCCAACAACACGACGATCGACAAGGACTCGTCGTTCCTGCCCGAGGGCAACCCGCTGCCGGAGGCCGACAAGTACGGCCGCACGATCCACTTCGGCATCCGCGAGCACTCCATGGCCGCGGAGATGAACGGCATCGCGCTGCACGGCAACACGCGCATCTACGGCGGCACCTTCCTGGTGTTCTCCGACTACATGCGCAACGCGGTGCGGCTGTCCGCACTGATGCACCTGCCGGTCACGTACGTCTGGACCCACGACTCGATCGGTCTGGGCGAGGACGGCCCGACGCACCAGCCGGTGGAGCACCTGGCCTCGCTGCGCGCGATCCCGGGTCTCAACGTGGTCCGTCCGGCCGACGCCAACGAGACGGCCATCGCCTGGCGCGAGATCATGCAGCGCCACACGAAGGTCTTCGGCAAGGGCGCCCCGCACGGTCTGGCGCTGACCCGCCAGGGTGTGCCGACGTACGCGCCGAACGAGGACACGGTCAAGGGCGGCTACGTGCTGTTCGAGGCCGACGGCGGCGCTCCGGAGGTCGTGCTGATCGGCACGGGCTCCGAGGTGCACCTGGCCGTCGAGGCCCGCGAGCAGCTCCAGGCCGCCGGTGTCCCGACCCGCGTGGTCTCGATGCCGTCCGTGGAGTGGTTCGAGGAGCAGGACCAGGCGTACAAGGACTCCGTCCTGCCGCCGTCGGTCAAGGCCCGTGTCGCGGTCGAGGCCGGTATCGGTCTCACCTGGCACCGCTACGTCGGGGACGCCGGCCGGATCGTCTCCCTGGAGCACTTCGGTGCCTCGGCGGACGCGAAGGTCCTGTTCCGCGAGTTCGGTTTCACGCCGGAGGCCATCGTCGCCGCCGCCCGGGAATCGATCGACGCCGCCGCGCGCTGATCCGCATACGTACGACTTAATGGAGATGGAATTCTCATGACAGACGCTCTCAAGCGCCTCTCCGACGAAGGCGTCGCGATCTGGCTGGACGACCTCTCGCGCAAGCGGATCACGTCCGGCAACCTGGCCGAGCTCATCGACCAGAGCCACGTGGTCGGTGTGACCACGAACCCGTCGATCTTCCAGAAGGCCATCTCGCACGGTGACGGTTACGAGCAGCAGCTCGCCGACCTCGCCGCGCGCAAGGTGACCGTCGACGAGGCCATCCGGATGATCACGACGGCGGACGTCCGCGACGCCGCCGACATCCTGCGGCCGGTCTTCGAGGCGACCGAGGGCCAGGACGGCCGGGTCTCCATCGAGGTCGACCCCCGTCTCGCCCACGAGACGACCGCCACCATCGCCGAGGCCAAGCAGCTGGCCTGGCTGGTGGACCGTCCCAACACGCTGATCAAGATTCCGGCCACCAAGGCGGGTCTGCCGGCGATCACCGAGGTCATCGGCCTCGGCATCAGCGTCAACGTGACGCTGATCTTCTCGCTGGAGCGCTACCGCGCGGTCATGGACGCCTACCTGGCGGGTCTGGAGAAGGCCCGCGAGCGCGGCCTCGACCTCTCCAAGATCCACTCGGTGGCCTCCTTCTTCGTGTCCCGGGTGGACTCGGAGATCGACAAGCGCCTGGACGCCCTCGGCACCGACGAGGCCAAGGCCCTCAAGGGCAAGGCCGCCCTGGCCAACGCCCGCCTTGCGTACGAGGCGTACGAGGAGGTCTTCTCCTCGGAGCGCTGGACCGCCCTCGACAAGGCGCAGGCCAACAAGCAGCGTCCGCTGTGGGCCTCGACCGGCGTCAAGGACCCGGCGTACAAGGACACCCTGTACGTCGTGGACCTGGTCGCCCCGGGCACGGTCAACACCATGCCGGAGGCCACCCTGGAGGCCACCGCCGACCACGGTGTGGTCGACGGTGACACCGTGCGCGGCACCTACGACCAGTCGCGTGCCGAGCTCGCGGCCGTCGAGAAGCTGGGCATCGCCTACGACGACGTCGTCCAGCTCCTCGAGGACGAGGGCGTCGAGAAGTTCGAGGCGTCCTGGAACGACCTTCTCAAGTCCACCGAGGCGGAGCTCTCGCGCCTCGCACCTTCGGAGGCGTAAGCACTTTGAGCGCAGTCCACGGAGCCAACCCGCTCCGTGACGCCGCAGACCGACGGCTCCCGCGTATCGCGGGGCCGTCGGGTCTGGTGATCTTCGGCGTCACGGGCGATTTGTCCCGTAAGAAGCTGATGCCTGCCGTCTACGACCTGGCCAACCGCGGCCTGCTGCCGCCGGGCTTCTCGCTCATCGGCTTCGCCCGCCGGGAGTGGCAGGACGAGGACTTCGCGCAGGAGGTCCACGACGCCGTCGAGCAGCACGCGCGCACCCCGTTCCGCGAGGAGGTGTGGCAGCAGCTGATCCAGGGGATGCGTTTCGTCCAGGGCGACTTCGACGACGACGAGGCGTTCGAGCAGCTGAAGGACACCATCGAGGAGCTGGACAAGGCACAGGGCACGGGCGGCAACTTCGCCTTCTACCTGTCGGTCCCGCCGAAGTTCTTCCCCAAGGTCGTCCAGCAGCTCAAGAAGCACGGGCTCGCCGACCAGAAGGACGGCTCCTGGCGCCGCGCGGTCATCGAGAAGCCCTTCGGCCACGACCTGGTCTCCGCCAAGGAGCTCAACGAGGTCGTCCACGAGGTCTTCCCGCCCAACGAGGTCTTCCGGATCGACCACTACCTCGGCAAGGAGACCGTCCAGAACATCCTGGCGCTCCGCTTCGCCAACACCCTCTTCGAGCCGATCTGGAACCGGTCGTACGTCGACCACGTGCAGATCACCATGGCCGAGGACATCGGCATCGGTGGCCGCGCCGGCTACTACGACGGCATCGGCGCCGCCCGTGACGTCATCCAGAACCACCTGCTCCAGCTGCTCGCGCTGACCGCGATGGAGGAGCCCGCCTCCTTCGACGCCGATGCGCTCGCCGCCGAGAAGACCAAGGTCCTCGGCGCGGTGAAGCTGCCCAAGGACCTGGGCGAGTCCACGGTCCGCGGCCAGTACGCGGCCGGGTGGCAGGGCGGCGCGAAGGCCGTCGGCTACCTCCAGGAAGACGGCATCGACCCCCAGTCGAAGACCGACACCTACGCGGCCATCAAGCTGGAGATCGACAACCGCCGCTGGGCGGGCGTCCCCTTCTACCTGCGCACCGGCAAGCGGCTCGGCCGCCGCGTCACCGAGATCGCGGTCGTCTTCCAGCGCGCCCCGCACTCCCCCTTCGACTCCACCGCGACCGAGGAACTCGGCCGCAACGCCATCGTCATCCGGGTCCAGCCGGACGAGGGCGTGACGATGCGGTTCGGCTCCAAGGTGCCCGGCACCCAGATGGAGATCCGGGACGTGTCGATGGACTTCGCCTACGGCGAGTCCTTCACGGAGTCCAGCCCCGAGGCGTACGAGCGGCTCATCCTCGACGTCCTGCTCGGCGACTCCAACCTCTTCCCGCGCGTCGAGGAGGTCGAGCTGTCCTGGAAGATCCTCGACCCGATCGAGCAGTTCTGGGACAAGCACGGCAAGCCCGCGCAGTACCAGTCCGGGACCTGGGGTCCGGTCGAGGCGGACGAGATGCTCGCACGAGACGGACGGAGCTGGCGCCGGCCATGAAGACCGACCTGACGGACACCACGTCCTCCAAGATCAACAAGGCGCTGGTGCTCGGGCGGCGGGCGATCGGCACGCCGGCCGTCGGCATGGTGCTCACCCTCGTCATCGTCACCGACGAGGAGAACGCCTACGACGCGCTGAAGGCAGCCAACGAGGCGTCCCGCGAGCACCCCTCGCGGACCCTCGTCGTCATCAAGCGGGTCTCGCGCTCCCCGCGGGACCGTTCCAAGGCACGACTCGACGCCGAGGTCCGCCTCGGCGCCGACGCCAGCACCGGTGAGACGGTGGTCCTCCGGCTGTACGGCGAGGTCGGCGACCACGCCCAGTCGGTGGTCCTGCCGCTGCTCCTCCCGGACGCCCCCGTCGTCGTCTGGTGGCCGGTCAACGCGCCGACCGACCCGGCGAAGGACCCGCTGGGCGCCCTCGCCCAGCGCCGGGTGACCGACACGTACGCCGCCGAGCAGCCCATCCACGAGCTGACCGCGCGCGCGGACGCGTACACCCCGGGCGACACGGACCTCGCGTGGACCCGGATCACCCCGTGGCGTTCGATGCTCGCCGCCGCGCTCGACCAGGTCGTGTGCGAGGTGACCTCCGCCGAGGTCGAGGGCGAGGAGTTCAACCCGAGCGTCGAGCTGCTCGCCATGTGGCTGGCGGAGCGGCTGAAGATCCCGGTGCGCCGCTCTAAGTCGACGGGTCCCGGTCTCACCTCCGTACGGATGGAGACCAGCTCCGGCCCGATCGTCCTCGACCGGCCCGACGGCTCGCTCGCGACGCTCTCCATCCAGGGGCAGCCCGACCGCGCAGTGGCGCTCAAGCGCCGCGACACGGCCGAGCTGATCGCGGAGGAGCTGCGCCGGCTGGACCCGGACGACACCTACGCGACGGCGCTCAAGTTCGGCCTCGAGCGGCTCGACGAGGAGGCGGCCGTCACCGCCCCCGAGGTCGACGTGGAGACGGTCGCGGAGCCCGCTCCGGAAGCCGCTGTGGAGTCGGCCGCCCCGGCCGCCCCGGCCGCCAAGCCCGCCGCGAGGAAGACCCCGGCCAAGAAGGCGGCGACCAAGTGAGCACGCCCCAGCTGGTCGTCCACCGCGACAAGGAGCTGATGGCCGAGGCCGCGGCCGCCCGGCTGATCACGAAGATCGTGGACGCCCAGGCGGCCCGCGGCTCCGCCTCGGTCGTGCTCACCGGCGGACGCAACGGCAACGGCCTGCTGGCGGCGCTCGGTTCCGCGCCCGCGCGGGACGCGATCGACTGGTCGCGGCTCGACCTGTGGTGGGGCGACGAGCGTTTCCTGCCTTCAGGAGACCCCGAGCGGAACGTCACCCAGGCCCGGGAGGCGCTGCTCGACCGGGTGCCGCTCGACCCGGCTCGGGTGCACGCCATGCCGGCCTCGGACGGCCCGTACGGCTCCGACGTCGACGCGGCCGCGGCCGCGTACGCGGAGGAGCTGGCCGCCGCCGCGGGTCCCGGTGACCACGGCGGAGTGCCGACCTTCGACGTCCTGATGCTGGGCGTCGGCCCGGACACCCATGTGGCCTCGCTCTTCCCGGAGCTGCCCGCGGTCCGCGAGACCGAGCGGACGGTGGTCGGCGTGCACGGTGCGCCCAAGCCTCCGCCCGTACGGGTCTCGCTGACCCTTCCGGCGATCCGGGCGGCGAAGGAGGTCTGGCTGCTCGCGGCCGGCGAGGACAAGGCGAAGGCGGCGGCGATCGCGCTGTCGGGCGCGGGCGAGGTGCAGGCCCCGGCGGCGGGCGCCTACGGCCGCTCGCGCACCCTGTGGCTGCTGGACGCGGCGGCGGCCTCGGAGCTGCCGCGGAGTCTGTACCCGCCGGCGTCCGCCTGACACGACGCCCCGGAGGCCCGGTTCACCCCTCGGTGGACCGGGCCTCCTGCGTCGGTACGGGTTCGAGGAAGGGCGTGAGCAGGTCCGGTACGGCCTCGGCCGCGAAGGTCAGGCCCTGGGTCTGACCCGCGTCGAGGATGTCGTACGCGCCCGCTCCGGCCGCCGTGGTCGCGGTGAGGGTCAGCACGCCGGCCCGCCGCTGGAAGTACGACTGCTTGACGGTCCAGCCGATGACGCCGGAGCGCTGGAGGGCGACCGTGGCCCGCCGGACCGTACCCGAACGGGTCACCAGGTAGGCGCCGCTGACACCGTGTCCGAGAGCGCGGTACGCGTCGAGCGCGAAGAGCACGGCGACCGGGCCGAGGACGACCGCGCAGCCGGCCGCCGCGTACAGCAGGACCGGGGTGAGGAGCACTCCGAGGAGGACGAGAACCGCCACGGGCAGCAGGACGCTCCCCAGCGCCCAGCGCACCCTCCGGGTGCGGGCGGCCCGGGGGTGGACGGCGAGGGGCGCCCCGGTGGGCGGCTCCGGCTCGCGCAGGACCTGGGCGGCGACCCGGTCGGCCACCGCCCGCTCCGCGGCCGGCAGCAGGGTCTTGAGGTCGGCGTGCTTGTCGTCGTCGTCCTTGACGAGCCCGGTGGCGACGGCGTCGACCCGGGCCGCCCCGAACGCGCGGACGCCGAGCGGCTCGACCAGCTCGATGCCGCGCAGCCTGCGCTCCTCTATGGAGACCGAGCGGGCGGTGAAGAGTCCGCGGGTGACCCGCAGGGTGCCGCCGGGCTCGCGCTCCAGACGGTGGTTCCACCACATCTCGACCCAGAGGCCGAGCGCGCCGACGGTTCCGGCGACGGTGGCGAGGAAGGTCAGCACGAGGATCGTCCAGAGGAGGGAGACGTCCTGGAACCGGTCCCCTATCCAGTCGATGACCTCCCCCTGGACGCCGAACCACTCGCTGACCTGCATGACCGCTCCGGCCGCCGCGCCGCCGAGCGCGGGGGTGAGGAAGGAGACGGGTGCGTAGCGGATCCAGCGCGGGTCGAGCGTCGCGAGAGCGGGGTCGTGGTCCGGGGCCTCGGGGGCGGCGGCGGGCCGGGCGAGCAGCTCGTGGCGGAGCCGCTCCCCCTCGGCCCGGGTGACCAGGTCGAGTTCGAGCGTGGAGTCGCCGCCGCCGGTGTGCTCACCGGTGCCGATACGGACCTTGACGAGGCCGAGGACGCGCTGGAGCGGGTTGGCGGTGAGGTCGACGCTGCGGATGCGCTCACGGGCGAGCGAGCGACGCCGGACGAGGAGGAGACCGGTGTGGAGCTCCACCCTCCCCCCGCCTTCGGCCGGGGGTGCCCCCGTCTCGCTCCGCTCGCTGCCGACCCGGTAGCGGGTGCGGCGGAGGCGGACGGTCTCGACCGCGATGTCGGCGAGCAGGGCGAGGGCGACGCCCGCGGCCACCCAGGCGGCGGCCTGCCACAGCGGGCGCGGCCCGGCCAGCGCGAAGGTGACGGGCAGCGCGGCGCCGGCCAGGACGCCGCCGAAGAGGACGACCCGGACGAGGACGGTACGGGGATCGAGGCGGCGCCAGTCCGGGTCCTCGTTCCCGTCGGTGACCGGGCCGGGCGCCGTCCGGGTGACCTCGTCCGCGGCCTTCACGGTCACCTCGTCCGCCGCCTCGTTCATGTGGCGTCCCCGGGGGTGGCCTGGGTGATGACGGTCAGCCGCTCGGCCAGCTCGGCGGCCAGCTCGTGGTCGAGGCCCTCGATCCGGATCGCTCCCTTGGAGGAGGCGGTGGTCACCGTGACGGTGGCGAGCCGGTAGCCCTGCTCCAGCGGGCCGCGCGAGGTGTCGACGGTCTGGATGCGGGACATCGGCGCGATCCGCCACTCCTGCCAGAGGGCCCCCGTACGGACGTAGACGGCGTCCTCGGTGACCTCCCAGCGGTGCACCCGGAACCACCAGGCGGGGAAGAACGCGGTACAGGCGAGGCCCAGGACCGCCACGGCCCCGGCCGAGACCAGCAGCCAGAACCGGGCGGGCCCGATGAAGGCGCCGAGGACGCCGAGGACCGCCACCGGTACGGCGGTGGTCGCCAGGAGTCGGCTCCGCCACCAGGCGACGGCCCGCTCGTCCACGGCGTTCCTGGGCGGCCGCAGCCGCACCGCGTTCTCCCCCGTCATGGCTCTACCGTCCGCGCAGCGTGCGGTAGGCGGACACGAGTCCGGCGGTGGAGCTGTCGAGGTGCTCGGCGCCCTCGCCCTCCGTCAGGACCGGCTCGATCCGCTTGGCGAGGACCTTGCCGAGTTCGACGCCCCACTGGTCGAAGGAGTCGATGTTCCAGACGGCGCCCTGGACGAAGACCTTGTGCTCGTACAGCGCGATGAGCTGGCCGAGGACGGACGGGGTGAGTGCGTCGGCGAGGATCGTGGTGGTGGGGTGGTTCCCCTGGAAGGTCTTGTGCGGGACGAGCTCCTCGGGGACGCCCTCCGCCCGTACCTCGTCCGGCGTCTTGCCGAAGGCCAGCGCCTGGGTCTGGGCGAAGAAGTTGGCCATGAGCAGGTCGTGCTGGCCGACGAGGCCCGGCAGCAGGTCGTCGACGGGCCGCGCGAAGCCGATGAAGTCGGCCGGGATGACCTTGGTGCCCTGGTGGATCAACTGGTAGTAGGCGTGCTGCCCGTTGGTGCCGGGGGTGCCCCAGACGACCGGGCCGGTCTGCCAGTCGACCCGGTTGCCCTCGCGGTCCACCGACTTGCCGTTGGACTCCATGTCCAGCTGCTGGAGGTAGGCGGTGAACTTGGAGAGGTAGTGCGAGTACGGCAGGACGGCGTGCGACTGGGCGTCGAAGAACGCGCCGTACCAGACGCCGAGGAGACCGAGCAGCAGCGGCGCGTTCTCCTCGGGCGGAGCCGTGCGGAAGTGCTCGTCGACGAGGTGGAAGCCGTCGAGCATCTCGCGGAAGCGCTCCGGGCCGATGGCGATCATCAGGGAGAGGCCGATGGCGGAGTCGTACGAGTAGCGGCCGCCGACCCAGTCCCAGAACTCGAACATGTTCGCGGTGTCGATGCCGAACTCCTCGACCTTCTCGGCATTGGTCGAGAGGGCCACGAAGTGCTTGGCGACGGCGTCCTGGTCGGCCTTGAGGCCGGTGAGGAGCCAGTTCCGCGCGGAGGTGGCGTTGGTGATCGTCTCGATGGTGGTGAAGGTCTTCGAGGCGACGATGAAGAGCGTCTCGGCCGGGTCGAGGTCGCGGACGGCCTCGTGAAGGTCGGCGCCGTCGACGTTGGAGACGAAACGGAGCGTCAGGTCCCGCTGGGTGAAGGAGCGCAGGACCTCGTAGGCCATGGCGGGGCCGAGGTCGGAGCCACCGATGCCGATGTTGACGATGTTCTTGATCGGCTTGCCGGTGTGGCCGGTCCACTCGCCCGCGCGGACCTTGTCGGAGAACGCGCCCATCCTGTCGAGGACGGCGTGGACGCCGGGGACGACGTTCTCCCCGTCGACCTCGATCACGGCTCCGCGGGGGGCGCGGAGCGCGGTGTGCAGGACCGCGCGGTCCTCGGTGGTGTTGATCTTCTCGCCGCGGAACATGGCGTCGCGGAGCTCGGCGACGCCGGTGACGGCCGCCAGTTCGCGCAGCAGGGTCAGCGTCTCGTCGGTGACGAGGTGCTTGGAGTAGTCCAGGTAGAGGTCGCCGACGCGCAGGGCGTAGCCGGTGCCACGCTCCGCGTCGGCGGCGAACAGGTCGCGCAGCCGGGTCTCGCCCAGCTGCTCACGGTGCTTGCCGAGGGCCGCCCACTCGGGCAGCCGGTTGAGCCTGGTGCGGCCTTCGTTGTTCATCTCGGACATCGCCCACTTCTTCTCGTACTGCTTGTCTGCCCCGCTGCCTCTCCAACCTAATTGATCAGGGGGGCGAGTGACGCGACGGCGAGCGCGAACAGCGCCGCCGCGAGCAGTGCCGGGGTGAGCGGTCCCCAGCCGGCGGCCGCCGCACCGCCCAGCACGGCCCCGAGCGGGGCACCGGCGACCGCGAGGGTGCGGAAGGCCGCGGCGATGCGGCCGAGCATGCCCTCGGGGGCGCGCTCCTGCATGAGGGTCGTCTGCTGGACGTTCCACACGGTCCCCATGAAGCCGAGCACCGCCATGGCCCCGATCGACACCGCGAGGACGGGCACCGTCCCCAACAGGACCAGGCAGCCGGTCTGGACGGTCCCGGCGAGGAGCACCGCGCGTATCCGTCCGGTCCGTTCGGCGATCCGGCGGGCCAGGAACCCGCCGGCGACACCGCCGGCGGCGAAGGCGGTGACGGTGGCCGCGTATCCGGTGTTCCCGGTGTCGAGACCGTCGGTGACCAGGACGACGAGCGTGGCGATGAGGGCGCCCATGCCGATGTTGCAGAGGGTGGTGGCGGTGCAGAGCCATCTCAGGGACCGGTCCGCGCGCAGCACGGCGAGCCCCTCGGCCATCTCGGCCCGGAGGGTGGATCCGGCGGGGCGGGGCGGCCTCGCGGGTGCCCCGGTCCGCAGGGAGGCGATGAGGAGCGCGGCCAGGACGTAGGTGGCGGCGTCCGCGGCGTACGGCACGGCGGGTCCGGCGAGGAGCAGGGCGGGCACCAGGGGTGCGGCGAGGAGCCCGCCCGCGAGCTGCTGACCGGTCATCAGGCGGGCGTTGGCCCCGGCGAGGGTCTCGGCGGGCACGAGGGAGGGGAGCAGTGCGGTGGCGGCGTTGTCGAAGAGGGTCTGCAGCGTGGTGAGGGCGAAGGCGAGGACGAGGAGCAGGGCGATGCCGGCGTGTCCGAGCGCGACGGCGACGGCGAACCCGGCCATGAGCGCGCCGCGGACGAGGTCGACGGCCCACATGGCCCGTCGCTGGTCGACACGGTCGGCGACGGCCCCGCCGAGCAGTCCGAAGAGCAGCCAGGGCAGATAGCCGCAGGCGGTGACGGAGGCGATGAGGAGGGGGTCGTCGGTGAGCGAGGCGGCGAGCAGCGGCATCGCGGCGGTGCGCAGGGAGTCGCCGAAGCGGGAGACGACCGCGGCCGTCCACAGCCTCCCGAAACCGCCCCGCCAGGCGGGCGCGGTCCTGCCGCCCGCTGTCGCCGTCATCGCCATGGTGTGCGCCCCGTTCGTCCCCGGATCCGAAGAGCCCTCCGGACGACGTTAGGGGGTGCCACTGACAACGGGCCGTCTCGTGTGCGGAGATGGCGGGCCGGGGACCCCCGGGGACGACGAACGGGCCTCGTCCGCGAACCGGGTTCGCGGGCAGGGCCCGTTCGTCACATCGTCACACCGTGTTCAGATCTCACCGCGCAGCTTGGCCAGCGCCTCGGCGAGGATCGCCTCGCCGTCCGCGTCGCTGCGCCGCTCACGCACATAGGCGAGGTGGGTCTTGTACGGCTCCGTGCGCGGCGGGTCCGGCGGGTTGTCCCGGTCCTGACCGGCCGGGAAGCCGCACCGTGGACAGTCCCAGGTCTCGGGGATCGCCGCGTCGCTGGCGAAGCTCGGCTGCGTCTCGTGCCCGTTCGAGCACCAGAAGGAGATGCGGGCGCGCGGCGCCGATTCGCCCCGCTCGGCCTCGCCCATCGGCCCCGCCCCGACCCGGCTTCCCCGGATCGCGTTGCCACTTGCCACGGTCGTAACTCCCTGCGTGATGGTGCTCGAAGATGCCCCAGTCTACGTAAGGCCCAACGCGCGTCCAGTGTTCGGAGTTACCCGTCCAACTTCATCAGCAGACCAAGTACCACAATGCAGGCGAACCAGAGCAGACCGACCACGACGGTGATGCGGTCCAGGTTGCGCTCGGCGACCGAGGAGCCGCCGACGGAGGACTGCATTCCGCCTCCGAACATGTCGGAGAGGCCGCCACCCTTGCCCTTGTGCATCAGCACGAGCAGCATCAGCAGCCCGCTGAAGACGATGAGGGCGATCGAGAACCCCATAACCACGGCTGGACCAACTTCCTCGGACTTATACGGACGGGGGCCGGGCACCTGCCCGACCCCCGCAAGGGTACGACGTAACTCCGCTACCGCATACTCACTGGTCGCGGAAGCGGGCGATCTTGACGAACTCGTCGGCGTCCAGGGCCGCGCCGCCCACCAGGGCGCCGTCGACGTCCGGCTGCGCCATGATCGCGCCGACGTTGCCGGACTTGACCGAGCCGCCGTACTGGATGCGGACCTTGTCGGCCAGCTCCTGCGAGTACAGCTCCGCGAGGCGGCCGCGGATCGCCCCGCAGACCTCCTGGGCGTCGTCGGGGGTGGCGACCTCGCCGGTGCCGATGGCCCACACCGGCTCGTACGCGATCACGATGGTCTCGGCCTGCTCGGCCGGGACGTCCTTCAGACCGCCGTCGAGCTGGGCGAGGGTGTACTCGACCTGGTTCCCGGCCTTGCGGATGTCCAGGCCCTCGCCGACGCAGAGGATCGGGGTCACGCCGTGCTTGAAGGCGGCCTTCACCTTGGCGTTGCAGACCTCGTCGTTCTCGGCGTGGTACTGCCGGCGCTCGGAGTGGCCGACGGCGACGTAGGCGCACTTCAGCTTGGACAGCATCAGGCCCGAGATCTCGCCGGTGTAGGCACCGGAGTCGTGCGCCGAGATGTCCTGGGCGCCGTACTTGATCTTGAGCTTGTCGCCGTCGATCAGGGTCTGCACGGACCGCAGGTCGGTGAAGGGGACCAGGACCGCGACCTCACAGGCGTCGTAGTCCTTGTCGGTCAGGGCGAAGGCGAGCTTCTGGACGTGGGCGATGGCCTCGAGGTGGTTGAGGTTCATCTTCCAGTTCCCCGCCATCAGCGGGGTGCGGGTGCTGCTCATGAAAGGGTCAGTCCTCCAGTGCGGCGAGGCCGGGAAGCGTCTTGCCCTCGAGGTATTCGAGGGAGGCGCCGCCGCCGGTCGAAATGTGGCCGAATGCCTTCTCGTCGAAGCCCAGGATGCGGACGGCGGCGGCGGAGTCGCCACCACCGACGACCGTGAAGGCCGGGGATTCGACGAGCGCCTGGGCGACGGCCTTGGTGCCCTCGGCGTAGTCGGGGTGCTCGAAGACGCCCATCGGACCGTTCCAGAAAACGGTGCCGGCGTCGGCGAGCTTCGAGGCGTAGAGCTTACGGGTCTCCGGACCGATGTCCAGGCCCTCCTCGTCCGCCGGGATGGCGTCCGCGGCGACCGTGGTCGGGTTGGCCGGAGCCTTGGTCTTCAGGTCCGGGAACTCGGACGAGACCAGGACGTCGACGGGGAGGACGAACTCCACGCCGCGCTTCTCGGCACGCGCCAGGTACTCCTGGACCGCCGGGATCTGGTCCTCCTGGAGCAGCGAGATGCCGACCTCGTGGCCCTGGGCCTTGAGGAAGGTGTACGCCATGCCGCCGCCGATGAGGATGCGGTCGGCCTTCTCCAGGAGGTGGTCGATCACGCCGAGCTTGTCGGAGACCTTGGCGCCGCCGAGCGCGACCACGTACGGCCGCTTGACGTCCTCGGTGAGCTTCTTCAGTACGCCGACCTCGGTGGCGATGAGGTAGCCCGCGGCGTGCGGCAGGCGCGCCGGGAGGTCGAAGACCGAGGCGTGCTTGCGGTGCACGGCGCCGAAGCCGTCGCCGACGTAGACGTCGGCGAGGGCGGCGAGCCGGTCCGCGAACGCGCCGCGCTCGGCGTCGTCCTTGGCGGTCTCGCCGGCGTTGAAGCGGAGGTTCTCGATCACGGCGACCCCGCCGTCGGAGAGGCCCGCGACGGTGGCGGTGGCGGACTCGCCGACCGTGTCCGTCGCGAAGGCCACCTCGGCGCCGAGGAGCTCGCCGAGCCGCGCGGCGGCCGGGGCGAGGGAGAACGCCGGGTCCGGGGCGCCCTTCGGGCGGCCCAGGTGCGAGGCGACCACGACGCGGGCACCCGCGTCGGCGAGCGCCTTGACCGTGGGCACGACGGCGCGGATGCGGCCGTCGTCGGTGATGGTGGTGCCGTCGAGCGGCACGTTGAGATCGGCGCGGACGAACACCCGCTTGCCGGAGACGCCTTCGGCGAGAAGCTCGTCGATCGTCTTCATCTGTCACAGACTCCTTGGTACGCGGTGGAGCACACAAACAGGGCTCGCACAGCGCGGCGTTGCGCTGCCCGAGCCCTGCTCACATCGAAAGCCTGCCCTGAAGTTTAGAGCTGGCCGCCGACGAAGACGGTGAGGTCGACGAGACGGTTGGAGTAGCCCCACTCGTTGTCGTACCAGCCCAGGATCTTGACCGTGTTGCCTTCCTGGACCATGGTCAGGGAGGCGTCGAAGGTGCAGGACGCCGGGTCGCCCACGATGTCCGAGGACACGATCTGGTCCTCGGTGTAGTACAGGATGCCCTTGAGGTCGCCGTCGTCGGCGGCCTTCTTGAACGCGGCGTTGACCTCGTCCTTGGTGACCTCGCGGTCGAGCGTCACGACCAGGTCGGTCGCGGAACCGGTCGGGACCGGGACGCGCATGGCGATGCCGTCGAGCTTGCCCTTGAGCTGCGGGAGGACCAGGGCGGTGGCCTTGGCGGCGCCCGTCGTGGTCGGGATGATGTTCTCCGCGGCGGCGCGGGCGCGGCGCAGGTCCTTGTGCGGGAAGTCCAGGATGCGCTGGTCGTTGGTGTACGCGTGGACCGTGGTCATCAGGCCCTTGACGATGCCGAAGTTCTCGTCGAGAACCTTCGCCATCGGCGCGACACAGTTGGTGGTGCAGGACGCGTTCGAGATGACGTTGTGCTGCGCCGGGTCGTACTTGTCCTGGTTGACGCCCATCACGATGGTGATGTCCTCGTCGCTGGCCGGAGCCGAGATGAGGACCTTCTTGGCGCCGCCGGCGATGTGCTTCTCGGCGTCGGCCTTCTTGGTGAAGATGCCGGTCGACTCGATGACGATGTCGACGCCGAGCTCGCCCCAGGGGATGTCGGCCGGGTTGCGCTCGGAGAGCACCTTGATGGTGCGGCCGTCGACGGTGATCGTGTCGGCGGTGTGGGTCACCTCGGCCTTGAGACGGCCCAGGATGGTGTCGTACTTCAGCAGGTGTGCCGTGGTCGCGGTGTCACCCAGATCGTTGACAGCCACGATCTCGATGTCAGCACCCTGCTCAAGGAGCGCGCGGAAGTAGTTCCGGCCGATGCGGCCAAAGCCGTTGATGCCTACGCGGATCGTCACGAACCGATCTCCTCGTTAGGTACGCCGGTGTGCACGACGCCGGCGAGATTTTTGTTTTTTGGGATGTCCCCGACCGCTTACGACCCTACCCCCACAGGACCCCCGTAGTGACATCCAGCGCATCCGGACGAGCCCGGAAAGTGAGGGAGAACGGCCGACGGCCCGTACCTACCAACGGGTACGGGCCGCCGTGGGACCTTTGTCCCCACTACGCTCCGTCAGCGGCGGAGCACCCCGAGGGCGCGGCCGACGAGACGTGCCCGCTCACTCGCGCCGGGCACCTGCTCCAGGCCGTAGCCGAGGAGGACGGTGTCACGCGTGGTGACCGCGGCCTGCGACTGGAAGAGCGCCCCGGAGCGCGCCCAGTCCCCGCCGTTGCCGGGGCTGCCGGCGGGCGCGCCCGGTACGGTCCACGCGCCGAGGGAGGTCTCGAAGCCCTCGGCCTCGGTGGTGGTCCCGGTGACGAGGCGGGTGTCGTCGACGAAGGCGCCCATCTCCCCCGTACCGGGGTCGGAGATGTAGGAGACGGAGAGCTCGACCTTCTTGCCGGCCCAGGCGCTCAGGTCGACGGAGGCCTGCCGCCAGCCGTTGGACGGGCCGGTGAAGGCGTTCCAGGAGCCGGTGGTGCCGGTGGTGGCGCAGCCGTCCTCGCCGACGGTGAGGTAGTGGGCGAGGAAGGGGTGGCCCCGGACGTAGTAGCCCTCGCCGCAGTCGGCGGGGGCCTCGGTGGAGGTGCCGCCGTTGCGGTCGGGCAGGGTCGTCCAGTCGTCCTGGCCGACGGTGTGGGCCTCGACGACGACGTTGTCGTAGCCGGGCTCCGTGTCGTAGCTGACCTGGAAGTCCAGGCGCGGTGCCGACGCGGCGGGGACGCCGGTGAGGTCGACGGTCCTGCTGAGCCGGGCCCAGGTGTCGTCGGCGTGCTTGACGGCCGCGAAGGTCGCGCCCTCGGCGGGCTCGAAGGGCATCCGGATGCCCGGGTAGGAGCCGGCGGACGCGCTGCTCGCGAACTGCGGGAACTCCTTCGGCTTCAGGGTGTCCGAGGTGACGGTGTACGCGCCCGCGTTGTCCAGCGGGTTGTCGGCGGAGGCGCCGAGACCCGCGCCGATGCCCTTGAAGGCGCCGCCGCCGGCGAAGGCGGGCGGGTTCTTGAGGCCGGCCCGGTGGTAGGCGCCGAGGTAGTACTGGGCGAAGTCGTTGGTCTCGGCCAGGCCGACCTGGGTGAGACCGCCGGACTTCTCACCGGTGTTGATCAGCTTGCCGCCCTCGTTGAGGTAGGCGCGGACGGCGAGCTGGGCGGCTCCGGAGGGTCGCTCGGCGCCGGTGTACCAGACGACCGTACGGAAGTGGGAGAGCACGCCGAGCGCGTCCGGGGCGCCCTGGGTGGCGACGTCCCAGACGGCGGCCTTCCGGCCGTTGTCGGCGAGCGCCTTCACATACGCGGCGGTGTGCTTCGCGGCGGTGGTGCCGCCCTCGTCGGCGAGGACGAGGACGTCGCCGCGGGGCCGCTCGGCCACCGTGTAGGTGAAGGGGGTGGAGGCGGTGGCCCGGCCCTCCCGGGTGCGGGCGGTGAACCAGACCTCGACGGAGTCGCCGGGCCGGGCGTCCTCGACCTCGGCGCGGTACTCGTCGAAGTAGAGGTTGTCCTCGCCGCCGTAGGTCTCGCCGCCCTTCCAGGCGTCGAGCTCCTCGCTGTGGGTGCGGCCGCCGTTGATCCGGTACTTCAGGGTCTTTCCGCGCAGCGACTTGCGCGCGGTGACCGCGATCTCCTGCTCCTCGCCGCGGGCGTAGGAGGTGGTGAAGGTCTTCGGCGTGAAGTCGGGGGCGTCGATGCCGACCGGGGAGACGGGCCGGTCCGGGTGGGCGGCGGTCTCGGCGACGGCCAGCGCGAAGGGGATGTTCTTCGCGAACTCGGCCTGGATCAGCTTCTCGTCGTCAGGGAAGGTGAAGACGGAGGCGCAGTCGGCCGGGTTCCAGGCGTCGGCGGGGTCGACCCGGGAGGCGGTGGCACAGGTCGACATCTCGGGGGTGAACATCTGCATGTGGTTGACGTTGGCGGCGTGACCGTCCGCCTCGCCGTTGGTGATGTACAGCTCCGAGGAGACCTGCGGCCGGTAGCCGGGCACGGCGGAGTTCTGCGGGGTGCCGGCGAGGGCCTTGAGGGCCACATCGTCGGGGGTGTCGGTGGCGACCTGCCAGCCCACGCCGTACAGCAGGAGCTGGGCGGCCGAGTGGTAGTTGATGCCGTACGCGAAGCCGATCCGCTTCTGGAAGGCGTCGAGGGCCTTGGTCTCGGGCTCCGACATGGGGCCCTTGCCGCGGAAGGTCTCGTCGGCCGGGTCGGGCGACGAACCCTCGTTGTCGTAGCCCCACTTGTAGGAGAAGTTGCGGTTCAGGTCGACGCCGTCCCCGGGGGTGATCCGGCCGTCTCCGTCGTTGTCGCGGAGGTTCTTGCGCCACTGCCGGTTGGCGGGGTCCGCGTGGGTGTGGTCGTAGCCGTCCGGGTTGGCGGAGAGCACGAACCAGAGCTCGGTGGAGTCGACGATCCGGGTGATCCGCTCGTCCTTGCCGTACCCGTCGAGGTAGTGGTGCATCAGCCGCCGGGTCATCTCCGGGGTGATCCACTCACGCGCGTGCTGGTTGGACATGTACAGCGTGGCGGGCTTGGAGCCGTCCTTGACCCGCGGGGCGCCCCTGCTGACCTTGAGGGCGAGGATGTCCTGGCCCTTCACGGTCTTGCCGATGGAGACGACCTTGGTGATCCCGGGGTTCGCCCGGGCGGTGTCCAGGATCTCCTGCTTGAGGCCGTTCGGGCCTCCGTACGGGCGGAAGACACCGTCCCCCGCGGCGGCCACCCGCTTCTCGGCGGAGGCGGTCAGGCTGTGCTCGGCGAGCTCGACGCCCTGGCCGCGCAACCGCCCGGCCTGCCGGCCGGTGAGGAAGAGCTCGACCGTCGCGGAGCCCTTCGCGGGCACCCGCTCGGTCAGTTCGTGCGCGTCGGCACCGGCCTCCAGGAGCAGCGGAACCTGCTCCTTGGTGACCTCGGCGCGCCATACGGAGAGGCCGTCGCCGCCGTCCCGGTCGTTCGGCTGCGCTCCGGCGACGGGTGCCGCCGCCACTCCCGCGATCAGCAATGAAGCCGCTGCGAGGATCGATCTCGCTCTGCGTCTCATGAGCCCCCCTTGTCATCGTCTGCCACGAAGGTGAACAGACGCCAGGCTCATGGGCGCCCATGGACCTGTCAAGGGTGCCTCGCGGGTGGACGAAAAAGCTGCCGGCGCCTCAGAAAGGCACCGGCAGCCCGGAGTTCGGAATTCCGTACGACGGGGGATCCGGTCAGCCGACCAGGCTGTCGTCCAGCTCCTCGGTCAGGTTGGACTCGGTCCCGGGAACGCCCAGGTCCTGTGCCCGCTTGTCGGCCATCGCGAGCAGCCGGCGGATCCGCCCGGCGACCGCGTCCTTCGTCAGCGGCGGGTCGGCGAGCGCGCCCAGCTCCTCCAGGGAGGCCTGCTTGTGCTCCATGCGGAGCCGGCCGGCCGCCGCCAGGTGCTCGGGCACCTCCTCGCCGAGAATCTCCAGGGCGCGCTGCACCCGGGCCCCGGCGGCGACCGCGGCGCGGGCCGAGCGGCGCAGGTTCGCGTCGTCGAAGTTGGCCAGGCGGTTGGCGGTGGCGCGCACCTCGCGCCGCATCCGCCGCTCCTCCCAGGCAAGCACCGACTCGTGCGCGCCGAGCCGGGTCAGCAGGGCGCCGATCGCGTCGCCGTCGCGGACGACCACCCGGTCCACTCCCCGTACCTCCCGGGCCTTCGCCGCGATGGACAGCCGGCGCGCCGCGCCGACCAGGGCGAGCGCCGCCTCCGGACCCGGGCAGGTCACCTCCAGGGAGGAGGACCGGCCGGGCTCGGTCAGCGAACCGTGCGCGAGGAACGCACCCCGCCAGGCCGCCTCCGCGTCGCAGGTCGCCCCCGAGACCACCTGCGGGGGGAGGCCCCGGATGGGGCGGCCCCGGCCGTCCACGAGACCCGTCTGCCGGGCCAGCTGGTCGCCTCCGGCCACCACCCGCACCACGAAGCGCGAGCCGCGCCGCAGCCCGCCGGGGGCCATCACGATCAGCTCCGAGCTGTGCCCGAAGATCTCCAGGATGTCCCGCTTGAGCCGGCGCGCCGCCATCGCGGTGTCCAGCTCCGCCTCGATCACGATGCGGCCGCTCACCAGGTGCAGCCCGCCCGCGAACCGCAGGATCGACGAGACCTCTGCCTTCCTGCAGCAGGTCCGGGTGACGGGAAGCCGGGAGATCTCGTCCTTCACCGCTGCCGTCATCGCCATGGGCCGATCCTTCCATGCATCCGAAAAATACGGTCGTACGCGGCGGCCAACAGCTCCGGGTCATGCTTCGCGGAGCCGTCGGGCCCGGCCACCGGCGCCAGCTCGACCGCGGCACCGAGCCGCTTGGCGGCATCGGCGAGGGACTCGCGGTCGGGCACGGCGGCCTCGTCGGCCAGCACCACGTCCAGGGCGAGTTTAGGGGCGTGTCGTCCCAAAACCTCCAAATGACGCTGCGGGGAGAAGCCCTCGGTTTCTCCGGGCTGCGGCGCGAGGTTCAGTGAGAGCACCTTCCGGGCCTTCGTCTCGGCCAGCGCGTCCAGCAGTTCGGGCACGAGGAGGTGCGGGATGACGGACGAGAACCAGGAGCCGGGACCGAGGACCACCCAGTCCGCGTCCAGGACCGCCTCGACCGCCTCGGGCACCGCCGGCGGGTCGTTCGGCACGAGGTGCACGGACTGGACGTCGCCGGGAGTGAGCGCCACGGTCGCCTGACCGCGCACGGTGTCCACGTCGTCCGGACGCTCCGGGTCGTGACCCTTGACCAGGGCCTGGAGCTCCAGGGGCACGGCGGACATGGGCAGCACCCGGCCCTGGGCGCCGAGCAGTCGGCCCACCAGGTCGAGGGCCTGCACGGGGTCGCCGAGCTGCTCCCAGAGGGCGACGATCAGCAGGTTGCCGACGGCGTGGCCGTTGATCTCGCCCTTGGACTGGAAGCGGTGCTGGATGACCCGGGCCCACGTCTGGCCCCAGTCGTCGTCGCCGCAGAGCGCGGCGAGCGCCTTGCGGAGGTCGCCCGGGGGCAGCACGCCCAGCTCCTCCCGGAGCCGGCCGCTGGAACCCCCGTCGTCGGCGACGGTGACGACGGCGGTGAGGTCGCCGGTGATCCGGCGGAGGGCGGCGAGGGAGGCGGAGAGGCCCATCCCGCCGCCCAGCGCGACCACCTTCGGCTGGGCGCCGCGCCTGCGGAGCGTACGCCGCACCGAGAGGGTGGAGACGCGACGGCGGTACGGCTTCACTCGCGCCCCATGTCCCGGTGCACGACGACGGTCTCGACCCCTTCGGCGGCGATGCGGGCGGCGAGCCGCTCGGCGGTGGCCACGGAGCGGTGCTTGCCGCCGGTGCAGCCCACGGCGATGGTCACGTACCGCTTGCCCTCGCGGCGGTAGCCCGCGGCGATCAGCTGGAGCAGCTCGGTGTAGCGGTCGAGGAACTCCTTGGCGCCGGGCTGGTTGTAGACGTAGTTCGACACCTCCTCGTTGAGGCCGGTGAAGGGGCGCAGCTCGGGGACCCAGTGCGGGTTCGGCAGGAAGCGCATGTCGACGACGAGGTCGGCGTCGACCGGCAGGCCGTACTTGAACCCGAAGGACATCACGGTGGCCCGCAGCTCGGGCTCCTCGTCGCCGGCGAACTGGGCGTCCATCTTGGCGCGCAGCTCGTGCACGTTGAGGCTGGAGGTGTCGATGACCAGGTCGGCGTCGCCGCGCAGCTCGCGCAGCAGGTCGCGCTCGGCGGCGATGCCGTCGGTGATCCGGCCGTCGCCCTGGAGCGGGTGGGGCCTGCGGACCGACTCGAAGCGCCGGACCAGTGCGTCGTCGGACGACTCCAGGAAGACGATCCGACGGGTGACCTGCTTGGAGTCCAGGTCGGCGAGGGACTCCCTGAGGTTGTCGAAGAACTGCCGGCCGCGGACGTCCACGACGACGGCGATCCGGGCGACATTGCCCTGGGAGCGGGCGCCGAGCTCCACCATGGTGGGGATCAGCGCGGGCGGCAGGTTGTCCACGACGAACCAGCCGAGGTCCTCCAGACACTTCGCCGCGGTGGACCGGCCGGCTCCGGACATACCGGAGATGATCACCAGCTCGGGAATGGCCGCCTCGGCGTCGTTGTCGCCGGGGGTCTCCTTCGTGCCCGTACTCACGTGTCCTGCTCCGTCTTCTCGGTCGTGCTCTTCGTGCGTGTGCTGCGAGTGCTGCGTGTCCTGCGTGTCGTGCTGCTGCTCGTGCGCGGTCATGCCGTGCCGCCCCCGTCGTCTTCCATGATCTCTCCTGTCGCCGTGTTCACGGCGGGCGCCGCCGGGGCCGCCTGCGCGAGGGCCACGACGACCGCCTCCGCGGTCTTCCGGCCCATGCCGGGAACCTCGCAGATCTGCTCGATTGTCGCCTGCCGGAGCCGCTTCACCGAGCCGAAATGCTTGATCAACGACTGTTTCCGGGTCTCACCGAGGCCGGGCACCGCGTCGAGAGGGCTGGTCCGGATACGTTTCGCGCGCTTGGAGCGCTGGTAGCGGATGGCGAAGTCGTGAGCCGTGTCACGTACCCGCTGGAGGAGGTACAGGCCCTCGCTGGAGCGGGGCAGCACCACCGGGTCGTCGTCGCCGGGCAGCCACACCTCCTCCAGCCGCTTGGCGAGCCCGCACACCGCGATGTCGGAGATCCCGAGCTCGTCGAGGGCACGCCGGGCCGCGGCGACCTGCGGCTGCCCGCCGTCGACCACGACGAGCTGCGGCGGGTACGCGAAGCGCTTGGGCCGCCCGCTCTCCTCCGGGTCCTCCACGACCCCCTCGGGGTCCCACTCCCCCGTCTTCTCCTTCTCGGCGAGATAACGCCGGAAGCGGCGGCCGATCACCTCGTGCATGGACCGGACGTCGTCCTGACCCTCGAAGCCCTTGATCTGGAAGCGGCGGTACTCGCTCTTGCGGGGCAGTCCGTCCTCGAAGACCACCATCGAGGCCACCACGTCCTCCCCCTGGAGGTGCGAGATGTCGAAGCACTCGATCCGCAGCGGCGCCGAGTCCAGGTCCAGGGCCTCGGCGATCTCCTCCAGGGCCCGGGAGCGGGTGGTCAGGTCGCTGGCGCGCTTCGTCTTGTGCAGGACGAGCGCCTGCTGGGCGTTGCGCGCGACGGTCTCCATCAGGTCCTTCTTGTCGCCGCGCTGCGGGATCCGCAGCGAGACGTTGGACCCGCGGCGGCCGGAGAGCCAGGCGGTGACGGCCCCGGCGTCCTCGGGCAGCGCCGGGACCAGGACCTCCTTGGGCACCGTGTCCCCGCTCTCCTCGCCGTACAGCTGCTGGATCGCGTGCTCGACGAGCCCGGCCGTGTCGACGGCCTCGACCTTGTCGGTGACCCAGCCGCGCTGGCCGCGGACGCGTCCGCCGCGCACGTGGAAGATCTGCACCGCGGCCTCCAGCTCGTCCTCGGCCAGCGCGATCAGGTCGGCGTCGGTGGCGTCGGCGAGCACGACCGCGCTCTTCTCCATGGCCCGGCGCAGCGCCTCTATGTCGTCGCGGAGCCGCCCGGCCTTCTCGTACTCCATGTCCTCGGCCGCGAGCATCATCTGCTTCTCCAGCCGGCGGATGTACGTACCCGTACGGCCGGCCATGAAGTCGCTGAACTCCTCGGCCAGCTCGCGGTGTTCCTCCGGGGTGACCCGGCCGACACAGGGCGCCGAGCACTTGCCGATGTACCCGAGGAGACAGGGGCGCCCGGCGGAGGCGGCGTTACGGAAGACACCCGCGGAGCAGGTCCGCACCGGGAAGACCCGCAGCATCAGGTCGACGGTCTCGCGGATCGCCCACGCGTGCGCGTACGGCCCGAAGTAGCGCACGCCCTTCTTCTTGTGGCCGCGCAGGACCTGGACGCGCGGGAACTCCTCGTTCATCGTCACGGCGAGGTACGGGTAGCTCTTGTCGTCCCGGTACTTGACGTTGAACCGGGGGTCGTACTCCTTGATCCAGGAGTACTCCAGCTGGAGCGCCTCGACCTCGGTCGACACGACGGTCCACTCCACGGACGCCGCGGTGGTCACCATGGTGGCCGTCCGCGGGTGCAGGCTCGTGAGCGGCTGGAAGTAGTTGGCCAGCCGCTGCCGGAGGGACTTCGCCTTCCCCACGTAGATCACCCGGCGGTGCTCGTCGCGGAACTTGTAGACCCCCGGGGAGTCGGGGATCTGACCCGGCTTGGGGCGGTAGCTGGAGGGGTCTGCCATGCTCCCCACCCTACTGGCGGGCACCGACACTCCGGCCTGCCGCGCTCGTTGGCGAAGCATGGCGAATCAGGTGGCGGGACGGCTGACGGACCGGGTGTGCGTGATCACCGGCGCGGCGAGCGGAATCGGACGGGCGACGGCGGAACGGTTCCTCCGGGAGGGCGCGCGCGTGATCGCCGCCGACCTCGACGGAGACCGGCTGGCGACGCTGGAGGGAGTGGTCCCGGTGACCGGCGACGTGTCCCGGGAGGAGGACGCCCGGCGCATGATCACCACGGCGGTGGACCGCTTCGGGCGGCTGGACGTCCTGGTGGCGAACGCGGGAGTCATCCCCCTGCTCTCCGTCACGGAGGCGGAGGGCTCGGACTTCGACCGGGTGATGGCGGTGGACGGCCGCGGCATGTTCCTGACCTGCAAATACGCGATCGAGGCGATGCTCGTCTCCGGCGGCGGGTCCATCGTCTGCACGTCGTCGATCTCGGGCGTGGCCGGCCAGGCCCGGCAGGCGGTCTACGGCCCGGCGAAATTCGTCGCCACCGGCCTGACCAAGCACCTGGCGGTGGAGTGGGCGGAACACGGGATCCGGGTGAACGCGGTGGCCCCCGGCACGATCGAGACGGAACGGGTGGCGGCGGCGCGGATCGAACCGGGCGGGGCGGAGTACCTGGCGGAGGTGGCACGCGGCCATCCGATGGGTCGCTTCGGGACGCCGGAGGAGGTGGCGTCGGCGATCGTCTTCCTGGCGTCGGACGAGGCGTCCTTCATCACGGGCGCGATCCTCCCGGTGGACGGCGGCTACTTGGCCCGCTGACACCCTCGGACGAACCTGCCCCGTGGCCCCCTGGACGCGGGCCGTACCGCGCCGCCCGCGACTGCGCGACGCACCGGCGTCGCGCCCGGCGATGCGAGCCGCCGCGCGGGCCGCGCCTCGCCGCCCTCCGCCGTGTGACCGCGCGCTCACCCTCGCCCACCCCCGTGTGGGCAATCGTCCCTCCCCAAGGACTTCGTCCAGGGGGGAGGAACAGATGCCCACAACGGGGTGGGCGGCGACGGGCGCGGGAGTGGGCTTCGCCCCGGCGCAACGGCTGGCCGCAACGAGGGGGCAGGCGCTCCAGGAGGGGCGCCTGCCCCCAGCGGAACGGGCGGCGGACGGGGCGGGCACCGACCCGGGGGACGAGTGCCCGCACCGGGGACGGAGAGGGTCAGGACTCCCGGGTGGTGGCCCGGCGGCGGCGGACCGCCGCTGCCGATATCAGCAGCAGCGCCACACCGGCACCCGCCCCCGCCGTGGCCGACGCCACCGTCACCGCCGACCCCCCGTCCGCCGCGGACGCAGACGCAGACGCAGCCACAGCAGGAGCCGGAGCCGCCGACGAACCCGCCTGCGGGCCCCCGTAACCCCCCGCCGTGCCCTTCTTCGCGTAGGCCGAGCCGGGGAGCTTGTCCCCGTACGCCCGGACCACCCGCTCCCGGTAGGCGGTCAGGCTCGTGCCGTTCCGGCCGACCGCCCGCACCGCGTCCTCGTCCAGCGGCAGCACCTTCGCTCCCTTCTGGACGTACCACGCGTCGATCTGCGGCTCGCGGAACACCAGTCCGCCGCCGCCCAGCTCCGCGTACCGGATCTCGTCGTCGCCGGTGGCGATGTTGACGACCTGCCAGCCGCCCGCCTGCTTCACCGTCCACAGCGAGGCCTTCTGGCCGTCCGAGGAGACGGCCCTGCTGGCCCGGAACTCGACCCGGGCGACGGGTGCCCCGGGCTTCCCGGCGACGAAGTCCGGGGAGAGGATCCGTACCGGCACCGAGCCGCCCTCGACCCGTGGCGCGGCCGCCGAGCGGGCGACGGCGCCGTCCCGGGCGAAGAACCGGGACAGGGTGTCCAGGGTCCCCGGCGCGGAGGCGGCCTGTTCGGGGGTGGGCGCGGGCGGCAGGGTCTCGGCCGCGTCCGCGGGGAGCGCGCCGAGCAGGACGAGCGCGGCGGCGGTGAGGAGCCCGGCACCCGTGGCACGTGCGTTCATCGTCGTCACGCCCCTATCCGGTAGAGCGAGTGGGTCCAGGAGAAGGAGTTGTTGTCGACGTACCAGGCGTGCGACGCCCAGTTGTAGCGGTTGCTGGAGGGCCAGGGATCGCCCCAGTAGACCCAGCTGTCGGCGTCGTCGTAGCCGTAGATCACGTGCATGTGGCCGCCGCCGCTCGACCACTGGATGCGGGTCTCGACGGGCCGGTCGGCGTTGATCTCGGTCTGGACGGTGGAGTAGCGCAGCCAGCCGGTCACGTAGGAGCCGGGGTTGATGCCGGCCCAGCTCAGTCCGGTCTGGACGTTGCCGAGGGTGGCCTGGTTGTTGGGGCAGTCGTAGCCCTGCTGGCGGTTGAAGGCGGCGTTGCAGAACTGGTTCTGGCTGTAGCCACGGCCGAACCAGGTGGCGATGGTGTTGCCGCCGGCCGCCCAGCACCAGTTGGTCTTCTGCTGGGCCTGCATGGTGATGTTCAGCCGCTTGGAGCCGAGGGCGACGGCGTCCTCGCCGGCGGGTGCGGCGGACGCCGAGGTGGTGGGGACGAGAAAGAGGGCGGCTGCGGCGAGAGCCGCGAGGTTCAGCTTTCTTCTGCGCATCGCGTTCCTCCCAGAGCGGGGGGTGTGGGGATGTGGGGGTGTGGGGGGTGGAGGAGCGCGTCCGGACGCTGGTCAGGAGCATCTGCCGTTGTCCGGATCGGGTCAACACGCTTCAATGCGCAGTGACATCGGACTGTGAACGGTGTGACCCGGGTGTGAACGGACGCCCACGGCCCACCTGCCCGCCCACCCCACGCGACGCGACGGTCCGCACCCCCACCGTGAACGTTCACTCAGGAGTCCTCGTGAGCCACACCGAGGCCGATCTGGCTCAGTTGCTGCACACCGGCCCGTTCCATCTGGCGCTGCGCACCGCGCTGGCCGTGCGCGGGTTGCCGCTCCAGCGGGTCCAGCACCATCTCGCGCACCGGGGCGTCAAGGTCGGGGTGACGAGTCTGAGCTACTGGCAGCAGGGCGCCCGCCGCCCCCAGCGGCCGGAGTCGCTGAAGGCGGTCCGCGCGCTGGAGGAGGTGCTCCAGCTGCCGGGGAACTCGCTGCTGCGGCTGCTCACGGAGGACGCGTCCACGCGGTCCGAGGTGGAGCGCCCCGCGGCCCGTTCGTATCGCTCGCTCGTGGAGGCGTCCGGATCCGTCGAGGAGCTCCTCGCGGGCCTCGAGTCGCCGACGGACGGCGGGCTGCACACGGTGGGGCACCACGAGCGGGTGCGGATCGGGGCCGGGCGGGAGCTGGTCGGGCGCGAGTCGCAGCAGGTCGTGCGGGCGCACCGGGACGGCGTGGACCGCTATCTGGCCATCCACCACGGGGACCCGGGCTGCGATCCGTCACGGGTCACGGTGCGGGCGGCGGAGAACTGCCGGACGGGGCGGGTGCGGTGGGACGCGGGGACGGGGGTGCTGGTCGCGGAGCTGCTCTTCGACACGCGGCTGCGCGCCGGGGACACGTACCTCTTCTCGTACGGCTTCGAGGACGGTACGGCGGGAGCGAGCGGGGAGTACGTGCGCGGGTTCAGCTTCGCGGGCGGGCAGTACGTGCTGCAGGTGCGCTTCGACGAGGCGGCGCTGCCGGTGCGGTGCCGGCGGTTCGCGCAGGCCTCGGCGGGGGCGCAGCGCGGTGGTCGTGCGGAGCTGACCGTGAGCGGCCGGCACCGCACGGTGCACGTCGTGGAGCAGGGGGTACGCCCGGGGATCCTGGGGATCGACTGGGACTGGGCCTGACGGGACAGGGGAGCGGGACCCGTCGGGAGCGGGACCCGGCTGCCGTAGGACCCGGCTGTCGTAGGGCGGGCCCGGCTGTCGTAGGGCGGGCCCGGCCGCCGGAGGACCCGGTTCAGGCCTTGGGCGCGGCCTCGGGGCCCGCGATCAGCTTGCCGTTCTCGACGCGGACGGGGACGGCGGGGAGCGGGACGGTGGCCGGGCCCTTGAGCGCCTTGCCGGTCGTCACGTCGAAGCGGCTGCCGTGGCAGGGGCAGTTGCCCTCGTTGTTCTCGATCTTGTCGAGGACGCAGCCGGCGTGGGTGCACTGGGCGCTGAACGCCTTGTACTCGCCCTTGGCCGGGCAGCTGACCAGGACCTTCTGCTCGCGGTAGAGCTTGGCGCCGCCGACGGGGATCTCGTCCGGGGCGCCGAGCGTGACCGGGGCGGTCGGGGTCGGGATCCCGGCGTGGCCGAGCTTGGACTCGGTGGAGCAGGCGGCGACTCCCAGCCCGGCGGCACCAGCGAGCGCGGCGCCCTTCAGTACGGTGCGGCGGCTGGACTGGCCGGACATGGGCGCTCCACAGTGGATCGGGGCAAGGCGTGACCGAACCGACGATACCGGCGGGGTACCCGGAGCCGACGGCCGGGCCCGGGCTCCGCCCCGAGGCGGAGCAGGGCCCCCGAGACGCAGCAGGGCCCCCGAGGAGGGGGCCCTGCCGGGAGCGTCAGGCCTTGCGGGCCCGCGTCGTCGCCTTCTTCGCGGCGGCCTTGGTGGCGGTCGCCTTCGTCGCCGTCTTCTTGGCGGCCGTCTTGGCCGCCGAGGCGGCCTTCGTCGCGGCGGCCGTCTTGGCCGCGGCAGCCGTCTTCGTCGCCGCGGACTTCTTGGCGGGCGCCTTGGCCGGAGCCTTCTTCGCCGCCGTCTTCCTCGTCCCCCGGGCGGCCGGGACGGTCACCCCGGCGTCGCTGACCCGGTCCGCGTCGAGGATCTCTCGGAGGAACTTGCCGGTGTGGCTCGCCGGAACGGAGGCGACCTCCTCCGGGGTGCCCTCGGCGACGACCAGGCCGCCGCCGCTGCCACCCTCGGGGCCCATGTCGATGAGCCAGTCGGCGGTCTTGATGACATCGAGGTTGTGCTCGATGACGATCACCGAATTGCCCTTGTCGACCAGGCCGGACAGGACCTTGATCAGCTTCGAGATGTCCTCGAAGTGCAGACCGGTGGTCGGCTCGTCCAGGACGTAGACCGTGCGGCCCGTGGAGCGCTTCTGGAGCTCGGAGGCGAGCTTGACGCGCTGGGCCTCGCCGCCCGAGAGCGTCGGCGCGGACTGGCCGAGCCGGACGTACCCGAGGCCGACCTCGTTGAGCGTGCGCAGGTGGCGCGCGATGGTCGGGACGGCCTCGAAGAAGTCCAGGGCCTCCTCGATCGGCATGTTCAGGACTTCGGCGATGGACTTGCCCTTGTAGTGGACCTCCAGGGTCTCCCGGTTGTACCGGTCGCCGTGGCAGACCTCGCACGGGACGTAGACGTCCGGGAGGAAGTTCATCTCGATCTTGATCGTGCCGTCGCCTGAGCAGTTCTCGCAGCGGCCGCCCTTGACGTTGAAGGAGAACCGGCCGGGCAGATAGCCCCGGACCTTGGCCTCCATCGTCTCGGCGAAGAGCTTGCGGACGTGGTCGAAGACGCCGGTGTACGTCGCCGGGTTCGACCGCGGGGTGCGGCCGATCGGAGACTGGTCGACGTGCACGACCTTGTCGACGAGGTCGTCACCGTCCACGCGCGTGTGCCGGCCGGGCACCGACTTGGCGCCGTTCAGCTCGCGCGCGAGGTGGGTGTAGAGGATGTCGTTGACCAGGGTCGACTTGCCGGAGCCGGAGACACCGGTGACCGCGGTGAGCACGCCCAGCGGGAACGAGACGTCGATGTCCTGCAGGTTGTTCTCGCGGGCCCCGTGCACGGTGAGCCGGCGGCCGGGGTCGATCGGGCGGCGGATGTCCGGGGTGGGGATCTCCCGGCGGCCGGACAGGTACTGGCCGGTGATCGACTCCTCGTTGCCGAGGAGCTCTTTCAAGGTGCCGGAGTGGACGACCTTTCCGCCGTGCTCACCGGCGCCGGGGCCGATGTCGACGATCCAGTCGGCGACCTTGATGGTGTCCTCGTCGTGCTCGACCACGATGAGCGTGTTGCCCATGTCCCGGAGCCGTACGAGGGTCTCGATGAGCCGGTGGTTGTCGCGCTGGTGGAGGCCGATGGACGGCTCGTCGAGCACGTACAGCACGCCGACCAGGCCGGAGCCGATCTGGGTGGCGAGCCGGATGCGCTGGGCCTCGCCGCCGGAGAGGGTGCCCGCGGCGCGGTTGAGCGAGAGGTAGTCGAGGCCGACGTCGACGAGGAAGCGCAGCCGCTCGTTGACCTCCTTGAGGACCCGCTCGGCGATCTTCTTGTCCCGGGCGTTCAGCGTGAGGCGGGAGAGGAACTCCGCGCAGTCGCTGATCGACATCGCGGAGACCTCGGCGATGGACTTCTCCATGACCGTGACCGCGAGGACGATCGGCTTGAGGCGGGTGCCCTCACAGGTGGGACAGGGCACCTCGCGCATGTAGCCCTCGAAGCGCTCGCGGCTGGAGTCGCTCTCGGCCTCGGTGTGGCGCCGCTTGACGAAGGAGACGGCGCCTTCGAAGGCCGGGGTCGTGTACGCCCGCTCCCTGCCGTACCGGTTGCGGTAGCGGACCTCCACCTGGGTCTTGTGGCCGTACATCAGGGCCTTCTTGGCCCGCTGCGGCAGTCCCGCGTACGGCATGTCCGTGGAGAAGCCGAGGGCCTGCGACAGACCGCCGATGAGCCGGCCGAAGTACTCCTTGGTGTGGCCGTGCGACCAGGGGTGGATCGCGCCCTCGTCGAGGGACTTGTCCTCGTCGGGCACGATCAGCTCCGGGTCGACCTCCATGCGGGTGCCGATGCCGGTGCAGTCGGGGCAGGCGCCGAACGGCGAGTTGAAGGAGAAGGAGCGCGGCTCCAGCTCCTCGAACGACAGGTCGTCGTACGGGCAGTAGAGGTGCTCCGAGTACATCCGCTCGCGCTCGGGGTCGTCCTCGGCGAGGTCGACGAAGTCGAGCACGACCATGCCGCCGGAGAGGCCGAGCGCGGTCTCGACGGAGTCGGTGAGGCGCCGCTTGGCGCTGTCCTTCACGGTGAGGCGGTCGACGACCACCTCGATCGTGTGCTTCTCCTGCTTCTTCAGCGTCGGCGGTTCGCTCAGCTGTACGGTCACGCCGTCGACGCGGGCGCGGCTGTAGCCCTTGGTCTGGAGGTCGGCGAAGAGGTCGACGAACTCGCCCTTGCGCTCGCGGACGAGCGGGGAGAGCACCTGGAAGCGGCTGCCCTCGGGGAGCTCGAGGACCTTGTCGACGATGGCCTGCGGCGACTGGCGGGAGATCGGCCGGCGGCACTCGGGACAGTGCGGCTTGCCGATGCGGGCGAAGAGCAGGCGGAGGTAGTCGTAGACCTCGGTGATGGTGCCGACCGTCGAGCGCGGGTTGCGCGAGGTCGACTTCTGGTCGATGGAGACCGCGGGCGACAGACCTTCGATGAAGTCGACGTCCGGCTTGTCCATCTGGCCGAGGAACTGCCGGGCGTACGAGGAGAGCGACTCGACGTAGCGGCGCTGCCCCTCGGCGAAGATCGTGTCGAACGCGAGGGAGGACTTGCCCGATCCCGAGAGCCCGGTGAAGACGATCAGGGAGTCACGCGGGAGGTCGAGCGAGACGTTCTTGAGGTTGTGCTCACGAGCGCCACGGACGATGAGACGGTCGGTCACGCCGGTCCGCACCTTTCTTCAGAGAGCGGATGCTGCTGAGGGATGCCGCAGAGGGCTGATGTGCCTGAAACACCCAACGCTTCAAGGATGCCGGATGCTTCCTTCGAGCCTATAGCACGCACATTCGATTTCCGGACTCGTGGAGACCTCTTCACCCGAACGAGTGGCGACACCCCGGCTGGCACTAGGGTCGGCGCCATGATCGACCACGAACGCGACCTCGCTCACGTCCGCGAAGCGACCGAAAGGCTGCTGACGGCGACCGCCTCCCTGGACAACGCGGCGGCCGCCGAGCCGTCACGGCTGCCCGGCTGGACGCGCGGCCATGTGCTCGCCCACGTCGCCCGTAACGCCGACGCTCTGGTGAACGTCCTCCAGGGCCTCCCCATGTACCCCGACGCCGCGACCCGCGATGCCGACATCGAGCGCGACTCCGACCGCCCGCTCGACGTCCACCTCGCCGACCTGCGCGAGACCGCCGACCGCTTCCAGGCCGTGGGCGCCGAGCCCGCCGACTGGAGCCGGACGGTCGAGCTCCGCAACGGCGTCCTGGACAGCGCGTCCCGGATCCCCTTCCGCCGCTGGGTGGAGGTCGACCTGCACCACGTCGACCTGGGCATCGGCTACGACCTGGAGGACCTGCCCGAGGAGTTCGTGAGCCGTGAGATCGACTTCCTCGCCGACCGCTTCGCCGGCCTGGAGACCGTGCCGGCGACGACCCTCCGGTCCGACGACGGCCAGGCGTGGAAGACCGGCGGCACGACGGGTGACGTCGTCGTCACGGGCAGCGCCGTCGAGATCCTCGGCTGGCTGGCCGGGCGCCGCGACGGCGCGGTCCTGCGGACCGGGGGCGGCCCCCTGCCGAAGCTCCCCCCGCTGTAGCGCTCGCAGCCCCCTTCTGTCGGTGGGCGGGACTAGTCTGAGCGCATGACGTACAGCGGAGTGGTGAAGGTCGGCGGGGCGGCGGACGTGCACGAGCTGACGGACCTGATGATCTCGAAGGTCGCGGTCGGCCCGATGGACAACAACGCGTATCTGCTGCGCTGCCGGGCCACCGGCGAGCAGCTGCTGATCGACGCGGCCAACGACGCGGACACCCTCCTCACGCTGATCGGCGACGACGGCATCAAGTCCGTCGTCACCACCCACCGGCACGGGGACCACTGGCAGGCGCTCGCCGACGTGGTCGCCGCGACCGGCGCCGTGACGTACGCGGGCGCGTACGACGCGGAGGGCATTCCGGTCGCGACCGACGTGCCCGTCGAGGACGGCGACACGATCCGGGTGGGGCGGGTCGAGCTGACCGCGCGCCACCTGGTCGGCCACACCCCGGGCTCGATCGCCCTCGTCTACGACGACCCGCACGGCCACCCGCACGTCTTCACCGGCGACTGCCTCTTCCCCGGCGGGGTGGGCAACACCTGGAAGGACCCGGAGGCCTTCGCGAGCCTGATCCACGACGTGGAGACCAAGCTCTTCGCGGTGCTCCCGGACGAGTCCTGGATCTATCCGGGCCACGGCAAGGACACCACGCTCGGTGACGAGCGGCCCTCGCTCGCCGTGTGGCGCGAGCGCGGCTGGTAGCCCTCCGGGACGGAGAGCGCGCGGCTGAGCAGCCACGCGCTTCCGCACGCCCCCGTAACCCGGACGGCGGAGGGGTAGTTGGCGCGGCATGAGCCTCAGTAACGCTCCGTCGCCACCGGCCTCCCCGGATCCGCCCGTCCCGCCGGCCGTGCCCGTCCCGCCCGCTGCGCCCGCTGCGCCCTCGATGGGCAGGCTCGCCGCCGCCTCGCTCGTCGGCACCGCCATCGAGTTCTTCGACTTCTTCGTCTACGGGACCGCCGCCGCCCTCGTTCTGGGGCCGCTCTTCTTCCCGACCTTCTCCCCGCTCGCCGGGACCCTGGCGGCCTTCGGCACCTTCGCCGTCGGCTTCCTGTCCCGGCCGCTCGGCTCGATCCTCTTCGGCCATGTGGGCGACCGGTACGGACGGCGCCCAGTCCTCTTCGCCTCGCTGCTCCTGACCGGCTGCGCCACGGTCGCGGTCGGCTGCGTCCCCACGTACGGGACGATCGGCATCACCGCCCCGGTGCTGCTGCTCGTGCTCCGCTTCCTCCAGGGTCTGGGCCTCGGGGGCGAGTGGGGCGGGGCCGTGCTGCTCACCGCCGAGCACGCGCCCGCGAACCGGCGCGCGCTCTGGTCGAGCTTCCCGCAGATCGGGCCCTCGATCGGCTTCCTCCTGGCCAACGGGGTGATGCTGGCGCTCTCGGCGGGCCTGAGCGACGCGGAGTTCCGCTCCTGGGGCTGGCGGGTGCCGTTCTGGGCGGCGGGCCTGCTCGCGGCGGTCGGGCTGCTGCTGCGCTCCTCGCTCGCGGAGACCCCGCAGTTCGAGAAGCTGTCCGCGGCCGGGCAGACCGCGGGCGCCCCGCTGGCCGAGGTCGCCCGTGACCACTGGCGGCTCGTACTGCTGACCGCCGGGGCGCTCGCGGTCGGGTACGCCACCTTCTACACGGTCTCCACCTGGGCGCTGGCCTACGGCACCGAGCGGCTCGGGGTGAGCAGCACGGTGATGCTGACCTGTGTGATGGCGGCGGTCGCGATCAAGGGTGCGGCCACGCCGTTCGTCGCGATCCTCTCCGACCGCTGGGGCCGTCGGCCGCTCTGCCTGGCGGGATGCGCGGCCTCCGCCCTGTGGATGTTCCCGATGGTGGCCCTGCTGCACACGGCGCGCCCGTTCCTGATGTTCCTGGGCTTCCTGGGCGCGCTGCTCGCCTTCATCACGATGTTCGCGGTGGTGGCCGCGTACCTCCCGGAGCTGTACGAGCCCCGCGTCCGCTGCACGGGTGCGGCCGTGGGCTACAACCTCGCCGGCGTCCTGGGCGGCGCCCTCACCCCGATCCTTGCCACCGCGCTCTCCGACGGGGGCTCCGGTCCGCCCTGGGGCGTCGCGGCCTATCTGACGGTCGTGGCTCTGGTGAGCCTGGGCTGCTTCGCCCTGCTGCCGGAGACCCTGCCGGAGCGGGCACGGACGGAGGAGGAACCGAAGGAGGAACCGAAGGAGGCGGCACCGGTCTGACGGCAGACGGCGACGGCCGGCCGCGGGACGGGTGTCCCGGGGCCGGCCGTCGCCGTGCGTACCGCGTCAGGCGCCGATGCTGTCCTTCTCGGTGCCGTCGGCGTCGGCCACGCTTTCGGCGGCCTCCCGCTCCGACTGCCGCTTGGAGGCGATGAGGCTGGTGATCGTGGTGATGACCAGAACACCGCAGATGAACGCGAGCGAGAACGGGATGGAGATCTCGGGGACGTCGAACCCGGACTCGTGCAGGGCGTGCAGCACGAGCTTCACTCCGATGAAGCCGAGGATCACCGACAGGCCGTAACTCAGGTGGACCAGCTTCTTGAGCAGGCCGCCGATCAGGAAGTACAGCTGCCTCAGACCCATCAGGGCGAAGGCGTTGGCGGTGAAGACGATGTACGGGTCCTGGGTGAGGCCGAAGATCGCCGGGATGGAGTCGAGGGCGAACAGGATGTCGGTGGTGCCGATGGCGAGCATGACGACCATCAGCGGGGTCATCACCCGCTTGCCGTTGACCCGGATGAACAGCTTGGTGCCGTGGTAGCGGTCGGCGACGCCGAACCGCTTCTCGGCCATCTTGAGGAGTCGGTTCTCCTCGTAGTCGTCCTCCTCCTCGTCGGCGCGCGCCTCCTGGATGAGCTTCCAGGCGGTGTAGATCAGGAACGCACCGAAGAAGTAGAAGATCCAGGAGAAGTTCGCGATGACCGCGGCACCCGCGACGATGAAGATCGTGCGGAGCACCAGGGCGATCACGACGCCCACGAGCAGCACGCGCTGCTGGAGGTGGGAGGGGACCGCGAACTTCGCCATGATCAGGACGAAGACGAACAGGTTGTCGACACTGAGCGACTTCTCGGTGATGTAACCGGCGAAGAACTCCCCGGCGGCCTGGCCGCCGCCGAAGTACCAGAGGCCGAGCCCGAAGAGTCCGGCGAGCACGATCCAGACGGCCGTCCAGATTCCGGCTTCCTTCACCGAGACGTCATGGGGCTTGCGCCCGATGAAGAAGTCGGCACCGATCAGGGCACACAGACCGAGAATGGTCAGCACCCACATGGTCATTGAAACGTCCACTGCGCCTCCGGCGTCGTACGGCTACTGATCAGCGTCGTCGCTGCCGGAGGTCTCTTCCACCCGGGCGACGGACGTCGCCGCCGGGCCGACGCCCCGGGATCGGATCATGGATGATCCGTCCGTATTGACGGGTACGCCGCGCATGGGGAGTACTCCCCTCCGCACCGGAAACACTACCCGAAACACCAAGAGAAGGTAAAGGGAAGGGTAAAGGGCCGCCAAGAGGCCAGGTCAGAGCTGTCGGTGCGTCAGGGCTTTCAGGGTTGTCAGGGCCGTCAGGACCGCTCTCCGTGCCGAGCCGCCGCCACCTGCCCGAGGACCTGCCGGAGCACCCCGCTGCCCGGCGGGAGCATCGGAGGCTCGTACGACCAGGCGTGGCCGACCCACGGGTCGGCGAGGTGGTCGTCGGGTACGGGGGTGAGCCGGAGGAGCGAGCGCCACAGCGGGTCGAGCAGCGGCCCGTACGCGGACGCGTCCTCCCGGTCCGCCACCATCAGCAGATGGACGCCGACCGACGGGCCCTCGTCGGCGAGGTACCGGAGGCGGGTGACCGCCCGGTCGTCGAAGCCGTGCGGGAAGTCGTGCACGAGCAGCAGCTGCCGGGCCGCGTCCAGACCGGGCGGCAGGGCGTCGGAGGCTCCCGCCCGTACCGCCATCTGCAGCAGGTCGACCCGCTCGGTCAGCTGCTCCAGGACCGCCGAGACCCCTGCCGCGCCCCGGGCCGGCGGGGCCGCGAGGACGCCCGTCTCCACGAGCGGCGCGAGCGCGGCGGCGCCCGCGCCGGCCGGGTCGACGACATGGACGGCGAACGCGCCCGCCGGGTGCGCCGCGAGCAGCCGGGCCGCGTGCGCGACCGCGCAGTCCAGGGCGAGCCGCCGCAGCTCGACCTCGTCGAGGAGTCCGGCGGCCTCGGAGTGCCCTCGGCCGCTGTCCACCCAGAGCCCCCGCTCCAGCGGCAGCCGGACGAGCATGGGGATCCGCAGATCCGTCCGCTCGGGGAGGTGGAGGTCGCCGAGCCGGACGGCCATCGGCTCCTCGGTCGGGCTGCGGTATGCCTGCCAGACGGGGTTCTCCCAGCGGGCGAAGGCGACGGGCAGGGCGGGCTCGACGACCTCGGACTCGGCCACGAGCTGGGTGAGGTCCCGGTCCAGGACCTCCTGTGCCCGGGCGACCAGCTCGTCGTGCCGGGCGCGGGCGGCGGCCCGCGCGGCGTCGTTGGCGCCGTCGGCGCGGGCACGGTAGTCGGAGAGCGTCTGGTCGAGCTCCCGGTCGAGCCGGTTCTCGGCGAACTCGCAGGCGCTGCGGTAGGCGGCGGCGGTCCGGGCCAGGTCCTCGAACATGCCCCACACCTGGTTGTACAGGCGCTCGTCCATGGACCAGCCCGCCGCGTCGCCGGCGACCGGCGTGGGCGGCCCCTGCCGGGGCTCGGACTCGGGCGCGGGCGCGGGACCGGGTGCCGGGGCGGCCTGGCGGCGCGGGTGGGCGTAGTTCACCGGACCGCCGCTCGCCGCCGGGGCGGGCGTGTTCGTGCCGATGCCCGACGGCGGGGTGGGCGTGTCCGTCCCGGTGCCCGACGGCGCGGTGGGCGGGGGGCTCGCCGGGCCGGTCGGCGCCGGGTCCGTGGCGGTCACCGGTGCCGCGCGGCGTACGTGCTCCGCCTCGGGGACGTGCTGCGCGGGAGCGGCGACCGGGGCGGGCCCGGGCGCGACGGTGTCCAGGATCGTCGCGGCCACGTCGGCGGGGCGCTCCAGGCCCTGGTCGCCGAGGAGGGCGGCGAGCCCGCCCTCGTACCCCTGGCCCATGGCGCGGACCTTCCAGGAGCCCTGGCGGCGGTACAGCTCCAGGGCGACGACGGCGGATTCGCTGTCGAGTCCGGTGATCGTGAAGGTGGCGATGTCGGCGCCGTCGGGGCCGGCGACGGCGACGAACGGGGCGGCGACCGTTCCGAAGCGGGCGGCTCCGCCGGCGCGCGGCCCGGGCAGCGCGAGGAGCACCGAGACCCGGTGGACGGCCCCGGGGACGGCCTCCAGGTCGACGGCGAGGCGATGGTCGGCGGCGGCCTGCCCGGGGACGTCGACCCCGGGCAGGGAGGGCGCTCCGGGGTGGGCGATCCACTCCACGCCGGGGACCCTGCCCTGCTCGTCGCCGAGGGTGGCGCCGGCGAGGACAGGGTGACCGGCCGACACCCGGATCTCCAGTCGGGTGTCGGGCAGGGGGTGGTTCTGCCCCCGGACCAGTTCGGCCGTCATCGACTCTGTCCCCTCGGCTTTCGGCGTTCTCGGCGTGGCAACGGGTGCGGTTCATGCGGGACAGCTCCCGGCGGCCTGCTGCCTCCGGGAGCTGTGGGTGGTGCGGTGCGGTCCTGTCTACAGGTGCGGCAGGATCGCGGGCATCAGGTCCTGGAACGTGCGACCGTTGGCCGGGTTGCCCAGGGCGGTCATCTGCCAGCCGGAGCCGACCCGGTGCACCTTCGCCATGATCTGCGCGGTGTAGTTGCCGCCACCGTCGAGGGTGTAGCGCGCGAGCTCCTGGCCGTTCGTCTCGTCGACGATGCGGCAGAACGCGTTCTGCACCTCCTGGAACGTCTGGCCGGTGAACGAGTTCACCGTGAAGACGATCTGGTCGATGTGGACCGGGACCCGCTGGAGGTCGACGAGGATCGCCTCGTCGTCCCCGCCCTGGCCCGCGCCGCCGACCAGGTTGTCGCCGGTGTGCTTGACCGAGCCGTCGTCGCTGACCAGGTGACGGAAGAAGACCACGTCGACCGGCTGCTTGTCCGCGAAGAGGACGGCCGAGGCGTCCAGGTCGATCTCCTGGGTGCGCTTGCCGAAGAGACCGCGACGCGGCGCGGCCTGCCAGCCGAGGCCCATCCGCACCTGGCTGAGGCTGCCCCCACCCTGCTTCTCCAGGCTGATGGCCTGACCCTTGGTCATGTTGACCGACACGCGTTTGCCCCTCTCGTTAGCGTTCCCCGCGCCCGCTGTTCCGGTGCGTGCGGTTGCCGAGCACATTACGCAGCACCACTGACAGCGCGGAGGTGCGGTCCGGTTTTGTGTCGGTCTTGCAACACACCGGACAGCGCGCCGGACCGCGTGCCCGGCACCCCGCAGGACCGCGTGCCCGGTGCTCCGTCGGACCGCGTGCCCGGCACCCCGTCGGACCGCGTCCGGTCAGGCGAGTCCCGCCTCCTTCATCTGGCGCAACTCCTTCTTCAGCTCTCCCACTTCGTCACGGAGCCGGGCGGCCACCTCGAACTGCAGCTCGGCCGCGGCGGCGCGCATCCGGTCGGTCATCTCCTCGATGATCGCGGCCAGTTCGGTGGCGGGCCGGTCCCCGAGTTCGACCGTCGAGCCGGCCTTGCCCCTGCCCTTGCCGCCGTGCGCGGCGAGCGCGGGGACGGGGGCCTTGGCGCCCTTGCCCTCCTTGCCCTGGCGGTATCCGCTGCCGAGGAGTTCCTCGGTGTCGATCTCCTCGCGCGCGATGGTCGCGACGATGTCGTTGATCTTCTTCCGGAGCGGCTGCGGGTCGATGCCGTGCTCCGTGTTGTACGCGATCTGCTTCTCGCGGCGCCGGTTGGTCTCGTCGATGGCCTGCTCCATCGCCGGGGTGATCCGGTCCGCGTACATGTGGACCTGGCCCGAGACGTTTCGCGCGGCACGGCCGATCGTCTGGATCAGCGAGGTCCCGGAGCGCAGGAAGCCCTGCTTGTCGGCGTCGAGGATGGCGACGAGCGACACCTCGGGGAGGTCGAGGCCCTCACGGAGCAGGTTGATGCCCACGAGGACGTCGTACTCGCCGGCGCGCAGCTCGCGCAGCAGCTCGATCCGGCGCAGGGTGTCGACGTCGCTGTGCAGGTAGCGCACCTGGATGCCGAGCTCCAGGAAGTAGTCGGTGAGGTCCTCGGCCATCTTCTTGGTCAGGGTGGTGACGAGGACGCGTTCGTCCCGCTCGGTGCGCAGTCTGATCTCGTGGACCAGGTCGTCGATCTGCCCCTCGGTGGGCTTGACGACGACCTCGGGGTCGACGAGCCCGGTGGGGCGGATGATCTGCTCGACGAAGCCGTCGCCGCGCGAGAGTTCGTACGTGCCGGGGGTCGCGGAGAGGTAGACGGTCTGGCCGATGCGCTCCTGGAACTCCTCCCACTTCAGCGGGCGGTTGTCGAGGGCGGACGGCAGCCGGAAGCCGTGGTCGACCAGGGTCCGCTTGCGGGAGGCGTCGCCCTCGTACATGGCGCCGATCTGCGGCACGGTCACGTGCGACTCGTCGATGACGAGCAGGAAGTCCTCGGGGAAGTAGTCGATGAGGGTGTTGGGCGCGGAGCCGGGGTCGCGGCCGTCGAAGTGCATCGAGTAGTTCTCGATGCCGGAGCAGGAGCCGATCTGGCGCATCATCTCCAGGTCGTAGGTGGTCCGCATGCGCAGGCGCTGGGACTCCAGGTGCTTGCCCTGCTTGTCGAGCTCGGCGAGGCGGCCCTCCAGCTCCCGCTCGATGTCGTTGACCGCGCGCTCCATGCGCTCGGGGCCGGCGACGTAGTGGCTGGCGGGGAACACGTACAGCTCGCGGTCCTCGCTGATGACCTCGCCGGTGAGCGGGTGGAGGGTGGAGAGGGCCTCGATCTCGTCGCCGAACATCTCGATGCGGACGGCGAGCTCCTCGTAGACCGGGAAGATCTCGATGGTGTCGCCGCGGACGCGGAAGGTGCCGCGGGTGAACGCCAGGTCGTTCCGCGTGTACTGGATGTCGACGAAGCGGCGGAGCAGCTGGTCGCGGTCGAGCTCCTCGCCGACCTTGAGCGGGACCATCCGGTCCACGTACTCCTGGGGCGTGCCGAGGCCGTAGATGCAGGAGACGGAGGCGACCACGATGACGTCCCTGCGGGTGAGCAGGGAGTTCGTCGCGGAGTGGCGGAGCCGCTCCACCTCCTCGTTGATGGAGGAGTCCTTCTCGATGTACGTGTCCGACTGCGGCACGTACGCCTCGGGCTGGTAGTAGTCGTAGTACGAGACGAAGTACTCGACCGCGTTGTTCGGCAGGAGCTCGCGGAACTCGTTCGCCAGCTGGGCGGCCAGGGTCTTGTTCGGCGCCATCACCAGGGTGGGGCGCTGGAGCTTCTCGATCATCCACGCGGTGGTGGCGGACTTTCCGGTGCCGGTGGCACCGAGGAGCACGACGTCCTTCTCGCCCGCGCGGATACGCCGCTCCAGGTCGGCGATGGCCGCGGGCTGGTCGCCGTTGGGCTTGTACTCACTGACGACCTCGAAAGGCGCCACCGAACGTTCGATCTTGGAAACGGGCCGCATGCAACCACCGTACGACCCGGCACTGACACTCGGGTGGCGATCGGCTCGGCAGCGGCCCTCCGTCACCAGTCCTGGGAGCGGTGGCCGCCCCGCGGGACGCTCCTGCGGGCCCCGCGCCCGGCGGGCCTGGCCGTCCAGTTGGCGGGCTCGCCGTAGGACGGCACGTGGCGCGGGGCGGGCACGCCGGGGCGGTGCGGGGCGCGGGCGGGGCCCTGCCAGTCCGGGTCTCCCATGACGAGCAGCGGGTCGAACATGACGACGACGGCGGCGAGGATGAGGAAGACCGCCGGCCCGATCAGCATCGGCAGCAGCAGCGAGGTGGCGGTGTCGCCGGTGCCCTTGACGGGCTCCGTGCCGTGCAGGTGGACGCTGACCGCCGACATGGCGGTGTAGTGCATACCACTGACGGCCACGCCCATCACCAGGCTCGCACCGAGGCTGGCCAGAAATCCATGTACGGAGACGGCCGCCCAGAGGGCCGTCGTGGCCGCCACGACGGCGATGACCACGGACGTCGCGACGGTGAGCGTGTCGTACTCGATACGCCCCTGGAGGCGCATCCCGGCCATGCCCAGGTAGTGCATGGTGGCCACGCCGAGGCCGGTGATGGTGCCGCCGGTGACCAGGGTGAGGGCGGTCGCCCCCCGGTATCCGACGATGAAGATCCCGATGCCGACCATCAGGACGGCTACGCCCAGGCTGGCGAAGGTGATGGGCCGGTCGTAGTGGATGGGCGCCCGCTGGACCGAGAAGCCCATCATGGCGATGAAGTGCATGGTCCAGATGCCGGTGCCGATCGACGTGGCGCCGAGGGCGAGCCAGCCCGCCTTGAAGCTGTCGCGGTGGCGGAGCGATCTCGTGGTGCAGCGCAGGCCGAGGGCGCCGCCCAGGCACGCCATGAGAAAGGCCGCCACCGGAGTGACGAGCCCGTAGCTGAATCCGTCGACCGTGCCCTGCATGAGCGTGTGTCCTCCACCCCTGGTGCCACGTCGTCCGAAAACAGTCGGTACCGCTGGGTAGTACTACCGGGGCGAGATTATGGCGCGCCGGGGGCCACGCGACCACGTGACCGGGGAATTTCCGCTCGTGAGACCTGAGCGAGACCGGTTCGTGATCTTGCGATCGATTTCCGGGCCCCGTTGTCGGTGCCGGGTCGTACCGTGGGCGGCATGGACATCGAAGCGGGGCCGTGGGACGGCGGGCGGGCCGTCCCGGTGGAGTGGACGGTCATGGAGTGCCCCATCGGGCCGCTCTTCCTCGCCGCGACCGAGCGGGGGCTCGTGCGGGTCGAGTTCCACGCCGACGCGGCGAGGCGGGACCGGATGCTCGACCGCTTGGCGGCGCAGCTCGGCGCGGAGCCGGTGGAGCGTGCCTCGGGGCTGCTCGCGGGCGCGATACGCCGACTCGACCGGTACTTCGCGGGCGAGCCGGGCGATGTCGCCCTGCCCCTGGACTGGAGCCTGACGGCCGGGTTCAACCGGCAGGTGCTGCGCGAACTGGCAAGCGGTGTGCCGTACGGCACCGTCGTCGGGTACGGGGACCTGGCCGCACGCGTGGGGCAGCCGGGCGCCGCGCAGGCGGTCGGCGCGGCGATGGGCTCCAATCCGCTGCCGGTCGTGGTGCCGTGCCACCGCGTGGTGGAGAGCGACGGCGGTCTCGGCGGCTTCGGGGGCGGTCTGGAGACCAAGCGGCAGCTGCTCGCGCTCGAGGGCGTGCTGCCGACGCCGCTGTTCTGAGGGCGCTCCCGTACGCCGGGCCGGGGGTCTCCGGCCTCGCCGGGAGGCGTTCCCATCAGGTGGGACGACTGGCACACTCACGTAAGTGACCCACACGCCCGGCGCCCCTGACGCCACCCTGCCCGGCCACATACCCGGCCCCGCCCCCGTCACCGACGCCGAGCTCCCCGCGCTGCGCCGGCGCGTCCAGGCGGTGCTCCTCGCCACCCAGATCCTCGGGGGCCTCGGCATCGCCACCGGCGTCGCGCTCGCCGCCGTGCTCGCCAGGGACGTCAGCGGTTCCGAGGCGCTGTCCGGCCTCGCGTCCACGGCGACCGTGGCGGGGCCCGCGCTGCTCGCCATGCCGCTGGCCGCCCTGATGGCCTCGCGGGGCCGCCGGGCCGGTCTCGTCCTCGCGTACCTCATCGGCGCGGTCGGCGCCGGGGTCGCCGTGCTCGGGGCGGTCGCCGAGAGCTTCCCCCTGCTGCTCGTCGGCCTCGTCGGCTTCGGCGCCGGCTCCTCGGCCAATCTGGCGGCCCGCTTCGCCGCCGCCGACCTCGCCGAACCGGACCGCAGGGCGCGGGCCATCTCCACCGTGGTGTGGGCGACGACGATCGGGGCGGTCCTCGGCCCGAACATCGCCGCACCGGCCGGGAAGAGCGTGGCCGGTCTGGGGATACCCGCCACCGCGGGCCCCTTCGTCTGGGCCGCCGGCGTCTTCGTGATCGCGGCGGCCGTGGTGGCCGTGCTGCTGCGCCCCGACCCGCTCCTCACGGCCCGCGCGCTCGACGGGACGGGCGCGGGCGAGGCTCCGGAGGAACGCTCCCTGCGGGCCGGGATGCGGGCCGTGCGGGAGTCCCCGAAGGCCCGCCTCGCGGTGGTCACCGTCGCCGGCTCGCACACCGCGATGGTGTCGATCATGTCGATGACCCCGGTGGCCCTCACCCACCACGGGGCGGACATCCAGCTGATCGGGCTCGTCATCAGTGGGCACATCGCCGGCATGTACGCCTTCTCGCCCCTGATGGGCTGGCTCTCCGACCGACTGGGGAGGCTGTCCGTGATCGGGCTCGCGGTCGGTCTCATCGGCGTGGCGGCGCTCGTCGCGGGCACGGCGGGTCCCAGCCACGGCCGTACCGCCCTCGGCCTGTTCATCCTCGGCCTGGGCTGGTCGGCGGGACTGGTGTCCGGCTCGGCACTGCTCACGGACTCGGTGCCGCAGGCCGCACGGGCGGCGGTCCAGGGGCTGTCCGACTTCATCATGAACACCGCCGCGGGCGTCGGCGGCCTCGCGGCGGGACTGATCGTGGCGCAGGCCGGCTACGGGCCGCTGAACGCGATCGCCGCCTGCCTGCTGCTGCCGATGGCGGCGCTCGCGATCCGCGGCTCGCTCCGGAGGGCGTAGGGCCCCGTACGGTCGGCCGGTGCGACACCCCCGTACGGTCGGCCGGTGCGACACCCCCGTACCTCGGTCGGTGCGGCATCGCGGTCGGTGCGGCCGACGCCTCGGCCGGTGCGGCCGGCGCCGCCCCGGTCAGTGCGGCGCCGCCGGGGAGGACGCCCCGGCCGCCAGCCTGCGTGGGGTGCCCGTGCCGTCGGCCGGGACCGACCAGACCGCTCCCCCGTAGCCGTACGCGAGGGTCTTCCGGTCCGTCCACAGTGCCTGGTCGTCGATGCCGCGCCGCTCGGCGACCGCGTGTTCCCGCCCGGCTGCCAGGTCGTACACGTACAGCCGCCACGGCTCGCCCGGGCCGTCGGAGACCCGCTTCTTGAAGGCGAGCCGGGTGCCGTCAGGGGAGAGCGACGGGCATTCGACGTTCTCCCGCAGGGCCTTGGCGGACCAGTTCCGCATGTCGCCCTCGACGAGATGGGTGCGCCCGCCCGTCGAGACGGTCGCGTAGAAGCGGTTGTCGTCGGCGGCGAAGCTCACCCCCCAGTAGTTGACGTCGGGGGCGTGGTGGCGGCGGCCGCCGAGGGTGAGCGGGATCTGCTCGATGTTCTTCACCAGGTAGCCGGTGCGCAGATCGAGGATCGAGGTCCGGGTGGAGAAGGACGAGCGCGCGTAGGAGTCACCGGTCGCGAACATCGTCCAGGCGAGCATGTTCCCGGAGGCCGAGACCCTGGCCCGGCTGGGGATGCCCGGCAGGCCGATCCGGCGGACCTCGCGCAGCCGCCGGTCGAGCACGAGGGCGTACGAGCGGGCCGGGACGCCCGGCCTGCGCTGGAGGCAGAGGGCGGTGGGCCCGGCCGCGTGGAAGCGGTCGCAGGAGGGGCCGCCGACCACCCGGCCGCCGCGCGCGGACGGGTCCACGCGCGCGATGCGGCCGGTGGCGGTGTCCCGCGCGTAGAGCGCGCCGGTGTGGCGGTCGAGGGTGAAGCCCGGGTCGGCGGTGCCGGCGACGGCGGCCTCGCGGCCCGAGGCCGCGCGCAGCGTATAGGCGGTGGCGCCGCCGCCGAGCAGCAGCAGGGCGAGTACGAGGATCCACACGCGCGTACGGGTGGACGGGCGGGCACCGGTCGGGTCGGACATGGGTCAGTCGCTCCTCTCGGAGGGCTCGGAAGGAGTCGTGGGCAGGAGTCGCGCGGCACAGCACAGGGCCGCCGTGAGGACCACCAGCGCCGCGACGAGCGCGGTCTCCGGCCCGCTCGCGGTCCAGACGGCACCGAAAGCGACGGCGGCACCGAGCCGGGCCAGCGCCTGCGCGGTCTGGACGACGGCGAGACCGCTCGCCTGCCGGCCCTCCGTCAGGAAGGGGCCGGCCAGGGCCATCAGGACGCCGTCGGTGGCGGCGTAGAAAATCCCGAGCAGGAGGAGGACGCCCAGGAGCACCACGGGGTCGGGCAGGGGGGCGAGGAGCAGTCCGTAGGCGGGGAGCAGTGCCCCGTGCCCGTACAGGAGCGGGGCGCGCCGCCCGATCCGGTCGGCGAGGCGTCCGGCGGGGACGGCGAGCAGCAGATAGACGGCGGCTGCGCCGAGCGGCAGGAACGGGAACCAGGTCGCGTCGAACGCGAGCCGACGCTGGAGCAGCAGATAGAGGAAGGCGTCGCCGATGGTGGCGGCGCCGAGGACTCCGGCGCAGATCACGATCCGTCGGTACTCGGGCGAGCGCAGCCCACCGAGCAGCCCGCCACGGGACCCGCCGAGGAACCCGCCACGCGCGCGTGGCCCAGCGGACCTTCCCCGCGCGCGTGGCTCTGCCGTGACGGCGGGTGTCTTCGTGTCTCCCCGTGTCCGCCCGGGGACGAGCAGCATCCACAGCAGGACGCCGAACGCCCCGACGCTGAAGCTGACGGCGAAGACGGCGTCGTACGCGTCGGCCGTCGCCCACAGCAGCGCGAAGGCGGCCAGGGGGCCGAGCAGGGCGCCGGTGGTGTCCATGGCCCTGTGCGTGCCGAAGGCGCGGCCCAGGTCCTCGGGCGGGCTGTGCAGGGTGATGAGGGCGTCACGCGGGGCGGTGCGGACGCCCTTGCCGAGCCGGTCGGCGGCGATCGCGGTCGCGATCCAGCCGGTCGCGCCGCCGGCGAGGAGGAGGCCGAGCCGGGAGCAGGTGGACAGGGCGTAGCCGAGCCCGCCGACCTGTTTGTGGCGGCCGCCGCGGTCGGCGGTGGCGCCGCCGAGAAGCCGTACGAGCGCGGTGGCGCCGGTCGAGAGGCCGTCGAGCAGGCCGAACTGGAGCGGGGAGAGGCCGAGTCCGAGGACCAGGTAGAGCGGCAGGACGGCGGTCACCATCTCCGAGGAGACGTCGGTGACCAGGCTGACCGCGCCGAGGGCGAGGACGGTGCCGGGGACGCGCCGCCGGACCCCCGAGGGGGCGGGCGGCGCGTCCGGGCGACCGGTGGTCGCGAGGTACATCAGTGGCAGGTGTAGGTCGGGCCGGAGTCCTTCACCTGGTTGTCGGTGCCGACGTACTGCCAGGTGTAGGTGGTGTCGGTGAGGTCCAGCTTCAGGACGCCGTACGGACCGCTGATCCGCTTCTGGCTGTTGGGCTGGACGGTCTCGATGTCGTAGGGCTCGGCGCCGCCCATGCCGCCGACGATCTCGACGATTCCGTCGGCGGTGGCCCGCCCGTCGGCGTCCTGCGGGGCGAAGCGCTCGTAGTGGTGGTCGTGCCCGTTGAGCACCAGGTCGGCCTTGGCCTTGTAGAGGATCTGCCAGACGGGCTTGGAGACGGGGTCGTTGCCGTGCCCGCCGGAGGAGTACAGCGGGTGGTGGAAGTAGGCGGCGACGCAGCCCTTGGTGTTCCGTGCCAGGTCGTCCTTGAGCCACTGGATCTGGGCGGCGTCGTCGAAGGAGTTGGAGTCGAGGGCGACGAAGTGCCAGTTGCCCTGGTCGTAGCTGTAGTACGACTTGCCCTGCGGGTAGGCGATCGAGCCGAAGTAGGACTTGTAGCCGGCGAGCGGGCCGGCCGGGTCGTAGGTCTCGTGGTTGCCGGGCACGGGGCGGGTCTTCGCCTTGAAGGCGCCCCAGGACTTGTCGTAGTAGTTGCGGAAGTCGGAGAGCAGGGCGTCGTCGTACTGGTTGTCGCCCATCGTCAGATAGAAGGACGGCGCGATCCGCTGGGCCAGGGCCGCGGTCTTGGGGTGGGCGCAGGAGCTGCTGGAGGCCGTGCACTGGGCGGCGATGTCGCCGGCCGCGACGACGGTGAAGGCGCCGGTGGGCGGCTCCGTGCTGCCGGTGGTGCCGTAGACCTCGACCGAGAAGAGCGAGTAGCCGTACGAGGTGCCGCGGGCGGTCCCGTACACACGGAGGTGGCGGCCCTGGCCGGTGAGTCCGGTCCAGTCGTCTGTGGCGCCGTTCCCCGCGGTCTCGTTGGCGAGGCGGGTCCAGGTGGTGCCGTCGGTGGAGATCTCGACGCGGTAGGCCTTGGCGTACGCGGCCTCCCAGACGAGCTTGACGCGGGAGACGGTGGCCGAGGGGCCGAGGTCGACCCGGATCCACTGGGGGTCGACGCCTTCGGCGCTGGCCCAGCGGGTGGTGGAGACGCCGTCGAAGGCCTTCTCCGGGCCGAAGGTGCTGTCCTCGACGGAGGAGGAGGTGGCCGGCCGGCCCTGGGAGATCAGGACGTCGGCGGCGGCTCCGGCCCGGTCCGGGAGGGCGAGCAGGAGCCCGCCGACGAGCAGCAGCACGGCGGCGAGGACGAAGGGGAGAGGGGTGGTGGTGCGGCGTGGTGGGGCGGAGGCGTTCAGGCGCATACCTGGGCTCCCTGGCCTGTGGGGTCGGCGAGAGCTGGACACCGGTGCGGCGCACCACGGGTCTGCCGCGCGGCAGCGGGCCGGGGCGCCCGTGCCGTGGGGTACGGACACGGGCGACCGGCCGGGTGGCGATTCGGGCGCCACACGGCGGGGTGGTGCTCGGCGGCCGGGTCAGAGCTCTCGCTGAGCGCGTCACGCCCCTTGGGGTGGGGCGCCGCGCCAAGCCGCTGTCGGGGATGCTAGCCGATAGGAAGGTTTCCTACCAGACCCCGAACTCGGGTCTGACCGACGCGACTTCAGGCACTCCGGAGACTCCGGAGAGGGGCGGGAAAGGCAGGAGGGCAGAGACGTCAGAAGCATCAGAGACTGATGTGGTACGCCTTGCGCAGGGTCTCGTGCACGGTCCAGGTCGTCCTGTCGCCCTCGCGCAGCACACAGGCATCGCCGGGCCCGATCTCCAGGGTGGCCCCGCCCTCGACGGCGACGGTCGCCCGGCCGGAGACCACCACGAAGAGCTCGTTGGCCTCGGTGTCGGTGACGACGCCGGGCGTGATCTGCCAGATGCCGCGCAGCTGCTTGCCGTCGGCGGACTCCCACAGCAGCTTGCCCGTCACCTCGGGCGTACCGGAGACGATCTGGGCGGGGTCGAGCGGCTCCGCCTCGAGCTCCGCGTCGGGGATGTGCACGGCGAAGGTGGGCTGGTCATGTGTCGTCATGGGCGGTGACTGTAGCGGGGGTCCGGGGTCGCCCCGAGGCCGGGACCGGCTGGACGGGCGCCCTCCGTTTCAACTCCCACCAGGCACGATGCCCGGAACCCGGCGCGACGACGAAATCCGCACGACCCCTTCGGCGCAGCGCCGGACGGGTGGCGCGTCCGCTCCGGACCACCCCGCCGGGCACCCCGGGACGGAATCCGAAGGCGCCCCTACGGTGTGGCCGGAGCTCGCCACCGAGGTTTGCCGGGCCTGTGGTCGCGCCAGGAATGGGACATGTCCACACAGGTGTCCGAAGAGGTACGCGAGGCGCTCCACGAGGGGCGTCCCGTCGTCGCGCTGGAATCGACGATCATCGCCCACGGCCTGCCGCGCCCGCGGAACCTGGCGGTGGCCCTGGAACTGGAGGAGCTGGTGCGGGCCGGAGGCGCCGTCCCCGCGACGATCGCCGTGGTCGACGGCACGGCCAGGGTCGGTCTGGACCGGCCGGCCCTGACCCGGATCGCCGAGGACCCGGCGGTACGGAAGCTGGGGCACCGTGACCTCGCCCCGGCCCTGGCGTCCGGCGTGACCGGGGCGACGACGGTGTCGGCGACGGCCTGGCTGGCGGACGCGGCCGGCATACGGGTGTTCGCGACCGGAGGCCTCGGCGGTGTCCACCGCGAGTGGACGGACACGCAGGACGAGTCCGCCGACCTGAGGCTGCTCGCCCGTGTCGGCACCACCGTGGTGTGCGCCGGGGTCAAGTCGATCCTCGACGTGCCCGCGACGCTCCAGCGCCTGGAGACGCTCGGCGTGACGGTCGTCGGATACGGCACGGACCACTTCCCCGGCTTCTACCTCGCCTCCTCGGGCGAGCCGGTCGACTGGACCCTGCGGACCCCGGAGGCGGTGGCCGAGGTGATACGCGCCCAGGACCGGCTCGGCGGGCCGCGGGCGGCGCTGATCGTGGCCAATCCGGTGCCGGTCGCGGAGCAGTTGGATCCCGCACTCCACGACCGGGTGCTCGCGGGCGGCCTGGCGGCGGCGAAGGAGAAGGGGATCACCGGGCAGGCGGTGACGCCGTTCCTGCTCGAATACCTGACAGTGCACACGGAAGGGGCGTCCCTGGAGGCCAACCTGGCGGCGGTACGGGGCAATGTGCGGCTCGCGGCGAGCATCGCGGGGGCGTACAGCGCGGGGGCGCACGGCTCGGGGGCGCACGGCTCGGGGCCGTACGAAGCCGAGGCGCCCGGTGTGGGCGGCCGGTGAGCCGGGCGGCGGGTGCGCTGCTCGTCGTCGGGGACGTGGTCACGGATGTCGTCGCCCGGCACCGGACCCCGCTGGCGCCCGCGACCGACACGGCGGCGGAGATACGGACCCTGCCGGGCGGCGCCGGAGCCAACGCGGCCTGCTGGGCGGCGCGTTCCGGATGCCCTGACGTGCGCATCCTCGGCCGGGTGGGGACGGACGCGGCCGACTGGCACGAGCGGGCGCTGCGGCGCGCCGGTGTGCGCCCTCTGCTCGTCCCGGACGCCGAGGCGGCGACGGCGAGCGTCATCGCGCTCGTGGACTCATCGGCGGAGCGCACCTTTCTCACCGACAGCGGCGCCGCCCTGCGCCTCTCCCCCGGCGACTGGTCGGCAGGCCTGCTCGACGGCGTGGCCCGGCTGCATCTCTCCGGCTACCTGTTCTTCGCCGCTCCGAGCCGCGAGACCGCCCGTTCGGCGCTGCGGGACGCACGGGAGGCGGGGGTGCCGGTGAGTGTGGATCCGGCGTCGGCGGGGTTCCTGGCGGAACTGGGGGTGGACCGCTTCCTCGCGGCGACGAACGGCGCGGAGGTGCTGCTGCCCAACGCCGACGAGGCCCGGTCGCTGACCGGGTACGACGAACCGGATGCGGCGGCGGCCGAGTTGAGCCGCCGGTTCCCGCTGGTCGTGGTCACCCTCGGATCGGCGGGCGCCCTGGTCGCCGAGGACGGCTCGGTGACCGCGCGGGTGACGGCGCCCGTGGTCCGGGCGGTGGACTCCACGGGCGCGGGCGACGCGTTCACCGGCGCCTTCCTGGCGGCCCGGCTCGCGGGCGCGGACCCCGCGAAGGCCGCCGAGGCAGGCTGCCGCGCCGGGGCGGAGGCGGTCACGGTGGTCGGCGGGAGACCGCCGACCGGGCCCCCGGGCGACTGACGCGGGGAGGCCGGCGAGCACGGGACGGAGCGCGAAACCCCGCCCCGGCTCTCTAGCTGCCGAAGCCCGCCCAGGCCGGATGGCGCGGGTCGTCCGCGCGGACGACCACGTCGGCGGCGGCGCCGGGATCGACCTCCGACTCGTACCGGGCGAAGGCCGGCAGGGTCCAGGCCTCCTCGGTGCGCCGGGCGAGGGCTGCGACCGAGAGACGCAGGTGCACGGTGAGGTCGAAGGGGAACCAGTGGCCGAGCAGGAAGGGCCCGTGCAGGACGAGCACCCCGCCGGGCGGCAGCGTCACGTAGGGGCTGCGGGTCGCGCGGTCCTTCACCGGGTCCCACAGGTCGGGCAGCACCCGCCCGCTGCCGCCGGGCTCCAACGGCCCGAAGACCTCCCGCCACAGCGCCCCGGTGTCGGTCCACCCGTCGTAGTACGCGTCCGGGTCCTGCTTGCCGTACTCGTACCGCAGCGAAGCAGGTCGCAGGAAGCCGCCGGTCCCCGCGACGAGGACGGAGCGCCCGCGTGTCCGCAGCGCCCCGGCGAGCTGCTCTGCGAACTCGCCGCCGGGCGCGGCAGGCGGCCCGTCGACGGCGACCTTGAGCCGGCTGCTGCCGTCGGCCGGCGTGGCCCCGTCGAGCCGACGGGCGAGCGCCTCCGCAAGCCGTTCCCAGGTGATCGCCTCGTATCGCATCCCGCTCATCCTGCCCGCTGCTGCCCCTGACGTGCCCCGGCCGGCACCCCCGGCACTACTGTGACCGGCGCCGGGCGACGACCGCACGGTCCCGCGAAGGAGAGGTTCCGTTCCCCATGAGCCGGCGTCAGCAGCCACTGCCCTACGAGACCACGGGGGCGGCCTCGCCCTGCCGCCGGGCGACGAGGAGGTGTGCCGTCGATTCTATGTGGACGTGCTGGGCATGACCGAGATCCAGAAGCCTCCGGTGCTCGCGGCCCGCGGCGGCCTGTGGGTGCGCTCGGACGCGCTGGAGATCCACCTGGGGGTCGAGGAGGACTTCCGCCCGTCCCGCAAGGGGCACCCTGGCATCCTCGTCGCCGACATCGACGGCCTGGCCCAGCGGCTGACCGCCCGGGGCGTCGAGGTGACCTGGGACGACGCCTTCCCGGGACATCGGCGCTTCCACACCACCGACTGCCACGAGAACCGGCTCGAATTCCTTTCACCTGAGCACTGACGCCGAACGCTGACGCCACGCACTGACGCCGAGCGCTGACGCCGCGCATCGGGCTTGACCTTGTCACTGGCGTCACTGTTTGACCATCAGAGCCATGGATACCAACACGCCCACCAGAGTCGTCGTCATCACCGGTGCGGGTACCGGCATCGGCCGGGCCGCCGCTCACGCCTTCGCCCGGCAGGGAGCGACGGTCCTCGCCGTCGGCCGCAGGGCCGAGCCGCTGCGGGAGACCGCCGAGGGGCACCCCGGCATCCACCCGCACGTCGCCGACGTCACGGCGGAGGGCGCGGCCGAGGAGATCGTCCGCGCCGCCGTGACCGGCCACGGCCGCCTCGACGTGCTCGTCAACAATGCCGGGATCTCCCTCGGCGGCCCGCTCGGGACCCTCGACCGCTCCGTGATCACCCCGCTCCTGGAGACCAACCTCGTCGCCCCCGTCCTGCTGACGCAGGCCGCCCTGCCCTCGCTCCGGGAGTCACGGGGCGTCGTGGTGAACGTGACGACGACGATCGGCCAGCGGGGCTGGCCGGGCAACTCCGTCTATCCGGCGACCAAGAGCGCCCTGGAGACACTGACCCGCTGCTGGGCGGTGGAGCTCGCGCCGGACGGAGTCCGGGTGGTGGCCGTCGCCCCCGGTCCCGTCGAGACCCCGATCGCCGACCACATGGGTCTCTCCCCCGAACGACTTGCGGCGGTACGGGCCTGGCAGCTCGCGCACGTTCCGCTGGGCCGGATCGGCCGTCCCGAGGAGGTCGCCTGGGCGATCACCTCGCTCGCGGCGCCCGACGCCTCCTTCCTGACCGGCACCGTCCTGCCCGTCGACGGGGGTGCGCTGGTCGCGTGATAGGAGTGGTCGAGGAGGTGGCGTCCTTGCGCATCGGTGAACTGGCCCGGCGGACCGGGGTGTCGCCGCGCGCCCTGCGCCACTACGAGGCGGCCGGCCTGATCGCGTCGACCCGGGCGGCGAACGGATACCGGGTGTACGGCGAGGACGTCGTGACGCGCGTGTCGAACATCCGGTACCTCCTTGACGCCGGCCTCACCCTGGACGACGTGTCCGCGTTCCGTTCCTGCCTGGACGGTGACATGCCCTCGGCCCCGCCGTCCGCCCGCGGCCTGGAGATCGCCCGCGAGCGGCTGGCCGTGCTCGACGCGCGGATCGCGGCCCAGACCGAGGCCCGTGACCGGCTGGCACGAAGCCTGGGCGTGGTGCCGGACCGGGGCTGAACCCCGGGGACGGGCTGAAGTCCGGCGAAGGACCGACCCCCGGGGATGGCCCGATCCCCCGCATCCGCCTACGACACGGCGGCCCGCACGGGCCGTTCCAGCGTCGCGCGCCCCGTCTCGATCGCCTCGGCGAGCGTCGACTCCCCGCCCGCGAGGGCCCGGCAGGTCGCCGCGTCGATCCGGAGCCGGGCGTCCGGCACCTCGGCCGTACCGGCGCCGTACACCCCGTCCCCGTACGAGACGGCCCCGTCGCCCTCGACCCGTACGTGGAACTCGCCCTCGTCCAGAGTCACCTGGACGACCCCGGCGCCCAGCTCGGCGAGCGCCCCGAGGAGGGGGATCGCGTACCAGTGGGCGCGGACGGCGTCGGTGGGCCGTGGTTCGCCCAGGTCGGGCGCCCCCCAGGCGGCGAGGGTACGCAGCACGGGCAGCAGGTCGCGGCCGCGTGGCGTGAGCTCGTACACGAACGCCGACGCGGGCGGCGGCAGTCGGCGTCGGGTGACCAGCTCGGCGCTCTCCATGTCCTTGAGGCGGCCGGCGAGCATGTCGGTGCTGACGCCCGGGAGGTCGGCGTGGAGGTCGGTGTAGCGGCGCGGCCCGGCGAGGAGTTCGCGGACGACGAGCAGGGTCCAGCGGTCGCCGACGAGGTCGAGGGCGCGCGCGGCGGCGCAGTGCTGGTCGTAGCTGCGGCGGCGTGGCTGACGTGGCATGCGACGCAGTCTAGACATGTTGTTGGACTTTCCAAGCTCTCACTTGGTAAAACCAAGCAACACTGATTCCGGGGACCTGGGGAGGTCGGACATGGAGTTCCGGCAGTCGAGCAAGCTGAGCGAGGTCTGTTACGAGATCCGAGGCCCGGTCATCGAGCACGCCAACGCGCTGGAGGAGGCGGGCCACAGCGTCCTGCGCCTCAACACCGGCAACCCGGCGCTCTTCGGCTTCGAGGCGCCCGAGGAGATCGTCCAGGACATGATCCGGATGCTCCCCAAGGCACACGGGTACACCGACTCGCGCGGCATCCTCTCCGCCCGCCGGGCCGTCGCCCAGCGCTACCAGGCCATGGGCCTCCCCGAGGTCGACGTCGACGACGTCTTCCTGGGCAACGGAGTGTCGGAGCTGGTCTCCATGGCCGTGCAGGCCCTGCTGGAGGACGGCGACGAAGTCCTGATCCCCGCCCCCGACTTCCCGCTGTGGACGGCGGTCACCACCCTCTCGGGCGGCAAGGCCGTGCACTACCTGTGCGACGAGTCGGCCGACTGGTACCCGGACCTCGACGACATGGCTTCGAAGATCACCGACCGGACCCGTGCCGTCGTCATCATCAACCCCAACAACCCCACCGGCGCGGTCTATCCGAAGGAGATCGTCGAGGGCATCCTCGATCTCGCCCGCCGCCACCACCTGATGGTCTTCGCCGACGAGATCTACGACCAGATCCTCTACGACGAGGCCGTCCACTACCCGGCCGCCTCTCTCGCCCCCGACCTGGTCGTCCTCACCTTCGGCGGGCTCTCCAAGACGTACCGGGTGGCGGGCTTCCGCTCCGGCTGGCTGGTCGTCACCGGCCCGAAGCAGCACGCCAGGAACTACCTGGAGGGCCTCACCATGCTGGCCTCCATGCGGCTCTGCCCCAACGCCCCCGCGCAGTACGCCATCCAGGCCGCGCTCGGCGGCCGGCAGTCGATCCACGAGCTGACCGCTCCGGGCGGCAGGCTGCGCGAACAGCGCGACCGGGCCTGGGAGAAGCTCAACGAGATCCCCGGTGTCTCCTGTGTGAAACCGAAGGGGGCGCTGTACGCCTTCCCGCGCCTCGACCCCGCCGTGCACAAGATCCACGACGACGAGAGGTTCGTCCTCGACCTGCTCCTGCGCGAGAAGATCCAGGTCGTCCAGGGAACCGGCTTCAACTGGCCCCGCCCGGACCACTTCCGCATCCTGACCCTGCCGTACGCCGACGACCTCGACGCCGCGATCAGCCGCATCGGCCGCTTTCTGAGCGGCTACCGGCAGTGACGTGACACCCCCTCGACTGTCATGATCTGAGGGCCTGAAGATCCTTCGGGCCGATGGACAGGACGGCAGGACGGGAGGGGGCGCCCGGTCATGGATGTGGCGCTGATAGCGGTGGCGGGGACCCTGTTGGGTGTCATCGCCACACACTGGTTCCAGGGGCGGGCCACCGAGCGCACCGCCTCGCTGGCCCGGACCGAACAGCTCCGCCAGGAGCGGATCGCGACCTACAGCGCCTACGCGGGCGCGGTCGTCGACTACCGGCACAGCCAGAACGACCGCTGGTTCCGGGCGGCCGAGGAGCCGGGCTCCGAGGAGGCGGAGGAGTCCCGGCACGCCTCCTACCGGCAGCGGACCGCCGCCCGGCAGGCCCTCTTCCGCGTGCAGTTGGTGTGCGACGACCCGCAGGTCCGACGGCTGGCCGAGGCCGCCTTCGAGGAGACCCACTGCATGCACGAGGCGCACGGAGAGACCGAGCGCGCCCGTCGCTCGGCGGAGGCGAAGGAAGCGCTCGCCGAGTTCATCGCCGCGGCCGCACCCGGCGTGCGCTAAGCGGGGCCGGGACATGGACCTCGTCGCACCCGTGGTCGTCGAGCCGCTCAAGCGCCGCCGCTGCTCGGAGTGTCGGCAGGGACCGCTCGAGCGGATGATCGTCGAGTTCAACGCCCCGGTCTGTCTCGACTGCGCCGACCTCGGGCATCTCGTCTTCCTGCGGCGGGGCGACACGGCGCTCACCCGCCGGGCCCGCGAGGGAAGCACCCTCTGGGCCGTGGTCGTACGCCACAACCGGCGCCGCACCCGGTACGAGCGTCAGGGCCTGCTCGTCGAGGAGGAGGCGCTCGCCGAGGCGGAGTCGTCGTGCCTAGCGGACGCGGAGGCCCGGGCCAGGCGCCGGGCGCGGGACGCCGCACGGCGCGCGACCCTCGACGTGGAGATCACCGAGGTCCTCCGGACGGAGATCCTGCGACTCTTCCCGTCCATCCCGGCGGACCGGGCCACGGAGGTCGCCGTCCACGCCTCGGCGAAGGGCAGTGGGCGGGTGGGGCGCACGGCGGCGGGCCGCTCGCTCGACCGCGGCGCCGTCACGGCCGCGGTACGCGCCTCCGTACGCCATCTCGACACCCCCTACGACATCTTGCTGATGCAGGGTGTTCCTCGGCACCAGGCCCGGACGAGGGTGGCACCCACCATCGAGGCGGTGCTCCGGGCCTGGCGTCGCGGCGGCGGGAAAGCCGACGGCCGGGGGCGCGGCTGACAGCTCGGGTGTCAGCCCACGTCGTCCCGGCCGTGGGGCGGAACCGTCAGGCCTGGTCCCCGGCGCGGCGGGCGCGACGGTACAGCAGGGCTCCACCGAGCAGCAGGGCGGCGCTCGCGGCGCCGGTGTACCCGATGCTGTCGGAACCGGTGGAGGCCAGCGCGACCGTGCTCGTCTCACCCTGCGGAGCGGGGAGCGGGACGGGCTTCGCCGTCTCGGTCTCGGTCTCCGGCTGCGGAACCGGCACGTTCCGAACGGGGGTCTGCGGGCGCGGCGTCGGCGTCTCGACCGGCGGCGTGGGCTTCGAGGGGCCGTTGACCGACGTGTTGCCGAACACCGGGTTGAGAATGCCCACCACGTTGACGGAGTTGCCGCTGATGTTCGCGGGGAGGTCGACGGGCAGCTGAAGGCCGTTCCCGGAGAGCACGCCGGGAGAGCCCGCGACGTGGGTCTCGGCCGTGGACCCGCCGCCGTTGGCGGAACCGCCGTCGGAGGAACCGCCGCCGTGCGAGCCGCCCGCCTGCTCTCCGCCGCGCGGGGTGCCGGGCTCGTCCTTGTGGGAACGACCGCCGTCCTCCGAGCCGTAGCCGTCGGGCTCCTTCTCGGCGGAGCGGTTCGCACAGCCGTTGCCGAAGGCCGGGTTGAGCAGGCCGACGACGCTGACCGTGTTGCCGCAGACGTTGACCGGCACGTGCACCGGCAGCTGAACCGTATTGCCGGAGCCGACGCCCGGCGAACCGACGGCGGCGCCCTGCGCGCCGGAGTCGGCGTGCGCGGCGCCGGCCGAGAGGGCGATCGCCCCACCCGTGACCAACAGTGTGGCCAGACCACTTCGGCGAATCTGCCTCATGGCTTCCTGCCTTCCGGAGGTGTGCGGGCAAGTGCCCGTACCGGAATCAACGCGACAAACGCACGTGCCGGATCCGGCCGTTGACGGGTTTCACTCCATCGAGTGGGCCCCGTTCGAGTGTGGGTCAGTGCCCCAGAAGGTCGGTGAGGGCGCCGACCGGGTCGCGGTCGGGGGCGCCGCGCGGCCACCAGTCCTCGCGGCCGGCGTCCGACTCGTAGCCGTACCAGAGGCCGTCCCGGCCCAGTCGGAGCTGGAGGGACTCGGTGGAGAGCCGGTTGCGCCAGGGGCGGAAGGCCGGGAAGTCGGCGGCGATCAGGGCGGGTCTGGCCCGGTCGAACGGACCCGCCGGCGGGTCCCACGGCTCCTCGAGCACGGCGAGACCGGCGGCGCCGCCCTGCCGCCAGGCGGCGACGGCCCGGGCGAGGTCGGTGGGGGTGCGGTCCAGCGCGTACGCCAGGTCCCGGTAGAGGGCCCGGGTCGAGGCGGTCAGTCCGGAACCCGGGTGCGCGGCGGCCAGCCGGACGGCGTCCTGCCACGGCGTGAGCGCGGCGACCGGATCGTGCCCCGTCGTGAGGAACGCGTGGGCGCGGACGGCGGCTTCGGAGGCGAGGAGGTCGAGGGCGAGCGGGTCGGGGGCATCGGGGTCGGGCGGGAACACGGCCGGGCGGCCGGGCCGGTCCGGGACCGGAAGCGGAGGGGGCAGCGGCAGCCCGGCCCGCTCCGCCGCGTCGAACACCGCCCGGGCGGGCACGCTGGGCATCGGGGGTGCGGCGGCCGTCGTCTCGGCGGCGGACAGGGCGGCGTTGCGCCGGGTCAGCTCGGCGAGCAGTTCCTGCTCGCCGCGACCGCGCATCAGGAAGAGGACGAAGGGATCCTCGTCGAGGAGTCGGGCGGCCTGGTAGCAGAGGGCGGCGGCGTGCTTGCAGGGGTAACCGTCGTCCGGGCAGGAGCAGTCGGGGACGAGGTCACCCGGTGCGGGCAGCAGTCCGGTGACCGCCTCCAGGGCGTGCGGCACGTCCTTGTCGAGCAGGGCGGCGATGTGGTCGGGGCGTGCGGTGGCCTCGTCGAGGAACCGCTCCCAGCTCTCGTCGCCGAGGGTCCGCATCCTGATCTCGGTGCGGTACGGGCGGGGCCGGCTGCCGTGGACGTAGGCGACGACCCGGCCGGGGGTGACGGTGATCGCGTCGACATGACCGCGCCCCGCGTACGCCTTGCCTCGGGCGAGGCGGGCCGGGTCGAGGGCGGTGCCCTCCAGGGCCGCCACCCAGGCGTTGCCCCACCAGGTGGCGGCGAACCGCCCGTCGGGTGCCTCGCGGGGCGCGACCTGCGGGAAGCTGCGGCGTCGGTCGTCGTGGCGGGGCACTGCTCCGCGCGCGCCCCGTGGGGTGGTCACGAGGGCCTCCTCAGGGACACCAGGTCGGCGAGCTCCCGGTCGGTCAGTTCGGTGAGGGCCGCCTCGCCGGAGCCGAGGACGGCGTCGGCCAAGGCCCGCTTGGCGCGGAGCATCTCGCCGATCCGGTCCTCGACGGTGCCCTCGGCGACGAGCCGGTGGACCTGCACGGGCTGGGTCTGTCCGATGCGGTAGGCCCGGTCGGTGGCCTGCTCCTCGACGGCCGGGTTCCACCAGCGGTCGTAGTGGACGACATGGCCGGCCCTGGTGAGGTTGAGCCCGGTGCCCGCGGCCTTGAGGGAGAGCAGGAAGACGGGGACCTCACCGGCCTGGAAGCGGTCGACCATCCGCTCCCGCTCCGCCACCGGCGTGCCGCCGTGGAGGAGTTGGGCCTGGATGCCGCGCGCGGCCAGATGGTCGGCGAGGAGCCGCGCCATCGTCACGTACTGGGTGAAGACGAGGACCGAGCCGTCCTCGGCGAGGATCGTGTCCAGGAGCTCGTCGAGCAGGGCGAGCTTCCCCGAGCGGCCGGCGAGCCGCGCGGTGCCGCTGCCGCGCGGTGCCTCCTCCTTCAGGTACTGCGCGGGGTGGTTGCAGATCTGCTTCAGGGAGGTCAGCAGCTTCATGACGAGCCCCCGGCGGGCGATGCCCTCGGCCTCCTCGATCCGCGCCATGGTCTCCCGGACGACCGCCTCGTACAGCGAGGCCTGTTCCCGGGTGAGGGAGACGGGGTGGTCGGACTCCGTCTTGGGCGGGAGCTCGGGGACGATGCCGGGGTCGGACTTGCGGCGGCGCAGCAGGAAGGGCCGGACCAGCCGGGCGAGCCGCTCGACGGCCTCCTCGTGCTCGATCTCCTCATGGTTCTCGACGGCGCGGGCGTGCCGGGAGCGGAAGGCCTTGAGAGGGCCGAGGAGGCCGGGCGTGGTCCAGTCGAGGAGCGCCCAGAGTTCGGAGAGGTTGTTCTCCACGGGAGTGCCGGTGAGGGCGACCCGGGCGGGCGCGGGGATCTCGCGCAACGCCCTCGCGGTCGCGGAGAACGGGTTCTTGACGTGCTGGGCCTCGTCGGCGACGACCATCCCCCACTCCCGCCCCGCCAGTTCGTCGGCGCTCGTCCGCAGGGTGCCGTAGGTGGTGAGGACGAAGCCGCCCTCGACGCCGTCGAGGGCGCGCTCGGCACCGTGGAAGCGCCGGACGGGCACGTCGGGGGCGAACTTCGCGACCTCCCGCTGCCAGTTGCCGAGCAGCGACGCCGGGCAGACGACGAGGGTGGGGGCGCGCCGGGCGCGGCGCAGATGGAGGGCGATCAGGGTGACGGTCTTGCCGAGGCCCATGTCGTCGGCGAGGCAGCCGCCGAGGCCGAGCGAGGTCATCAGGTCCAGCCAGGCGAGGCCGCGCAGCTGGTAGTCGCGGAGGGTGGCGGTGAGGCCGGGCGGGGCCTGTACCTCCTCGGGTCCGGCGAGGAGCCGGTCGCGGAGCGCGGCGAGCGCCCCGACGGGGACGGCGGGCACGGTCTCGCCGTCCACCTCCGCGGTGCCCGTGAGGGCGACGGCGAGGGCGTCGACCGGTTCGAGCAGGCCGAGTTCCCGCTTGCGCGCCTTGCGGACCAGATCGGGATCGACGACGACCCACTGGTCGCGGAGGCGCACGATCGGCCGGTGGGCCTCGGCCAGGTGGTCCATCTCCCGCTCGGTGAGCGGGTCGCCGTCGAGGGCCAGCTGCCAGTTGAACCGGAGGAGTTCCTCGCTGTCGAAGAACGCGGTGCCGTCGGTCGCCGAGCCGGGCGCGGCGTGGGTGGCGCTGACGACGGCGGAGGCGCTGAGGGAGCGGGCGAGCTCGCGCGGCCAGTGGACGGCGACCCCGGCGTCGGCGAGCCGGGCGGCGGCCGGGCCGAGGAGTTCGTACAGCTCGTCCTCGGTGACCGCGAGGACATCGGGCACGTCCCGCTCGAGGAGCCGGGCGAGCGGGGGCCAGACGCGGGCGGCCCGGCGCAGCGCGAGGACCGCGTCGATCCGGGCGCGGGGCCCGAAGTGCTCGCCGTCGCCCGCCCAGAGGGCTGTGGCGTCGATGACGAGTGTGGGGTCGGCGAGGCTATGGACCTGGAGGAGCGCAGCGGCCGCGTGACGCTCACCGTGAGGGGTCCGGCCGCCACCGCCGAGGCCACCGCCACCGATCTCGGCGTCAGGGGCCGCGTCGAACAGTTCGAAGGGCGAGAAGTCCAGGCGGAGCGAGACCCGGACCCCCGCGTCCATGCCGGCCGCCGCCTCGGCCGCCCAGGCACGCGCGCGGGGCAGATGCTGCGGCGCACGGGCCGCGAACGGCGCCCCCACCGCGTGAGCGGCGGCCGGGGTCCTGGGCAGGATGTCGGCGACCGCGTCGAGGAAGGCACGCACGAGGGCCTCGGGATCGGGCAGGCGCAGCGGTCCGCGCCCGGAGACGGGCACGGCGTGCCCCTCGTACGGCAGGGCCGCGGCGACGGCCCGCAGATGGGCGATGTCGTCGGCGTCCAGGGGACCGGCCCGCCAGGCGTCCAGGTCGTCGGCGGTCAGCCCCGGAAGCATGCGGCCGCGGGCCACCAGATGCAGGGCGTGCAGGGCGGCGGCGCCCCAGCCGGCGGTCGCGGGGTGGGCGGCCGGGTGGTGGCGGGCCGCGACGAGATGGGGCAGTGCGGCGTCGACCGGGAGGGCCAGGGCGGGGACGGACCGGCTCCGGGCGCCGCTGCCGTGCCGCCGGGCGACCGTCAGCTCGACGCGCTCCGCGCCGCTCTCCGCCGGGTCCGGCAGCGCACCGCCGTCGGGGGCCCAGAAGGCCACCCTGCCCTCACGGGGCAGAGCGGCCGGCAGGAAGACGGCGGCGCTGGTCGTCCAGGTGTGTGCCACGGCTCCGCGCTCCTTCCCACCGGGTGACGAGTGTCGACTGGATCTCCGACCTTACGGCGGGGGTCTGACAACGGCCGACAGGCGGGTTCGCCCGAGCGGCCCAGCAGCGGATGACACCGGCCACCGGGGGCGCGAGGGTGGCGTGAACCGGGTGCACCCGAGGTGCCGCCGGGTCACCGACCTGGACTCCGACAGAAGAGGAACCGCCATGTCCGTTCGCCGGCGTCTCACGACCGCCACCGGGGCCGTGCTGCTCACCTTCGCCGTCGCCGGCTGTTCGAGCCTGGGCCGCACCATGGTCGGCACGCTCTCCTACGAGACGGAGCGCGAGTTCGTGGTCACCGAGACGAGCCCCTCGGTGAACGGCTGCCACCGTCTCCTCGCCCCCCGCGGGGTGACCAGGGTCGAGAACAACACCCTGGTCGACATCAGGCTGTTCCCGACACGCGACTGCTCGGGGGAGCACAACATCTACCTCCCCACCAACAGCAACAACCAGATCGCGCCCGGCGCCCTGCCCTGGCGCAGCTACAGCGTCATCCACTAACCGGTTCCCTCCGGCCCACCTCAGGGTCCATCCTGGAAGAGCCCTTCGGGGCTCGGACGGGAGATGGTGACCGTCATGCGTTCCGGGAACGAACCGGCGACCGCGCGCAGCCCCCTGCGCATGCGCTTCTGGCTGGGCCTGTGGGGGCTGCTCTGGGCCGCCTTCGGCACGACCGTCTTCTCGCTCCTCGGTCGGCCGGGATGGGCCGCGGCCTGCGGCGTCCTGTTCCTTGTCGTGCTGGTCGACCTGGCGATGGTGGTGCGCCACATCCGTCAGGGCCCGCACTGGCAGCCGGGCCGGAACATCCCGCCGTACGAGCCGGATCACGGGGGTACGGGCCGCTGAGCGCCCGCGCACCGTTCCATGCCAGGCCCGGCGGCCACTACCGCTCCGTGCCGGGCGGCGCCTGCCGTTCCCTGTCGGATCCGGCGGCGCCTACTGCTCCGTGTCGAACCCGGCGGCCTGGAGGTACTCCGGCTTCGGGTCCAGCGCGGCCGCGAGACGGAAGTGCCGGGTGGCCTGGGCGGTCAGGCCGGAGCGCTCGAAGGTGCGGGCGAGGGCGAAGTGCGCGAACGCGTTGTCCGGCTCGCGCTCCAGGACCAGCTCGAACTCCAGTTGAGCGGGACGCAGCTGAGCGGCCGCGAAGAACGCGCGGGCCCGCAGCAGACGCGCCGCCGTGTTCTCGGGATGGGCGGCGATCACCGAGTCCAGGAGCTTCACGGCGCCACGGGGATCCCGCGCTGCCAGCAGATGCTCGGCTGCGCGGAAGTCGATGACGTGCGTTTCCGGGTTTCTGTCGGCCACCATGACATCCTTCCCCTCGATCCGCTGGTTGAACACCGGACCGCGCTCCCTCATTCCACCGACGCGCGGCGCTCCAGCTCCTCCCAGACCTTCCGCACCTGCGGTTCGAGCGCGTCGAGGGGCCCGTCGTTGTCGATCACGAGATCCGCGACGGCCAGCCGCTGCGCGCGCGTGGCCTGGGCCGACATCCGGGCCCGTGCCTCGGACTCGGCCATGCCCCGGAGTCGTACGAGGCGGTCGAGCTGGGTCTCCGGGGAGGCGTCGACGACCACCACCAGGTCGTACAGCGGCGCGAGCCCGTTCTCGGTGAGCAGGGGTACGTCATGGACGACGACGTCTCCTGCGCCCGCCCGGCTCTCCAGCTCCGCCGACCGGGCTCCGACGAGCGGGTGCACGAGGGCGTTGAGGGTGGCGAGACGGTCGGCGTCGGCGAACACGATGGAACCGAGCTTGGGCCGGTCGAGCGTCCCCTCCGCGGTGAGGACGTCCTCCCCGAAGGCCTCCACGACGGCCGCGAGCCCCGGTGTGCCGGGCTCGACGACCTCGCGGGCGATCCGGTCCGCGTCGATCAGCACGGCTCCGTACGAGACGAACAGCCGTGACACTTCGCTCTTGCCGGCGCCGATCCCGCCGGTCAGGCCCACCTTCAGCATGAGCGGCAGCTTAGGGCCTGCCCCGGGCGGGTCAGGAGTCGCCCTCCCGCTCGGCGAGGAAGCGCTCGAACTCGCGGCCCAGCTCGTCCGCCGACGGCAGGTCGACGGGCTCGGCGACCAGGCTGCCGCGGGTCTCCGCGCCGGCCGCCGCGTCGTACTGGTGCTCAAGGCCCTGCACGAGCGCGACCAGCTCCTCGTCGCCCTCGCCGATCTGGCGGTCGATCTCGGTCTGGGTCCGGCGGGCCTCGGTCCGCAGCGCGTGCGCGACGGCGGGGAGGACCAGGCCGGTGGCGGCCGTCACGGCCTCGAGCGCGGTCAGCGCCGCGTCCGGGTACGGGGAGCGGGCGACGTAGTGCGGGACGTGCGCGGCGACACCGAGGGTGTCGTGTCCTGACTCGGTGAGCCGGTACTCGACGAGGGCCTCGGCGCTGCCGGGGACCTGCGCCTCGTCGAAGGGGCTGCGGTGGCCCGGCATGAGGTCGGTGCGGCTGCCGTGCGGGGTGAGGCCGACGGGCCGGGTGTGCGGTACGCCCATCGGGATGCCGTGGAAGTTCACGGAGAGGCGCACGCCGAGGCGCTCGATGATCTGCCGGACCGCGGCGGCGAACCGCTCCCACTCGACGTCCGGCTCCGGGCCGGAGAGGACGAGGAAGGGGGCGCCGGTGGCGTCCTGGACGAGGCGGACCTCGATGGACGGCGTCTCGTACGCGGTCCATCGGTCGCGCCGGAAGGTCAGCAGCGGGCGGCGGGCGCGGTAGTCCACGAGCCGGTCGTGGTCGAAGCGGGCCACGAGCTGGTGGGGCAGGGTGTCGAGCAGGCCGTCGATGATCTGCTCACCGGTCTCTCCCGCGTCGATGTATCCGTCGAAGTGGTACAGCATGACCAGCCCGGCCGACTCCTGCGCCAGTGCCAGGTCGACGACAGCCAGGCCCTTGGCGTCCCATTCGTACAAATCCTGGGGATCAAGCACGATTACCGCTCCTCCTCGTGTTCTCTCTGGAAACGTCTCGCGCGGCAACGCCATTCCCGGACGGCGCGATCTTCCCGTACGGGCTCGGCCTCCGGGGCGGGGAGGAAGGGCTTGGAGGAAGGGCAGCGAGGAGGGGCGCGTCGAAGGGCCCGGAACATGACCGAGGCCCGCTCCCCCGAAGGGGAGCGGGCCTCGATTCGCTAGCGGCTAGCGCTCAGCGGAGAGCCTGTTCAGCTCTGGCCGCCGGCCAGCTTCTCGCGCAGGGCGGCGAGCGCCTCGTCCGACGCCAGGGCGCCGGAGTTGTCGTCCGACTCCGAGGAGTACGAACCACCCGAGATGCCCGCACCGGCGTTGCCACCGGCGGCCGGGGCGGCAGCGCCCTCGGCAGCAGCGGCCTCGTCGGCCTCGCGGGACTTGATGACCTGAGCCTGGTGCTGCTCGAAACGAGCCTGCGCCTCGGCGTACTGGGTCTCCCAGGCCTCGCGCTGGGTCTCGAAGCCCTCGAGCCAGTCGTTGGTCTCGGGGTCGAAGCCCTCGGGGTAGATGTAGTTGCCCTGGTCGTCGTAGGACGCGGCCATGCCGTACAGGGTCGGGTCGAACTCGACCGAGGCCGGGTCGGCACCGAAGGACTCGTTGGCCTGCTTCAGCGAGAGGCTGATGCGACGACGCTCGAGGTCGATGTCGATGACCTTGACGAAGATCTCGTCGTTGACCTGGACGACCTGCTCCGGGATCTCCACGTGGCGCTCGGCCAGCTCGGAGATGTGGACCAGACCCTCGATGCCCTCGTCCACGCGGACGAACGCACCGAACGGAACCAGCTTCGTGACCTTACCCGGGACGACCTGACCGATCTGGTGGGTCCGGGCGAACTGCTGCCACGGGTCCTCCTGCGTCGCCTTCAGCGACAGGGAGACACGCTCGCGGTCCATGTCCACGTCGAGAACCTCGACGGTGACCTCCTGGCCGACCTCGACAACCTCGGAGGGGTGGTCGATGTGCTTCCAGGACAGCTCGGAGACGTGCACGAGGCCGTCGACGCCACCCAGGTCCACGAAGGCACCGAAGTTGACGATCGAGGACACGACGCCGGAGCGGACCTGACCCTTCTGGAGGGTCGTGAGGAAGGTCTGGCGAACCTCGGACTGGGTCTGCTCCAGCCAGGCACGGCGGGACAGGACCACGTTGTTGCGGTTCTTGTCCAGCTCGATGATCTTCGCCTCGAGCTCCTTGCCCACGTAGGGCTGGAGGTCGCGGACGCGACGCATCTCGACGAGGGAGGCCGGCAGGAAGCCACGGAGGCCGATGTCGAGGATGAGACCACCCTTGACGACCTCGATGACGGTACCGGTGACGATGCCGTCCTCTTCCTTGATCTTCTCGATGGTGCCCCAGGCGCGCTCGTACTGGGCACGCTTCTTCGAGAGGATCAGGCGGCCTTCCTTGTCCTCCTTCTGGAGAACCAGGGCCTCGATCTCGTCGCCGACCTTGACGACCTCGTTCGGGTCGACGTCGTGCTTGATCGAGAGCTCGCGGCTCGGGATGACACCTTCGGTCTTGTAACCGATGTCGAGCAGGACCTCGTCCCGGTCGACCTTCACGATGACGCCGTCGACGATGTCGCCGTCGTTGAAGTACTTGATCGTCTCGTCGATCGCGGCGAGGAAGGCTTCCTCGTTACCGATGTCGTTGACCGCAACCTGCGGGGTGGTGCTGGTGGCGGTGGTCTCGGTGCTGCTCGTCATGTGGGAAAGGGCTCCGGTTACGGACAGAAAGTCGTAGGTACTGCTACGCCGAGAGCCCGTATCGCACCAAGAAGCCGGACAGCCAATGAGGCCCCCTTCCCGCGAACGGGAGGAGCCTCGAAAACCGAGGGGACATACAACAGGTACGAGCGCGGCCTGCTCCGTCTGAGGCGCGCAGGCCCGCAGCGCAACCTTTAGCATACGGGGGCAGCCGGACAGGGTCAATGCGCGAAGCGCGCACCCGGGGCAGATCTACTCAACTCCGGCACCAACTTGTGTCCTTCCACGCCTGATCGGCGGGATCCGCACACAGCGGCACTGAGCGCAAACTACATCGGCGGGCGAGATGAACCAAGAGTACGAACACGAAGTCCCCTCCGACTCGGCCGAGGAGGAGGCGGAGGCGACCCGGCGTGACGCGGGGGACGCGGAGAGCAGCCGGGCGAGCCGCGGCTGGTGGGACAGGAACGCCGACGAGTACCAGAGCGATCACGGATCGTTCCTGGGCGACGACCGGTTCGTCTGGGGTCCGGAGGGGCTCGACGAGGCCGAGGCCGGGCTCCTCGGACCGGCCGCCTCGCTGAAGGGGCTGGACGTCCTGGAGATCGGGGCGGGCGCGGCGCAGTGCTCGCGCTGGCTGGCGGCACAGGGGGCGCGGCCGGTGGCCCTCGACCTCTCGCACCGCCAGCTCCAGCACGCGCTGCGGATCGGCGGGGACGTGCCGCTGGTGGAGGCCGACGCCGGCGACCTGCCGTTCAGGGACGGCTCCTTCGACCTGGCGTGCTCGGCGTACGGCGCGGTGCCGTTCGTCGCCGACCCGGTGAAGGTGTTCCGGGAGGTGCGGCGGGTTCTGCGGCCCGGAGGCCGGTGGGTCTTCTCGGTGACGCATCCGATCCGCTGGGCGTTCCCGGACGAGCCCGGTCCCGAGGGCCTCTCGATCGCGGCCTCCTATTTCGACCGCACCCCTTATGTGGAGCAGGACGAGCAGGGCCGGGCGGTGTACGTGGAGCACCACCGGACGATCGGCGACCGGGTGCGGGACGTGGTGGCCGGCGGCTTCCGGCTGCTCGACCTGGTCGAGCCGGAGTGGCCGGAGTGGAACAGCCAGGAGTGGGGCGGCTGGTCCCCGCTGCGGGGGAACCTGATCCCCGGCACGGCGATCTTCGTCTGCGAGCGCGCGGAGTAGCGGAGTGGCGGAGTAGCGGCACCCTGCTTGTCCTATTAACAGGTGGGTCCTGTGGACGACGGGGCCCACCTTTCTCGCGTCGCGTACGAGACTGAGTGCGTGATCCGAAACGACGCACTCGACCGTCTCCCCGTCCGCCATGCCGTCCCCGAGCTGCTCGCCGCACTCGACCGGCGCGGTACGGCCGTGTTGTCCGCGCCTCCCGGCACGGGCAAGACGACGCTGGTGCCGCTCGCGCTCGCGGGTCTCATAGGGGAGGGACCGCGGCGGCGGGTCCTGGTGGCCGAGCCGCGGCGGATGGCGGTGCGGGCGGCGGCCCGCCGGATGGCGTGGCTGCTCGGTGAGGAAGCCGGCGACACGGTCGGCTTCTCGGTGCGCGGCGAGCGGCGGACCGGCCCCTCGACCCGGGTCGAGGTGGTGACCACGGGCATCCTGCTCCAGCGGCTCCAGCGCGATCCGGAGCTGGCGGGCGTCGACGTGGTGCTGCTCGACGAGTGCCACGAGCGGCATCTGGACGCCGACACGGCGATGGCCTTCCTGGTGGACGTGCGGGCGACGCTGCGACCGGAACTGAAGCTGATCGCCGCGTCGGCGACGAGCGACGCAGCGGCCTGGGCGGACCTCCTCACGGTCCTGGACGGTGGCGGGCCCGCGCCGGTGGTGTGGAGCAGGGGCGAGGGCCACGGCTGCCGGGTCTTCTTCGAGGCGCCGCCGTCGGGCATCAGGCCGGCCCATGGCACCTGGGTGGATCCGGCGCTGCTTCGGCACGTCGCCGCGACGGTCCGGCTCGCGCTGGGGCGGCACGAGGGGGACGTCCTCTGTTTCCTTCCGGGTACGGGGGAGATCGCGCGGACGGCCGGGATGCTGGCCGATGTCGACGCCGAGGTGCTCCAGCTGCACGGGCGGGCGCCGGCGGCGGTGCAGGACGCGGTGCTGCGGGGTACGGAGCCGGGCGGGCGGCGCCGGGTGGTGCTCGCGACCTCGGTGGCGGAGTCCAGCCTGACGGTGCCGGGGGTGCGGATCGTCGTGGACTCGGGTCTCGCCCGCGAGCCCCGGACGGACCACGCCCGCGGACTCGGCTCGCTGGCGACGGTGACGGTCTCGGAGGCGACGGCGACCCAGCGCATGGGCCGGGCGGGCCGTGAGGCCTTCGGGTTCGTCTACCGCTGCTGGGCGGAGGCGAGCGACGGGGGCAGGCCGCGCTTCCCGTCGCCGGAGATCAAGGTCGCCGACCTGGCGGACTTCGCCCTGCGGACGGCCTGCTGGGGCGACCCGGCGGCGGAGGGGCTCGCACTGCTCGACGCGCCGCCGGCCGGGGCGATGACGGCGGCGCGCTCGGTCCTCGGCTCGATCGGAGCGGTGGACGAGGCAGGCCGGGCCACCGATCGAGGGGTACGGATGTCCCGGCTCGGTCTCCATCCCCGGCTGGGCCGTGCGCTCCTGGACGGTGCGCCGGAGGTCGGCGTGCGGCGGGCGGCGGAGGTGGTGGCGCTGCTCAGCGAGGAGCCGCCGCGCGATTACGGGGACGACCTGGCGGCGGCCTGGCGCACCGCCCGCCGGGGCGCCGACGGGTACGGCGCCCGGTGGAAGGCGGAGGCCCGCCGGCTGGAGCGGTCGGCGGCCGAGGCGGTGGGCCGTGGAGCCTCGGGGGCTTCGGGGGCCACCGGGGCTTCGGCGCGCCTCGCTGCCGCCGGGGCTTCGGGTCCTTCGGCGCCCGTCGGCGCCGCCGGGGGCCCGGCGGGGACGGCGGGGACGGCGACCGGGGACGACGCGGTGGCCGGGCTGGTGACGGCGCTCGCCTTCCCCGAGCGGGTGGCGAGGGCGCGGGAGCAGGGCGGCTATCTGATGGTGTCGGGGAGCGGGGCCAGGCTCGGCGAGGGTTCCGGGTTGCGGGCCACCCCGTGGCTGGCCGTGGCGGTGGCGGACCGTACGGCGCGGGACGCGACGGCGCGGGTGCGACTGGCGGCCGTGGTGGACGAGGACATGGCGCGGCGGGCGGCCGGGCATCTGCGGTCGACCGGCGAGGAGGTCCGGTGGGAGGAAGGGGACGTGGTCGCGCGGTCGGTGGACCGGCTCGGCGCGGTCGAGCTGACGGTCCGGCCACTGGGGTCGAAGGCGGATCCCACGCTCGTGCGGGAGGCGCTGCTCGACGGGCTGCGGCGCGAGGGGCTCGGGCTGCTGCGGTGGAGCCGGGAGGCCGGCGAGCTGCGTGCCCGGCTGGCCTTCCTGCACCGGGAGGTGGGGGAACCCTGGCTGGACGTGGCCGACGGGGCGCTGGTCGAGCGGGCCGGGGAGTGGCTCGAGCCGGAGCTGTCCCGGGCCGTGCGGCGCGCCGATCTGGGCCGGATCGACGCCGGTGAGGCCCTGCGGCGGCTGCTGCCCTGGGCGTCGGGCGAGGCGGGCCGGCTGGGGGAGCTGGCGCCCGAGCGGATCGAGGTGCCGAGCGGTTCGCGGATCCGGGTCGAGTACGGCGGTGAGCGGCCGGTGCTCGCGGTGAAGCTCCAGGAGATGTTCGGTCTCGCGGAGACTCCTCGGGTGGCGGGGGTCCCGGTGCTCGTCCATCTCCTCTCCCCCGCCGGGCGGCCGGCGGCGGTCACCGCCGACCTGGCGTCGTTCTGGCGGGACGGCTACCGGTCCGTGCGGGCGGAGCTGAGAGGGCGGTACCCGAAGCATCCGTGGCCCGAGGACCCCTCAGCGGCGGAGGCGACCCGGTTCACGAGCGCACGGCTCAGACGGGAGGGGTGAGCGGGGCGGCGGCGGGTTCCGGTGCCGGCCGGCGGGAGCGGGCCTCCAGCCAGAGCGCGAGGGCGAGGAGGAGCAGCGCGAGGAAGGTGAGGCTCCAGGGGACGTAGGAGACGAGCAGGAGGACCGTGAGACGGTTGGAGGCGACCAGCTCGCCGACGCTCTCGATGTAGTCCTCGCGCATCTTCACATGGCCCTCGAAGACGGTGAGGGTGTCGACGCCCATCAGCGCCTTGGCGTTGCGGAGCTCCTCCTTGTGGATCTCCTCGCCGTTGACAGGAGCGCCGGTGACGGGCTCGATCCAGAACATCCGCTTGGTGGTGTACCAGCGGGTGAGTCCGGATTCGGCGATGACCTCCGGGGGGATCTTGACCGGCATGGTCTTGGGCATGGGGACCTTGGTCCAGGGGATGGTCTGCTCGAAGTAGTAGACCTCCATGCCCCGGAAGGTGCGGGTGCCCTTGTAGTGGATGGGGGAGGAGGTGCGGGTCTGGGCGTCGAAGTACTGGTAGTCCCGCTTCTCGGTGAGGAAGGGCCATTTGAACTCGATGCCCTCGCGCCGGACCGGGTCGCCGTCGACGGATTCACCGGTGGCGTTGACGGGGTCCTGGGTGTGGGCGTCGAAGATGTACCGCTCGGGGACCTTGGAGACCATCTTGCCGTCGGGGCCCGTGATGTAGGCGAGGGCGTCCCAGACGACGACGTCGCGCCCGGCGTCGCGTTCGATGCGCCGCGACTCCTCCACGTTGCCCTTGAGGGTCTGGATGATCGTGATCTTGTCGACCTTCTCCGCCTTGAGCGTGGAGTAGTCGAGCAGGGTCGCGGGCTGCGCCTCCAGGACGGTCTCCTGGTACTGGTTCGGCGGGATCTTCGCCAGGCGGGGGAAGGCGTACCAGCGCAGGGTCGGGGCCATCGCGACGCAGAAGACGGCGAGGGCGAGGAGGACGAGGCTGGCTCGGCGGCGCACGGTCGCCCCCTACTTCTTGGGGCCGGGGTCGGCGGTCAGCAGGGGCTTGGGCGAGGTGGGCCCGTCGGGCGGCAGATCGACCACGGAGACGAGGAGGGCGAAGAGGAGGACTGGGGCGAGTCCGATGGCGGCGGCGACGAGGGCACGCATGGTCGGCCTCCCGGGGTGCGATCTGATAGGTCGTCAGGGCGGGGGCACCGTAGCAACGCGACCGCGAGATGAGAACACGTTGCACCGCCCTGCCCGGGGATCCCGGTGCCGCTTCCCCGCCCGCGCAGCCCGAGCTGCCGCCCGCACCGCCGGGGGAACGCGAAGCGCCGCTCCCCGCCCGGTGGGGGCGGAGGAGCGGCGCGTGGGGAGGAGAGGGACGCGCGGGCGGGTCAGGCCGAGGGTGAGGGGGAGGCCTCGGGCGCGCCGGTGCCGGAGGAGGTCGGCTCCGGGGTCGGGCTGGGGGTCGCGGTGGGCGCGGTGACCGTCAGTTTGATCTCCGTGGTGCCACCGCCGGGCGCGGTGAGGCGGAGCACGTACTCGCCCGCCTTGTCGCCCGCGAGGATCGCCGGCAGCGAGATCAGGCCGTTCGCGTCCGTCTTCAGGACGAGCGTACGGACCCCGTCCTTGAAGGACGGACCGTCGGCGCTCTCCTTGGTGCCCGCGGAGTCGGCGATCACGGCCGTGACCAGCACACCGGGGGCGAGCGCGCCCTTGACGGTGGCCTTCACCTGCACGGACTGGTCGAACGTGGCGCCGGTGGCGGCCGACAGCGGGTCGCCGCCGACCCGGGCGAGGGCGTCCGCCTGGCGTTCGGTGACGGTCGCGGTGAACACGGTCGCGTCCATGCCGCGGCCCACGACGGTGGCCTTGACCGTGAACGACCCGGTCTTCTCGCCCGCCCGCAGGGCGGGGGCGGCGGCGAGGCCGGCCGAGCCCGTGGCGACGGTCGCGGTCGTCGCGCCGCCGGGGAAGCGGGTGTCGGTGGTGCCGGCGATCTCGAAGCGGATGCTCACTCCGGTGATCGGCGCGCCCGCGGCGTCGAGCGCCGCGACCGTCGGCGTCTTGGTGAAGGCGCTCTCGGTGGTGGCGGTGAGGGGACCGGAGGAGACGACCGCGAGGCGCGCGACCTTGACGGCCGGCGGCACGGTCGGCGGGACGGTCGGCTTCGTCGGCGGCGTGACCGGGGGCTTCACCGGCGGGGTCGGCTTCGTCGGCGGCTTGGTGACCTCGGAGGGCCCGCCCGGCTTCGTGGGATCGGGCTTCGGCTCGGACGGCTTCGGGGCGGGGGTCGTCGGGGCCGGCGAGGGAGGCGACGTGGGGAGGGGGCGGTTGTCCTGGCCCCGGTCGTCGCTGCGGTCGACCGGCAGCACTCCCGTGCCGTCCGGGACCTGGTGGGTGCCGCGGCGGTAGTACTCGAACCACGACATGACCGTGTTCAGGTACTCCGTCGAGCGGTTGTAGCTGAGGATCGCGCGGTCGAGGTCGGCCGTGAGCGCGAGGTTGCGGTCGTTGGCGCAGAGGTAGAGACCGGCGGCCTGCGCGGCGTCGTAGATGTTGTTGGGGTCCTTCTTCCCGTCGCTGTTCGCGTCCTGGCCCCAGGTGGCCCAGGTGGACGGGATGAACTGCATCGGGCCGACGGCGCGGTCGTGGGTGCGGTCACCGTCGTAGGCGCCGCCGTCGGTGTCGGAGATGTTGGCGAATCCGACACCGTCGAGCTTGGGGCCGAGGATCGGCGAGAGGGTGGTGCCGTTGGCGTCGACCCGGCCGCCGCGCGCCTGTCCGGACTCGACCTTGCCGATGCCGGCGAGCAGCTGCCAGGGCAGGTTGCAGCCGGGGGCGGTCGAACGGATCGACTGCTCGGCGCGCTGGTAGGCGGCGAGCACGGACGCGGGTATGCCGGCCTGGGCGGGCCCGGTGATGACCGGCAGCTTGACGGGGGGCAGCCCGGGCTTGTTCGGCGTGTTCAGCGGCGGCAGTTCCGTGTAGTACGGCGAGTCGCCGGTGGCGGACCCGTCGCCGGACGGCGACGCGGTGTCCCCGGCGCCGATGGCCCGGTCTCCGCCGGCGTTGTCGGTGGGCGGCGGGGTCATCTCCGGCGCCTGCGAGGCGGCGAGCGCCGCGACCGCCGCGGCCACCACCGCGCCGCTGGTGGCCCCCTTGCGCAGCCTGCGGCCCAAGTGCGCTGACATGTCCGTGTGGTCCCTTCCCCCTCGACTGGGGTCCCGCGCTCCCCGCGCGAGACCTCCGGCGACCCTATGCCAACTCCGGCCCACCGGGCACCGGCGCCTGACCGGCTTTCACGGTTTCGTCACCTCTCGGCCGCCTGTCCGACCTCCCGTTCCGGACACGGAGAGCGACCGGAGCGGGAACCGGGCGGTGGGTCCAGCACCTCTTGCACTGCGGCCGATGACGTACTCCGGCCGTCGCCACCGGAACCTGGGGGAACACGCGTTGCCGTTCACGCTGAGCCATGCCGCTGCCGTGCTGCCCGGACTGCGGCGGAACGGGACCGCGCGCGGACCGTTGGTCGCGTCCGCTCTCGTCGCGGGCTCCTTCGCGCCCGACATGACCTATTTCGCGGCGACGGCCCTCCCCGAAGCGATGGTCTTCGGAGACGTCACCCACTCCCCCGTCGGGATCGTCACGGCCGATGTCCTGATCACCGCCGTGCTGGTGGCGCTGTGGCTGACCGTCCGCGAGCCGCTCGTCGCGCTGTTGCCCGCCCGGTGGCGCGGCCGGGTGTACGGGTTCGTCCGGGGCGATGTGTGGCGCGGCCGGCACCCGGCCGTGCTCGCAGGGTGGTTCTGCCTCTCCGCGGTCGTCGGCTCGACGACCCATGTCGTGTGGGACTCGTTCACCCATCTCGACCGCTGGGGGACCCGGTTGATCCCGTTCCTCGGTGACGTCGTGGCCGGGTTCCCCGTCTATCTCTATGCGCAGTACGGGGGTTCGGCGCTGGCGCTCGGTCTCCTGGCCTGGTTCACGGTGCGGGCGCTCCGCTCCGCCGCGGGCGTGGAACTGCCGGCCGGGGTACGGGTTCCGGGACGGCGCGGGCGGCTGATCGCGGCCGGACTCATCGGCGGCTGCGTTCTCGCCGGAATGGCCCACCGGGTACTGCGCTGGGCCGCGTACTGGGGCTGGGACCGGATCGAGACGCCCCTGGACGTCATTCCGACGGCCTGCTTCGGGGCCGGTGCGGGGCTCGCCGTCGGGCTCGTGCTGTACGGGGCGGGGGCGCGGCTCCTGGGATCGTCGCCGACACCCGGCCCGGAGGCTCCGGCCGCCGCTCCCCCGGGCCCGGGGGCAGCGGACCGCCCGGCGTCGCGGACGGAGGACTCCCGTCAGGGATCTCGCTGATCCTCCCCGGCGGTCCGGACGGTCGCCGGCGCGGCCGGGAACCGGGCCGCGTGGGCCCGCACTCCTGCCGGTACCCCTGGCGCACGCCACGCGCACCGGACCCGCACCGTGCGGTGCGGGTCCGGGCACGGAGGGCCCGGACGGGTCAGTGGGCGGCCGGGTCTCCGTGCCCGGGCGGGTCAGTGGGCGGCCGAGTCCCAGTCGTGGCCCACGCCCACCGAGACGTCCAGCGGGGCGCGCAGGTCGGCCGCGGCCGACATCTGTTCGCGAACCAGGGCCTCGACCTGCTCGCGCTCGCCGGGGGCGAGTTCGAGCACGATTTCGTCGTGGACCTGGAGGAGCATCCGGGAGGCGAGGCCCGCCTCGGTCAGCGCCCGGTCGACGCCCAGCATCGCGACCTTCACGATGTCGGCGGCCGTGCCCTGGATCGGGGCGTTGAGCGCCATCCGCTCGGCGGCCTCGCGGCGCTGGCGGTTGTCGCTGTTCAGGTCGGGCAGGTAGCGCCGGCGGCCGAGCATGGTCTCGGTGTAGCCGGTGGCGCGGGCCTCGTCGACGACCCGGCGCAGATAGTCCCGCACCCCGCCGAAGCGCTCGAAGTAGGTGTCCATCAGGCCGCGGGCCTCGCCCGGGTCGATGTTCAGCTGCTGCGAGAGCCCGAAGGCGGAGAGGCCGTAGGCCAGGCCGTACGACATGGCCTTGATCTTGCGCCGCATCTCGGCGTCGACGGCGGACCGCTCGACGGAGAAGACCTGCGAGGCGACGGTGGTGTGGAGGTCCTCGCCCGAGGTGAAGGCATCCAGGAGGCCCTCGTCCTCGGAGAGGTGGGCCATGACGCGGAGCTCGATCTGGCTGTAGTCGGCGGTCATGAGGGCCTCGAAGCCCTCGCCGACGACGAAGCCGTGCCGGATGGCGCGGCCCTCGTCCGTCCGTACCGGCACGTTCTGCAGGTTGGGGTCGGTGGAGGAGAGGCGGCCGGTGGCGGCCACGGTCTGGCTGAAGGTGGTGTGGATGCGCCCGTCGGCGGCGATCGTCTTGATCAGGCCCTCGACGGTGGAGCGCAGCCGGGCCTGCTCGCGGTGGCGGAGCATGATCACGGGCAGTTCGTGCTCGGTCTGGCCGGCCAGCCAGGCGAGGGCGTCCGCGTCCGTGGTGTACCCGGTCTTGGTCTTCTTGGTCTTCGGCAGGTTCAGCTCGCCGAAGAAGACCTCCTGGAGCTGCTTGGGCGAGCCGAGGTTGAACTCGTGGCCTACGGAGGCGTGCGCCTCCTTCACGGCCTGCTGCACGGCGCCGGCGAACTGCTGCTCCATGGCCTCCAGGTGGTCGCGGTCGGCCGCGATGCCGTTCCGCTCCAGGCGGGCGAGGAGGGCGGAGGTGGGCAGCTCGACGTCGTGGAGGAGCTCGCGGGCACCGACCTCGCCGAGCTTCTCGTCGAAGGCGCCGGCGAGGTCGAGGACGGCCCGCGCCTGCGTCATGAGGGCTTCGGCCTCGGCGGTGTCGTCGGCGCCGAAGGCGAGCTGGCCGTCGGCGGCGGCCGCGGGGGCGAGCTCGCGGTGGAGGTACTCGACGGAGAGCGCGTCGAGCGCGAAGGAGCGCCGGCCGGGCTTCACGAGGTAGGCGGCGAGGGCGGTGTCCATGGTGACGCCCGCGATGCTCCAGCCGTGCTCGGGGAAGACCCGCATGGCGCCCTTGGCGTTGTGCATGACCTTCGGCCGGTCGGGGTCGGCGATCCAGGCGGCCCAGGCCCGCTCGTCGGCCTCGTCGAGCGCGCTCGGCTCGAACCAGGCGGCGGCGCCTCCGGCGGCGGCGAGGGCGATCTCGCCGACGTTCCCCGTGCCGAGGGCCCAGGTGTCGACGGTGGCGATGCCGAGGGGCTCGGTGCCGTGCTCGGCGAGCCAGGGGGCGAGCTCACCGGCGCCGAGGACGGTGCCGTCGATCTCGACGCCCGCCTCCGGGGCCGGGGCGGTGTCCTCGGCGGAGCCCGGGTCGACGGCGAGGAGCCGCTCGCGCAGCGAGGGGTTGCGGATCTCCAGGGTGTCGAGGACGAGCGCGACCGCCCCGCGGTCGTACGGCTCGCGGGCGAGGTCCGTGACGCCCTTGGGCAGCTCGACGTCCGTGACCATCGCGGTCAGGCGGCGGTTGAGCTTGACCGACTCCAGGTGGTCGCGGAAGTTCTGGCCGGCCTTGCCCTTGACCTCCTCGGCGCGCTCGACGAGCTCGTCGAAGGAGCCGAACTGGTTGATCCACTTCGCGGCGGTCTTCTCGCCGACGCCGGGGATGCCGGGCAGGTTGTCCGACGGGTCGCCGCGCAGGGCCGCGAAGTCGGGGTACTGCGAGGGCGTGAGGCCGTACTTCTCCTGGACCTTCTCCGGGGTGAAGCGGGTGAGCTCGGAGACTCCCTTGGTCGGGTAGAGCACGGTGGTGTGCTCGGAGACCAGCTGGAAGGAGTCCCGGTCGCCGGTGACGATCAGGACCTCGAAGCCGGCCGCCTCGGCCTGGGTGGCCAGCGTCGCGATGACGTCGTCGGCCTCGAAGCCGTCGACGGCGAACCGCGGCGCGTTCATCGCGTCGAGGAGCTCGCCGATCAGCTCGACCTGCCCCTTGAACTCGTCGGGGGTCTTGGAGCGGTTCGCCTTGTACTCGGGGAACTCCTCGGACCGCCAGGTCTTGCGAGACACGTCGAAGGCGACCGCGAAGTGCGTGGGCGCCTCGTCGCGCAGCGTGTTCGCCAGCATCGAGGCGAACCCGTAGATCGCGTTCGTCGGCTGCCCGGTCGCGGTGGTGAAGTTCTCCGCGGGCAGCGCGAAGAACGCCCGGTACGCGAGCGAGTGCCCGTCCATGAGGAGCAGGCGGGGGCGGGTGTCTGCGGGGTTCTTCGATGCTGTCTCGGCCACATGACGATCCTGCCACGGACCACTGACATTCCCGCCCACCGTTCCCGACGGCAGCGGCGGGGTGCCGGGCTGTCACCGCCGCGTGACAGGATCGGAGACGTACGCCGCAGGATTACCGCTCAAGGGAGAGCGCGATGGTCAGCAAGCCGCCGGTCGGCGACCCGGTCCAGGACGCACCGCAGGTCACGCCGCCGCAGCACGCCGCCGCCGGGCTGCCCGCCATCGGGCACACCCTGCGGATCGCCCAGGAACAGATGGGTCTGCGGCGCACCGCGCGGACCCTCCTCAAGGTCAACCAGAAGGACGGCTTCGACTGTCCCGGCTGCGCCTGGCCCGAAGAGGACAAGCGGCATGTGGCGGAGTTCTGCGAGAACGGGGCGAAGGCGGTCGCCGAGGAGGCGACGCTGCGCCGGGTGACCCCCGCGTTCTTCGCCGCGCACCCGCTGGCGGACCTGGCGACGCGCAGCGGGTACTGGCTGGGCCAGCAGGGCCGGATCACGGAGCCGATGCTGCTGCCGGAGGGCGGCGACCGGTACGAGCCGGTGACCTGGGAGCGGGCCTTCGCGATCCTGGCGGAGGAGCTCCGGGCGCTGGCCTCCCCCGACGAGGCGCTCTTCTACACCTCGGGGCGGACCAGCAACGAGGCCGCGTTCCTGCTCCAGCTCTTCGCCCGCGAGTTCGGTACGAACAACCTGCCGGACTGCTCCAACATGTGCCACGAGTCCTCGGGCTCGGCACTGACGGAGACCATCGGCATCGGCAAGGGCAGTGTCTCCCTGGAGGACCTGCACCGGGCCGACCTGATCATCGTGGCCGGGCAGAACCCGGGGACGAACCATCCGCGCATGCTCTCGGCCCTGGAGAAGGCCAAGGCGGGCGGCGCGCGGATCATCTCGGTCAATCCGCTGCCCGAGGCCGGCCTGGAGCGGTTCAAGAACCCGCAGACCCCGCAGGGCATGCTCAGGGGCGCCGCGCTCAACGACCTCTTCCTCCAGATCCGGATCGGCGGCGACCAGGCCCTCTTCCGGCTCCTGAACAAGCTGGTCCTGGAGACGGCCGGGGCGGTCGACGAGGAGTTCGTACGCGAACACACCCATGGGTACGAGGAGTTCGTGACGGCGGCCAAGGAGGCCGACTGGGACGAGACCCTCGCCGCGACCGGCCTGGACCGTTCCGAGATCGAGCGGGCCCTGGAGATGGTGCTCGCCTCGGAGCGGACCGTCGTGTGCTGGGCGATGGGACTCACCCAGCACAAGCACTCGGTGCCGACCATCCGCGAGGTGGTCAACTTCCTCCTCCTGCGCGGCAACATCGGCCGGCCGGGCGCCGGGGTGTGCCCGGTGCGCGGCCATTCGAACGTGCAGGGCGACCGCACGATGGGGATCTTCGAGCGGCCCGCGCCCGCCTTCCTCGACGCCCTGGACAAGGAGTTCGGGATCGTCTCGCCGCGTCACCACGGCTTCGACGTGGTCCGGTCGATCCAGGCGCTGCGGGACGGCGAGGCGAAGGTGTTCTTCGCGATGGGCGGCAACTTCGTGGGGGCGACGCCCGACACGGAGGTGACGGAGGCCGCGATGCGCCGGGCCCGGCTGACCGTCCACGTCTCGACGAAGCTGAACCGCTCGCACGCGGTGACGGGCACGCGCGCGCTGATCCTGCCCACGCTCGGCCGTACCGACAAGGACGTGCAGGCGGGTGGCAAGCAGTTCGTGACGGTCGAGGACTCGATGAGCCTGGTGCACGCCTCGCGGGGCAACCTGCCGCCCGCGAGCCCGCACCTGCTGTCCGAGCCGGCGATCGTGGCGCGGATGGCCCGCGCCGTCCTCGGCGACGGATCGGCCACGCCCTGGGAGGAGTTCGAGGCCGACTACGCCACGATCCGGGACCGCATCGCGCGCGTGGTGCCCGGCTTCGGGGACTTCAACGCCCGTCTCGCGGCGAACGCGGGCGGCTTCCGGCTGCCACACGGCCCGCGCGACGAGCGCCGCTTCCCGACGAAGACGGGGAAGGCCAACTTCACGGCGGCGCCGGTCGAGTACCCGAGGGTGCCGGAGGGGCGGCTGCTCCTCCAGACGCTGCGCTCGCACGACCAGTACAACACCACGATCTACGGCCTCGACGACCGCTACCGGGGCATCAAGGGGGGCCGACGGGTCGTCCTGGTCCACCCCGAGGACGCGGCGGCGCTGGGCTTCGCGGACGGGGCGTACGCGGACCTGGTGAGCGAGTGGACGGACGGCAGCGAGCGGCGGGCGCCCGGCTTCCGGGTGGTGCACTACCCGACGTCCCGGGGGTGCGCGGCGGCCTACTACCCGGAGACGAACGTGCTCGTGCCGCTGGAGTCGACGGCGGACGTCAGCAACACCCCCGCGAGCAAGTCCGTGATCGTCCGTCTGGAAGAATCCGCATCCGCCTAAGCGTTTGCTCAGGCAGCTCAGGAAGACCAGCCGTACGAAGACGTACGAAACGAACGGAGCCGGGCATGGGTGAGCAGCAGCACGTGAAGTTCCCGCAGGAGGTCCTCGACGAGTACGCGGCGCTGGGTGTCGACCTCCCGGCGCTCTTCTCGGCCGGGCACCTCGGCAACCGGATGGGCGTCCAGATCCTGGAGGCCTCCGCCGAGCGGGTCGTCGGCACCATGCCCGTGGAGGGCAACACCCAGCCGTACGGCCTGCTGCACGGCGGCGCCTCCGCGGTGCTCGCGGAGACGCTGGGCTCCATCGGCTCCATGCTGCACGGCGGGGTGTCGAAGATCGCGGTGGGCGTCGACCTGAACTGCACCCACCACCGCGGGGTGCGCAGCGGCCTGGTGACCGGTGTGGCGACGCCGGTGCACCGCGGGCGGTCGACGGCCACGTACGAGATCGTGATCACCGACGAGCAGGACAAGCGGGTGTGCACGGCGCGACTGACCTGTCTGCTGCGTGAGGTCACCGCGAAGGACGCGTCCAACATTCCGGACACCTCGAACGCCTGAGCGGTGACATACGGGGTCTGACCAGCCACGCACGACCAAGGGGCGGCACCTTCGGGTGCCGCCCCTCCGGCGTTCCCGAGCGACCCCCCAATCCCGGATTCGTCACGCTGTGTCACATGCACACGGTGTGGCGCATACCGAAGCGGAGGGGCCGGTTCGTCCGCTCAGGTTTCTGCCGTTGTCCGATATCCGGAGAGTCCGCTGAGCGGACCGTCAGTACCAAGAATCGCTCAAGCCCCTTAGCGGAACTGCACGTTCTCACTATGTGAACACCGCATTACAGACCTCTATGTCCCGGTTTTCCCACCCGGCGCGCACACTCTTTCCCCGTCGGCATAACAAGACAGTCACATCCTGTCCTCGGCGCTCCCCGACCCTCCCCACCTGCGCTTAGAGTCACCGCCAGTCACCGCGCCGCCGGGCGCGTTCTACTGCACGGCCCTGTACCAACCCCAGTACGGCCCGGCGTTCCAAAACGGCACCCCTCGCTCCGCAGCTTCACGGCACCGCCTCATCCGAGGGGGCCGCGCCAGGGAAAGGACCCTTCGTGCGAAACCGTTCGATGCTCATACTCACCACCGCAGTCACCGCGGGAGCACTCACCCTCACCGCCTGTGGTTCGCGCGACGACAAGGGCGCCGAGAAGGGCGGCGGCGACAGCGGCAACGTCACCGTGACCATCGGTCTCGACGCGCCCCTCACCGGCGAGCTGTCCGCCCTCGGCCTCGGCATCAAGAACTCCGCCGACCTCGCGGTCAAGACCGCCAACGAGAAGGCCTACGTCAAGGGCGTGACCTTCAAGCTGGAGTCCCTGGACGACCAGGCGCAGCCCTCCGCCGGCCAGCAGAACGCCACCAAGTTCGTCGCCGACAAGAGCGTCCTCGGCGTCGTCGGCCCGCTGAACTCCTCCGTCGCCGAGTCGATGCAGAAGGTCTTCGACGACGCGAAGCTGGTCCAGGTCTCCCCGGCCAACACCAACCCGGCGCTGAGCCAGGGCATCAACTGGAGCACCGGCGACAAGAAGCGGACCTACAAGTCCTACTTCCGCACCGCCACCACGGACGCCATCCAGGGCCCGTTCGCCGCCCAGTACGTCTACAACGAGGCCAAGAAGACCAAGGCCTTCATCATCGACGACAAGAAGACCTACGGCGCCGGCCTCGCGGGCACCTTCAAGGGCGAGTTCGAGAAGCTCGGCGGCAAGGTCCTCGGCACCGAGCACATCAACCCCGACACCAAGGACTTCTCCGCGGTCGCGACCAAGGTGAAGAGCTCCGGCGCCGACGTCGTCTACTACGGTGGCGAGTACCCGGCCGCCGGCCCGCTGGCCAAGCAGATCAAGGAAGCCGGCGCGAAGGTCGTCGTCGTCGGCGGCGACGCGATCTACAGCCCCGAGTACGTGAAGCTCGGCGGCGCGGCCGCGACCAACGGCGACATCGCCACCTCCGTCGGCGCGCCGATCGAGTCCCTCGACTCCGCCAAGGAGTTCCTGGCCAACTACAAGGCCAAGGGCTACAAGGAGGCCTACGAGGCCTACGGCGGCTACGCGTACGACTCCACCTGGGCGATCATCGAGGCCGTCAAGAAGGCCACCGAGGGCAACGGCGGCAAGGCCCCCGAGCGCGCCAAGGTCGTCGAGGCCATGCAGGGTGTCTCCTTCGAGGGCGTGACCGGCAAGGTCTCCTTCGACGAGTTCGGTGACACCACCAACAAGCAGCTGACCGTCTACAAGGTCGAGGGCGGCGCGTTCAAGCCGGTCAAGTCCGACACCTTCGGCGGCTGATCAACCTCACCACCAGCACCACCAGCACCACTCAGCACCACTTTCACCGCGCGGGGGGCCGCACCTGGCTCCCCGCGCGGTGTCACATCCGTCGAAAGTCTCGGAGGACAATGCGGTGAACGAACTGCCGCAGCAGCTGGTCAACGGCCTGCTACTGGGATCCATGTACGGGCTCGTCGCCGTCGGCTACACGATGGTCTACGGCATCGTCCAGCTCATCAACTTCGCCCATGGCGAGATCTTCATGACCGGCGGCTTCGGGGCGCTCACGGTCTGGCTCATCCTGCCCGGCGGCACCAGCATGTGGGTCGCGCTGCCCGTCATGATCATCGGTGCCGTGATCGTCGCGACCACCATAGCCGTCGGAGCGGAACGGTTCGCCTACCGCCCGCTCCGAGGTGGCCCACGCCTCGCCCCCCTCATCACCGCCATCGGTCTCTCCCTCGCGCTGCAGTACGCGGTGTGGGTCTGGTACCCCGAGGCCAAGTCCGCCCGGACCTTCCCCCAGATCCCCGGCGGTCCGATCGAGCTCGGCCCGGTCACCATCCAGACCGGCGACGTCTTCCTCCTGATCGCCGCCCCGATCTGCATGGCCGTCCTCGCCTTCTTCGTCATGCGCACCCGCGTCGGCCGCGGCATGCAGGCCACGGCGCAGGACCCGGACACCGCGAAGCTCATGGGCGTCAACACCGACCGCATCATCGTGATCGCGTTCGCCCTCGGCGCCGCGATGGCCGCCGTCGGCGCCGTCGCCTACGGCCTCAAGTACGGCGTCGTCGACTACAAGATGGGCTTCCTCCTCGGACTCAAGGCCTTCACGGCCGCCGTCCTCGGCGGCATCGGCAACATCTACGGAGCCATGATCGGCGGAGTCGTCCTCGGTATCGCCGAGACCATGGCGACGGCGTACATCAGCCACATCCCCGGTATGGAGCAGCTCGGCGGCCAGTCCTGGGCCGACGTCTGGGCCTTCGTACTCCTCATCGTCGTACTCCTCGCCCGGCCACAAGGCCTCCTGGGCGAGCGCGTCGCGGACAGGGCGTGAGCACCATGACCACCATCTCCGAGAACCCCCAGGCAGCAGCCGTCTCCAAGCAGGACGAGGCCACCGGTCTCATCGGCTTCGTGCCGGCCAAGGCCGCCCGCGCCCTCACCCTGGGCGGCGCCGTCCTCACCGTCGCCAGCTGTTTCCTCTCGTGGACCTGGACGCCCACGTTCCCCGGCGACCTCACGTACTACGGCTCCCCGGCCGGCCTGCAGCTCCAGGTCCTGGTCCTGGGCCTGCTCACCACCCTCTTCGCCCTCTCCTCCTACGGCGTCAAGGGCACCCGCTGGCTCACCCCGGCCGGCGCCGACGCGGCCGTCAAGTTCGCCGCGCTCGCCGCCTTCGGCACCACCTGGTACACCGTCGCCGCGATCAGCATCTCGCTCGGCGGACCGGTCAACCTGGAGCCGGGCGGCGCGATCGTCGCGTTCGCCAGCCTGATCACCCTCCTCGGCGCCCTCGCCCTTCCCTTCGAGCGGCCCCAGGTGCTGCCCGTGGACCCCGAGGACACCGGCTGGGACCAGTTCAAGCACCGCGCAGGCAACGGCTGGACGGTCTTCAAGGGCGCCTTCGCCACCACCGGCCCCGCCCGCAAGCTGCCCCCGATGCACTCCTCCGTCGAGATCCTGATCATCACGGGCATCCTCGCCGTGGCGCTCGGCGTCTTCACCTACGGAGTCGGCACCGAGTACGACGAGCTGTTCCTCGGCTTCCTGATCACGGCCGGCCTCGGCTTCGCCGCGGTCAACAAGTCGGGCCTCACGCAGCAGGCCACCCAGCTCACCAAGAAGCACCAGAACCTCACCATCGCGGGCGCGTTCACCGCGGCGGCGCTGTTCCCCTTCACCCAGACCGACGACCAGTACGCGACGCTCGGCGTCTACATCCTGATCTTCGCCACGGTCGCCCTGGGCCTGAACATCGTCGTCGGCCTCGCCGGTCTCCTCGACCTCGGCTACGTCGCCTTCCTCGGCGTCGGCGCCTACGCGGCCGCCCTCGTCTCGGGCGCCCCCACCTCGCCCTTCGGCGTGCACTTCCCCTTCTGGGCCGCCATCCTGGTCGGCGCCGGAGCCTCCCTGGTCTTCGGTGTCCTCATCGGCGCCCCGACCCTGCGACTGCGCGGCGACTACCTCGCCATCGTGACGCTCGGCTTCGGTGAGATCTTCCGCATCGCCGTCATGAACACCGACGGCACCTCCGGCCCGGACATCACCAACGGCTCCAACGGCATCGCGTCCATCCCGAACCTGAACATCTTCGGGTTCGACTTCGGCGCCGAGCACTCCATCGCCGGATTCACCATCGGCCGCTTCGCGAACTACTTCTTCCTGATGCTGCTGATCATGGCGGTCGTCGTGCTGGTCTTCCGGCGCAGCGGCGACTCCCGCATCGGCCGCGCCTGGGTCGCCATCCGCGAGGACGAGACCGCCGCGCTCGCCATGGGCATCAACGGCTTCCGGGTCAAGCTCATCGCCTTCGCACTCGGCGCCTCGCTCGCCGGCCTCGCCGGCACCGTCCAGGCCCACGTCACCTACACGGTGACCCCGGAGCAGTACCTCTTCGCCGGTCCGATCCCGCCCAACTCCGCCTTCCTGCTCGCGGCCGTCGTCCTCGGCGGCATGGGCACGATGAGCGGTCCGCTGGTCGGCGCCTCGCTGCTCTTCCTCATCCCCAACAAGCTCCAGTTCATGGGCGAGTACCAGCTCTTCGCCTTCGGCGTCGCGCTGATCCTGCTCATGCGCTTCCGCCCGGAAGGCATGATCGCCAACCGGCGCAACCAGCTGGAGTTCCACGAGAACGACGAGACGCCCGCCACGCTCGCCAAGGCAGGTGCCTGAACCATGACGACCACCACGAAGACCGCCGACGCCACCGCCGCGCCGACCGCCGGCGAGGCCGTCCTCGACGCACGCGGGGTCACCATGCGCTTCGGCGGCCTCACCGCCGTGCGCGATGTGAACCTGACCGTCAACAGCGGCGAGATCGTCGGTCTCATCGGCCCCAACGGCGCCGGCAAGACCACCTTCTTCAACTGCCTCACCGGTCTCTACGTCCCCACCGAGGGTGAGGTCCGGTACAAGGGCACGGTCCTGCCGCCCACGTCCTACAAGGTCACCGACGCCGGCATCGCCCGCACCTTCCAGAACATCCGTCTGTTCCACAACATGACGGTCCTGGAGAACGTCCTCGTCGGACGCCACACCCGGATGAAGCAGGGCCTCTGGTCGGCGCTGCTCCGCCTGCCCGGCTTCCGCAAGGCCGAGGCCGAGGCGACGGACCGCGCCATGGAGCTCCTGGAGTTCATCGGCCTCCAGGACAAGGCTCAGCACCTCGCCAAGAACCTCCCGTACGGAGAGCAGCGCAAGCTGGAGATCGCCCGCGCCCTCGCGAGCGACCCCGGCCTGATCCTGCTCGACGAGCCCACCGCCGGCATGAACCCGCAGGAGACGCGGGCGGCGGAGGAACTCATCTTCGCCATCCGGGACATGGGCATCGCCGTCCTCGTCATCGAGCACGACATGCGGTTCATCTTCAACCTCTGCGACCGGGTCGCCGTACTCGTCCAGGGCCAGAAGCTGATCGAGGGCGACAGCCAGACCGTCCAGAGCGACGAGCGGGTCATCGCCGCCTACCTGGGCGAGCCCGTCGCGGACGCACCGGCGGAGGAGGCCCCCGCGAAGGAGGCTCCCGCGAAGGCCGCCCCCTCCGACGACGCGCCCGCCGAGGAGGAGACGCCGTCCGAGGACGACGCCCCCGACGCCCCTGAGGCCGCCGAGGCCGCTGAGGCGACCGAGACCCCCGAGGCCGCCGCCGACGAGGCACCGGCCGCCGAGGAGACCTCCTCGGAGGACACCACGCACGACCCTGCTTCGGGCAAGGAGAACGACGCATGACCGCACTGCTCGAAGTCGAGGACCTGCGCGTCGCCTACGGAAAGATCGAGGCCGTCAAGGGCATCTCCTTCTCCGTCGAGGCCGGTGAGGTCGTCACCCTCATCGGCACCAACGGCGCCGGCAAGACCACCACCCTGCGGACCCTCTCCGGGCTCCTCAAGCCGGTCGGCGGCCAGATCAAGTTCGAGGGCAAGTCCCTCCGCAAGATCCCCGCACACAAGATCGTCTCGCTGGGACTGGCCCACTCCCCCGAGGGCCGGCACATCTTCCCCCGGATGACGATCGAGGAGAACCTCCTCCTCGGCGCCTTCCTCCGCAAGGACACCGCGGGCATCGCCAAGGACGTCCAGCGCGCCTACGACCTCTTCCCGATCCTGGGCGAGCGTCGCAAGCAGGCGGCCGGCACGCTCTCCGGCGGTGAGCAGCAGATGCTCGCCATGGGCCGGGCGTTGATGTCCCAGCCGAAGCTGCTCATGCTCGACGAGCCCTCCATGGGCCTCTCGCCGATCATGATGCAGAAGATCATGGCGACCATCGCCGAGCTGAAGGCCCAGGGCACCACGATCCTGCTCGTCGAGCAGAACGCCCAGGCCGCGCTCGCCCTCGCGGACCAGGGTCACGTGATGGAGATCGGCAAGGTCGTGCTCTCGGGCACCGGCCAGAACCTGCTCCACGACGAGTCCGTCCGCAAGGCGTACCTCGGCGAGGACTGACCCACCGGTCGGCACCACGGACAGAAGGCCCGCCCCACAGAGTCGTGGGGCGGGCCTTCTCCGTACGCGTACGGCGGGGAGGAGCGGGGCTACTGGCCCTTGGCCGCCTTCTTCTCCTCCGCGTCCTCGATGACGGCCTCGGCGACCTGCTGCATGGACATCCGCCGGTCCATGGACGTCTTCTGGATCCAGCGGAACGCGGCCGGCTCCGTCAGCCCGTACTGGGTCTGCAGGATGGACTTGGCGCGGTCGACCAGCTTGCGGGTCTCCAGGCGCTGGGAGAGGTCGGCGACCTCCTGCTCCAGGGCGCGCAGTTCGGAGAAGCGGGAGACGGCCATCTCGATGGCCGGCACCACGTCGCTCTTGCTGAAGGGCTTCACCAGGTACGCCATGGCGCCGGCGTCCCTGGCCCGCTCGACGAGCTCGCGCTGCGAGAAGGCGGTGAGCATGAGGACCGGGGCGATGGACTCGCCGGCGATCTTCTCCGCCGCCGAGATGCCGTCGAGGACGGGCATCTTCACGTCGAGGATGACGAGGTCGGGGCGGTGCTCGCGGGCGAGCTCGACGGCCGTGGCGCCGTCACCGGCCTCACCGACGACCGTGTAGCCCTCTTCCTCCAGCATCTCTTTGAGGTCGAGGCGGATGAGGGCCTCGTCCTCGGCGATGACGACGCGGGTCGTCAGCGGCGGGACGTGCGACGCGTCGGCGTCGTCGGCGGGCTGGGGCGACTCGGGGGCGGTCACGGGGGCTCCTCGTTGCGGGGCAGTGCGCTGCACTAGGAAGCCTACCTAGCTGCTGGCCGGACTGGTGACCGGGTACACTTCGACTGGCAACATTGCCGGGTTGGCGCAATTGGCTGACGCTGAGGTCTCAAACACCTCTGTCCGAAAGGACGTGTGGGTTCGAATCCCATACCCGGCACCATTCTGGAAGCGGACGTTCACCTTCGTGTGAATGTCCGCTTTTCGCTACGCCCAACGACGACTCGTTGCGCAGAGTGATCGCATGAACTTTCACGGCACAGAAGTGCGACAGCGGGCGCTCTCGCTGCTCCGAGGCGGCGCCAAGAACGCGGACGTGGCGCGCGAACTCAACGTCCCTCAGGGCACGATCAGCTCCTGGAAGCACGAGGACCGCGCCAAGCGAGGCGAGTGCCCCGGCAGGTGCAATCGTCCCCTCTGCCCACGGTGCGACGGACGCGAGCTCGATGAAGCCGCGTACGCGTGTCTTCTCGGCTTGTACTTCGGCGACGGGCACATCAGTCACCCCCGACAGCATCGGGTGCCGAGCCTCCGGATCACACTCGACGACGCCTGGCCCGGAGTGCAGCAGGAAGCCATGACGGCCGTACGTACGGTGTTCCCCGACAACACGGCCTCCTGGGCACGGAAGACCGGGTGTCGCGACGTCAAGGTGTACTCCAAGCACCTCACCTGCCTCTTCCCGCAGCACGGCCCCCGGCAGGAAGCACGAGCGGGCCATCGTCCTCGAAGAGTGGCAGCAGGAGATCGTCGTCGCCCACCCGTGGTCGTTCATCCGAGGACTGATCCATTCCGACGGGTCGCGCATCGTCAACTGGACGGAGAAGACCATCGGCGGCCGGACGAAGCGGTACGAGTACCCCCGCTACTCCTTCACCAACACCTCGGACGACATCACGCGGCTGTACACCGACACGATGGACCGTGTCGGGGTGTCCTGGCGGAGCAGGCGCCGGGCGACCGGGGCCCAGGACGTCTCCGTGGCACGGCGTGATGACGTCGCCCTCATGGACCGCCACATCGGCCCCAAGCACTGACCCCTACGTCAGCGGGTCGCCGATGTGGTGGACCCGTACCAGGTTCGTCGAGCCCGCGACTCCCGGCGGGGAGCCGGCCGTGATGACCACGATGTCGCCGGGCCGGCAGCGGCCGATCCGCAGCAGTTCCTCGTCGACCTGGGCCACCATCGCGTCCGTCGAGTCGACGTGCGGGCCGAGGAAGGTCTCGACGCCCCAGGTGAGGTTGAGCTGGGAGCGCGTCGCCGGGTCCGGGGTGAAGGCGAGCAGCGGGATGGGCGAGCGGTAGCGGGAGAGTCGCTTGACGGTGTCGCCGGACTGGGTGAAGGCGACGAGGAACTTGGCGCCGAGGAAGTCGCCCATCTCGGCGGCGGCGCGGGCCACGGCGCCGCCCTGGGTGCGGGGCTTGTTCCGGTCGGTGAGCGGCGGCAGGCCCTTGGCGAGGACGTCCTCCTCGGCGGCTTCGACGATCCGGCTCATGGTGCGGACGGTCTCGATGGGGTAGCGGCCGACGCTGGTCTCGCCGGAGAGCATGACGGCGTCGGTGCCGTCGATGACGGCGTTGGCGACGTCGGAGGCCTCGGCGCGGGTGGGCCGGGAGTTGTCGATCATCGAGTCGAGCATCTGGGTGGCGACGATGACCGGCTTGGCGTTCCGCTTGGCGAGCTTGACGGCGCGCTTCTGGACGATCGGGACCTGTTCCAGGGGCATCTCGACGCCCAGGTCGCCGCGGGCGACCATGATGCCGTCGAAGGCGGCGACGATCTCCTCGATGTTCTCGACGGCCTGCGGCTTCTCGATCTTGGCGATGACGGGCAGCCGGCGGCCCTCCTCGTCCATGATCCGGTGGACGTCGTCGATGTCCCGGGCGCTGCGGACGAAGGAGAGGGCGATGACGTCGGCGCCGATGCGCAGGGCCCAGCGGAGGTCCTCGATGTCCTTCTCCGAGAGGGCGGGGACGGAGACGGCGACGCCGGGCAGGTTGAGGCCCTTGTTGTCGGAGACCATGCCGCCTTCGATGACGACGGTGTTGACCCGGGGTCCGTCGACGGAGGTGACCTCCAGGGTGACGCGGCCGTCGTCGACGAGGATCCGCTCGCCGGTGGTGACGTCGGCGGCGAGGCCGGGGTAGGTCGTCCCGCAGCAGTGGCGGTCGCCTTCCACGGGCTCGACGGAGATGGCGAACTCGTCGCCGCGTTCAAGGAGTACGGGGCCTTCACGGAAGCGGCCGAGGCGAATCTTCGGGCCTTGAAGGTCGGCGAGGACGCCGATGCTGCGGCCGGTCTCGTCGGAGGCTTTGCGTACGCGCTGGTAGCGCTCCTCGTGCTCGGCGTACGAGCCGTGGCTGAGGTTGAGGCGGGCCACGTCCATTCCGGCCTCGATCAACGCCTTGATCTGGTCGTATGTTTCGGTGGCGGGCCCAAGGGTACAAACGATTTTCGCTCGGCGCATGGTGCGAGCCTAGGGCTTACCGACCAGTAGCGAGTTGGCGAGACATGACTACTCAACAACCTTTCCGTGAAGGGCTGTTGACAAGTCTTGAATCTGTGCGCCGGGGTGCTCCGATGAGCGATTTTCGCGCCCCGGCGCCCCTTGTCTCAGAGTGCGGGCGGCCGCATCGTGAAGCGGGCCACGACCTCGGCGGTCACCGTCTGGCGCTGCGGTTCGAGGTCGAGCGGAGGGGCCTCTCCGACGCCCTCCGCCGAGTACGCCACCGCCGCCGAGCCGAAGGCGGCCCGCCGCGGCATCAGCGGTTCCGCGACACCCGCGTCCGACAGTTCGAGGAGTGAGGAGAGCGAGGTGCCGAGCGCCTCCGCGTAGGCCCGCGCCCGCTGCACCGCCTCCGTCACCGCGAGCCTGCGGGCCTCCGCGTACGCCGGGGAGGCCGGGCGCAGGAACCACCACGGGCCGTCGACGCTCGTCAGCTCCAGGTCGGCGAGCCGGGTCACCAGCTCCCCCAGCACGGTGAAGTCGGTGAGTTCGGCCGTGACCCGCACCCGCCCGTGGAAGGCGTGCACCCGCTCGCCCCGCCCCTTGCGGGTGAGCTCGGGGGAGATCGAGAAGCTGCCGGTCTCCAGCTTCTCCACGGCGGAGCCCTGCGCCTTGATCAGCTCGAGCACCAGGGCGTTGCGCCGGGTGAGGTCGGCCAGCGTCGCCGACCGGTCGGGCCCTCGGGCGGAGACGGCCACCCAGATCCGGGCGAGCTCCGGGTCGACCTCCAGCCGGCCCTCTCCACGAACCGTCACCTGGGGCGCTTCCGGCGTCGCGTGTTCCTGCGTCACGTCCTGACTCCTCCGTGTTCGGCAGCGATCGTCCACCGAACACTTTCCCACTCCGTAACCCGAAAGCTCTGTTGCCGACGTGGCCCTCCGGGTCAGAATCTACGCGCGTTGTGCGCCACGGTCGGCGCCGACGGCACAGAACCACAAGGGGAGAGAACACATGCCGCTGAACCGCAGGACGTTCCTGGAGCGCTCGGCCGCCGCCGGGGCCGGAGTGGCCGTCGCCGGAGCCGTCGCCGTTCCCGCCGAGGCCCACGGCGGCCACGGCCGCCCGCGTCCGCGGAAGCGGTACTCCTTCACCGTGATGGGCACCACCGACCTGCACGGCAACGTCTTCAACTGGGACTACTTCACGGACAAGGAGTTCGACGACAAGGCCCACAACGACGTCGGCCTCGCCAAGATCTCCACCCTGGTCGACCAGGTCCGCGCGGAGAAGGGCCGTCGCAACACCCTCCTCATCGACGCCGGCGACACCATCCAGGGCACCCAGCTGTCGTACTACTACGCCAAGGTCGACCCGATCACCGCCCGTCGCGGCCCGGTCCACCCGATGGCCCAGGCCATGAACGCCATCGGCTACGACGCCGCCGCGCTCGGCAACCACGAGTTCAACTACGGCATCCCCGTGCTCCGCAAGTTCGAGGAGCAGTGCGACTTCCCGCTGCTCGGTGCCAACGCGCTCGACGCCAAGACCCTGCGTCCGGCCTTCGCCCCGTACAGCATGCACCGGCTGCGCACCCCGCACGGCAAGGACGTCAAGGTCGCGATCCTCGGTCTGACCAACCCCGGCATCGCCATCTGGGACAAGGCGAACGTCAGCGGGAAGATGGTCTTCCCCGGCCTTGAGGAGCAGGCCGCGAAGTGGGTACCGAAGCTGCGCTCGATGGGCGCGGACGTGGTCGTCGTCTCGGCGCACTCCGGCTCCAGCGGCACCTCCTCGTACGGTGACCAGCTCCCCCACATCGAGAACGCGGCCGGGCTCGTCGCCGAGCAGGTGCCGGGCATCGACGCGATCCTCGTCGGTCACGCGCACACCGAGATCCCCGAGTACCGGGTGAAGAACAAGGAGACCGGCAAGGACGTCGTCCTGTCCGAGCCCCTGAAGTGGGGCCAGCGCCTGACCCTCTTCGACTTCGACCTGGTGTGGGAGAAGGGCTGCTGGACCGTCGAGAAGGTCGCCGCGCAGGTCCTCAACTCCAACACCGTGGCGGAGGACCCGGAGATCACCGGGCTGCTCGGGGACGAGCACAAGAAGGTCGTCGCGTACGTCAACCAGATCATCGGCACCTCCACCGCGGCCATGACCACGGCCGACGCGCCGTGGAGGGACGAGCCGATCATCGACCTGATCAACGTCGTCCAGGCCGAGACGGTGAAGGCGGCCCTCGCGGGCGGCGCGCACGCGGCCCTGCCGGTGCTGTCGCAGGCCTCCTGCTTCTCCCGCACGGCCCGCATCCCGGCCGGCCAGGTCTCCATCAAGGACGCCGCCGGGCTGTACCCCTTCGAGAACACCCTGGAGGCCCGTCTGATGACGGGCGCCCAGCTGAAGGACTACCTGGAGTACTCGGCGCGGTACTACGTCCGGACCCCGGCGGGCGTTCCGGTGGACACCGCGAAGCTGACCAACGCGGACGCCATCCCGGACTACAACTACGACGCGGTCTCCGGGCTCACGTACGACATCGACATCGCCCAGCCGGCCGGTTCCCGGATCGTGAACCTGTCGTTCGAGGGCGAGCCGCTGGACCCGGCGGCGAAGTTCGTCCTCGCGGTCAACAACTACCGGGCGAGCGGCGGCGGCGCGTTCCCGCACGTCGCCGGCGCCCAGCAGCTGTGGGCCGACTCGGACGAGATCCGCAACACCATCATCCGGTGGGTGCAGGCGAAGGGGACGGTCGATCCGTCCCTGTTCGCGTCGGTGGACTGGAAGCTGACGCGGGACGGCGTCCCGGTCTTCTAGGACTCGATCGGTTCTCACTGCTGCACGAGAGGCGTCAGCTTCTGGCCCTGGGCCGGGATGCTCGGCGCCTCTCGTGTCTCCAGGCCGAAGCGGGTGAAGGCCGTGCGGCGCGGCAGCGGGTACGGCTCCGTGCCGGTGATCGAGTTGAGGATGGTCGCGCTCCGCCAGGCCGCGAGGCCGAGGTCGGGGGCGCCGACGCCGTGGGTGTGCCGCTCGGCGTTCTGTACGTGCACGGCGCCGGTCACCGACGGGTCGAGGACCAGCCGGTACCGCTCGTCGACCCGGGCGCGCCCGGCCGAGTCGTGGCGGAGGTACGGGTCGAGCCCGGCGAGCATCCGGTCCACCGGGCGCTCCCGGTAGCCGGTCGCGAGGACGACGGCGTCGGTGGTGAGCCGGGAGCGGGTGCCCTGCTGGAGGTGTTCCAGGTGGAGTTCGACCTGGGTGGTGGCGACCCGGCCGGCCGTACGGACCCGGACGCCCGGGGTGAGGACGGCGTCCGGCCAGCCGCCGTGCAGGGTCCTGCGGTACAGCTCGTCGTGGATGGCGGCGATCGTGTCGGCGTCGATGCCCTTGTGCAGCTGCCACTGCCGGGGCACGAGGTCCCCCCGTACCGGTTCGGGCAGGGAGTGGAAGTAGCGGGTGTAGTCCGGGGTGAAGTGTTCGAGTCCCAGTTTCGAGTACTCCATCGGCGCGAAGGCCTCGGTGCGGGCGAGCCAGTGGATCCTCTCGGCGCCGGCGGGGCGGGCGCGGAGCAGGTCGAGGAAGACCTCGGCGCCGGACTGGCCGGATCCGATGACGGTGACGTGCCCGGCGGCGAGGAGCGTCTCGCGGTGTGCGAGGTAGTCGGCGGAGTGGAAGACGGGGACACCGGGGGCGTCGGCGAGCGGTTTGAGCGGTTCGGGGACGTACGGTTCGGTGCCGACGCCGAGGACGACGTTCCGGGTGTACGCGCGGCCCAGGGCCTCGGCCTCGCCGCCCGGGTCGATCTGGGTGAAGTCGACCTCGAACAGGCGCCGTTCGGGGTTCCAGCGGACCGAGTCGACCTGGTGGCCGAAGTGCAGGCCGGGGAGCCGCTCGCTGACCCAGCGGCAGTAGGCGTCGTACTCGGCGCGCTGGATGTGGAACTTCTCGGCGAAGTAGAAGGGGAAGAGGCGCTCACGGCTCTTCAGGTAGTTGAGGAAGGTCCACGGGCTGGCGGGGTCGGCCAGGGTCACCAGGTCGGCGAGGAACGGGACCTGGAGCGTGGCGCCCTCGATGAGGAGGCCCGGGTGCCAGTGGAAGGCGGGCTTCTGCTCGAAGAAGGCGGTGGTGAGCCCGCCGGGGACACCGTGCGCGAGGGCGGCGAGCGAGAGGTTGAAGGGGCCGATGCCGACGCCCACGAGATCGTGGGGGCGGTCGAGGTCGTCCTGGGGGGTGCTGCCGGTGCTGCCGGTCATCGGTGCGCGCTGCCTTCCACGAGGGTGATGAGCTGGGCCAGGTCGCCGGGGGTGGCGTGGGGGTTGAGCAGGGTGGCCTTGAGCCAGAGCCGGCCGTCCGCCTCGGCGCGGCCGAGGACGGCGCGGCCCTCGGTGAGGAGGGTGCGGCGGACGGCGGCGACGGTCCCGTCGGTGACGCCGGGGCCGTTCGGCCGGAACAGGACGGTGGTGAGGGTGGGGCGGGCTCGCAGGTCGAGCCCCGGTGCCTTCTCGACCAGGTCGGCGAGGTCCTGCGCCCGGTCCATGCAGGCGTCGACGAGGTCGCCGAGGCCGGTGCGGCCGAGGGCGCGGAGGGTGACGGCGGTCTTGAGGACGTCGGGGCGGCGGGTGGTGCGCAGGGAGCGGCCGAGGAGGTCGGGGAGTCCGGCCTCGGTGTCGTCGTCGGCGTTGAGGTAGGCGGCGGTGTGCCCGAGCACGGTGAGGTCGGCGGTGTCCCGTACGGCGAGGAGTCCGGCGGCGGCCGGCTGCCAGCCCAGTTTGTGCAGGTCGACGGTGACGGTACGGGCGCGGGCCAGGCCGTCGAGGAGGGATCGGTGCCTGGGGCTGAAGAGGACGGGGCCTCCGTAGGCGGCGTCGACGTGGAGGTCGGTGTGCCGCTCCTCGCAGAGGCCGGCCAGGGCCGGGAGCGGGTCGATGAGGCCCTCGTCGGTGGTGCCCGCCGTGGCGGCGACGAGGACCGGGCCGGTGAGGTCGGTCAGGGTCTCGTGCAGGGCGGCCGGGTCCAGGGTGCCGCGCGGGGTGGGCACCACGACCGGCTGCGGGAGCCCGAGGAGCCAGGCGGCCCGCTGGAAGGAGTGGTGGGCGTTCGCGCCGACGACGGTGCGGACGGCGGTGCCGAGGCGTTCCCTCGCGAGCAGGAGGGCGAGCTGGTTGGATTCGGTGCCGCCGGTGGTGACGAGGGCGTCGGGACTCGTGGCGTCCGGGAAGACCTCGGCGGCGAGGGCGGCCGTGACCCGGTCCTCGATCGCGGAGGCGGCGGGGGCCTGGTCCCAGGAGTCCATGGACGGGTTGAGCGCGGAGGCCGCGAGGTCGGCGGCGGCGGCGAGGGCGAGGGGCGGGGTGTGGAGGTGGGCCGCGCAGTGGGGGTGGGCGGGGTCGGCGGCGCCCTCCGCCAGGACCCGCACGAGGGTACGGAGTGCCTCGTCGGGGCCGTGGCCCGTCTCGGGGAGTACCTCCCCCAGTGCCTCCCGCACCCGCCGCGTCACGGCCTCCGGCCCGCCGGCCGGAAGCGGGCCGCCCCGGAGCTCCGCGCCTTCGCGCAGGGCGTCGAGAGCGGTGTCGAGGAGGCGGCTCAGGGCGGCGGGGTCGGCGGCGAGGGGTGGGGGTTCGGCACGCATGGACGACAGAGTGCCGGGGGTTGTCGGGGAATGTCCGGGGAGTCGGCGAGCATGACCCGAACGAGGGACGCGGTGTCGTCGGGCTGCGGCTCGTGGGCGTTCGCCCCGTCGGGTGCCCCCGTGCGGGTCGGCTGCCGCCCTTGCCGCCCGCCGTGAATCCGTCCCGGGAACGCGGGCCCGCGGCGGGGCCGGCCATCGTGGGTGGGCGCCGCTCCGGTGAAGCGGCGCCCACGGCGGGGTTCCGGGGTTAGGTCGTCTCTTCCGGATCGTGCCTGGCCCGCGCCGCCCGGCAGGATCCGAAAGAGACGACCTAGGTGTATTGCCCAGTGAGGTTGTGGACGCGGCTGGCGGGTGGTTTGCCTGCGAGTGCGGTGTGTCCGCGGTGGTGATTGTAGGTGTGCAGCCACTGC